>JAAYQE010000164.1 GCA_012519455.1 Syntrophomonadaceae bacterium
CGTCTATTTTCTAGATTTACCAGAAAAAACGGTGGCCACGCATCTCCACCGAGCGAAAAAGATGCTGAGAACAAAACTGAATGGGGGTGAAGGCGGTGCACTGCCAGAAAATAAGAAAAGTATTAAATCGATATCTGGACGGAGAGTGCCGATCCTCTGAGATTACCAACATTGAACAACACCTAGCGAAATGCCCGGCTTGTTCCCGGGAACTAGAGGAGATGCGTTGCTTGAACCGCCAGCTAGATCTCTGGTTGCCGGAAAAAGCCCCAGCTAATCTATGGACTGCGGTAATGTCGGAAGTGGCTAAGCCTGGAACTGAACCGGAATCTACGTCGGATGGGGTTTCAGAAGGAGGCAGTTGGATTTCCCTATCTGTTTTTCGCAGCCAACTAAAGCCGCTGTTGTGTGATCTGGCTGCTGCTGCCGCTGTAACCCTGATTCTTTCCTGGAATACAGGAGCTTGGTTGAACGCCGGGCCGGTGATGAACGCCGGAAAGGGAATAAGCGAGATTGTAAGCTCCTATACTCAGGCTACCGATGCGGTCATGGAGCGGGCGTCCGGAGTGACGGGAGAATACACGCGTAAAATCTTCTTTAAGGAGGGAGAGTAACATGAAATGTCTTAACCACCCGGAGGTAGAAGCCGAGGCGCTCTGCACCACCTGCAATAGCCCGATTTGCAGTGAATGCCGCATTAGTCTGCGGGATCGGGACTACTGCTGCCGCTGTCTGGAAGAAAGGGTGGGGACGATACGGGAGCCGGTTGAGGGGGGTAAGAGTACCCTGTTAACTTTTCTTTTATCCTTGATGCCCGGCGCGGGTTATATGTACTTGGGGCTGATGAACCGGGGATTGCAGACGATGATTATCTTCTTTGGCACTATTTTTATCGCGGAGATGATTCATATTGATTCCCTGATTCCGCTGGTGCTGCCAGTATTGTTGTTTTATTCCGTCTTTGATACCCTGCAGACGGCCCGGAAGTTGCGTCGGGGTCAGCCGGTAGAAGATAAACCCCTGGTTAATCTGGGCGAAGTATCCAACTGGCAAAAGATTTTAGGGTACGTTTTAATTGGTCTAGGTACCCTGGCTCTGCTGAATAACTTTATCCCTTACCTGTTTGATTACCGGATTATACGCCAGTTGATTTCCCCGTTACTGATTATTGTACTCGGCGTGTTTATACTCTACCGGAGTCTAAAAGGAGGTTCGCAGAGTTATGAAAAACGGGACGATTAAGGTCGGCCCTATAACCCTGGCTTTGGGATTGATTATTGGAGGTTTGGGACTGTTATTGTATAACTTTAAAAGTATTACCAGTTTGGAGTGGTTATGGAAACTCTGGCCAGTGCTGCTCATTGGAGTGGGGGTAGAGTACTTTTGGCGTCGGAAATCCACTCAGAGCGAAGAGGTGCGTTTTCACGTCCCTAGTATCCTGCTGATCCTTTTGCTGATTATTGCTGGGGGAGTAGGGTACGCAGCTACAAATATGGGCAGCGTCCTGGATCGGATAATTTACGAGATACCTTGGTACCACAACAAACTGGGTTACCAACGGAACTGGGATGCGGAGCCGATAATAATGGAGGCCGGAGACCAATTAGTTATCCAGAATAAAATAGGAAAGATCGAACTGTCCCCGGCCCCAGAAAAGGAATTGAAGGTTAAAGCAATAATCCATGGCCCGGAAAACGGGCCCGGCCGATCCCTGGCGGAAAAACTAAATCCGTCAGTCCAGCGGGAGGGTAACCAGGTAGTTATTCGTGAACCGGAATCTGAAGGTCCGGTTAACTCCTCTATGGTTATAGACCTGGAGATAGCGGTACCGGCCGGGGTAGAAATTCAGGTGGAGAGCGGTACTGGACGGGTGCTGGCGCAGAACATGAGACAAAATCTGGTAATCAACAGCAATACCGGAACCATTGAACTTCGATATATCCAGGGAAAGATAGCAGTACGCAATAATACCGGCCGGACTGAAATATACGAGCCGGAAGGGGACGTCGTCGCGGAAACTAACACCGGGAGCATGGAAGTAGTGTCCAATCGTCCCTTGAGTGGAAATTACGAGTTGAAAAGCAATACCGGCCGCGTCTGCCTGGAACTGCCTAAAGATTCAGATTTAGTGCTGGAGGCGGAATCCCGTACTGGTCGAGTAGCGGTCAGCGGTCTACCGGATACGAAGGATGAAACCGGACCCGGGGATAGCTACAGTTATAAACTGGGTTCCGGTAAAGGCCGGGCGGATTTGCGAGTAGGTACCGGAGCAATTGAGATAAAGGCGAGGTAAATTTGGGATATTGATGTAGGAGCGACGGGGTCCTTTTTTTAAATGAGCGGAAGACTATCTCTAAGAAATAACCCCGTCCCCTTTACATTATTTACAGCTCGAAATAATACTCTCGAAATCAAGCTATGGTAGTAAAATCCATTTTTATATTCTTCTTCAATATTTTCCCATCACAAGCTATTAAACCCTTTATCCAAAGAGTGTATGTTTCACCCCTATTATAATCTTTTATGGGTATGACATATATGTTTTTATCACTCTGAGAACCCTGATAATAGAACATCGGTATTATTGTATTATTATTATCTGTTACATATATATTCTGTTCTTTAACCGTGCTGATATCTAAAGGTAAACTAAATTCCACTTTCCATGTTTTATCTAACGGGACATTAAAAACCGGATCCCATTCAGTAAAAACATCCGTCTTGCTTGAATCTGTCACGGCAACATGGGCAAACTGACTTACAGCCTGATATAAATTAACCGCACCATAACCGTAGCGGTTATCCCGGCCGACAGGACCCAGGTCTACTGCAGAATTTTGTATAATAGCAAGAATCTGATCTGGACGTAGAGAAGGATCAATGCCTTTTAAAATTGCAGCAACACCTGAAACTATTGGTGCTGAAAAAGATGTTCCATCTAAACTCGTGTACGAATTATTTCTATGACAGCTATATATCTTTTCACCAGGCGCGACAACATCCACTTTGTCGTTGTAGTTGGAGAATTCGGATACTACATTATTACTCGCAATAGAACCTACCGATATAACACCATCATAAGAAGCGGGATAATTATAAGTAAACGCACCTTCATTGCCGGCAGCGGCCACCACAACTATGCCGTTTTGAATTGCCCGTTGAACAGCGGCGTTTTCTATATCAGAATAATTGCTGCTGCCCATACTTATATTTATTGCATCAACATTTTTTTCTATGGCATAGTCAATTGCTCTAATCACATCCGATAATTGACTATAGCCATTATTATCGGCAGTTTTTAAAGGAAGGAGTTTAACATCCAGGCCCCCTACCACTCCTGCAATGCCCACACCATTGTTGGTTTCAGCAGCAATTACTCCTGACACTGCCGTACCATGCCCGTTTGTATCATTAAAATTGCTGTTATATGAAAAAAAATTATATCCCCCATCGGCAATACGATTAACTAAATCAAAATGGGTTGTTTCTAATCCAGAATCAATAACAGCCACAACAACCGATTTATTTAAAGGCGGCAGTATTGCCCATGCCTCTTCCGCCATAATATTTTTTAGTCCCCATTGTTTAGAATATCCTGGATCATTTGGTTGACTGTATAATTTTAGTTTTTTATCTTCCTCAACATATAAAATTGAACCGTCATCTTTTAGCTCTTCGATCAGAATAGGATTATCTACCCCTTGGTCAGGATAGATCAGCTCTACAAATTGCGAAATTTTTTTCCTGCTTTTTATTTTCGATGAAGTATTTTTGTTTAATGACATCATTTTCGGCGTATTTTCTTTATACTGTATAATAATTCCGTTTTGTTTTTTATTCCCTGGCTCGGAATGTATTCCATCCTGATTAATTTCAGCGTAAGCTACGGGTATTGCAACAGCATACAAAATAACCATTACAACAAAAACAAAAATCCTTGCTAGTTTTTTCATCCATTTAAACTCCTATAATTTGTAACGAAGTGGCACTATTTTTTGCCGTAGATAGGAAATATAGATTGTATCCAGTTTTGTCTTCCATGCAGAACCCTGGCAATTACAATACGATCCTCTAATACTCTATAAAATATACTGTACGGAGTTACTACAATACGCCGGTATCCACGTTGTGCACCAGGTGCATCTTCTTCAGGGATAACCGCCCCGATCTCCGGGAAGTCTGATAGCTTCCTTATACTTTCATAGATAAGCAAGTTAATTATATTCAAATTATCTTCTAGTGTAAACCGGCCAATGATAAGCCCCTTCGCAGATCGTTTTAAGAATCAATTAGATGAAACTTTCTTTATACCAGTTTCGTACTGATTAAATCCTTACCCCTTTTATATGTAAAGTTAGCTTGACATATAAACCAGCAAATAATATACTATTTGTAAAGCACGCTTTACAGGCGGTGAAGTAATAAATGGAAAACAGACTTAGGGAAATGAGAGAAGACAAAGGCATGACTCAGGAAGAGGTGGCTATACGGGTAGGTGTATCACGCCAGACCATAATATCCCTGGAAAAGGGACGATACAACCCCTCCATACTACTAGCCTACCGGCTCGCCCGTTTATTTGAGTCTTCTATTGAAGAGTTATTTTTACTGGATAAAAAAGGAGCGGAATAAGATGATTGATAAGACAAGAAAAACTATGTTTCGGATTACGATTACTATTTTAACCATTTTGGGAATATGGCAAATTTACCAGGGGGAAACCGGATTTGGCGTAGGGCTTATTAGCGCAGCGGTTGGCGTATCGGCTGGGAAAAAAATCCGGCAAAGTAAAATCAGGGAGTTACAAGCAAAAGGGCTTAATCCATTTGATGAAAGGGTTTCTTTTATCGCTAATAAAGCGGCTATGGCCACATGGAAAACAATCGTTCTTTTGATGGCCGTGTTTATATTATTAGGTTCAGTGTTTGGCCCACAAATAAGCGTAAACCCTTATAATTTCCTGGGCTTCTGGCTTGCTATAGTTGTCATTGTCTACTATGGGTATTACTACTATTATAGCCGTACTTGTTAACGCAAGAACAGCCGCGGGGACGGTTCTTGTGGCTGGCAGAACTTGACCTCAAAATAACAGCTAAAATAACCGTTAGGGAACAAGCCGCTTTCCCACAGGCTTTCCAGTCTCCCCCAAAAGGTGCCTGGCACCACCCGAAATATGTCGAAAAAATTAGCGCAGCGGTTGACGTTCGGCTGGAAAAACAATCGTTCTTTTGATGAACGATTATCGGAATTAAAGCCCTCCCAGGGGCTTTTGTTTATTCCAGAGGCGCATACTTTAGCATCACTTTTTCTGCCGTTTTGACTCCATCAACTGCAGAAGACATTATACCCCCTGCATAGCCTGATCCTTCTCCCAGAGGGTATAAGCCGTGAATGTTTGATAAATGATTCTCATCTCTATTTATTCTTACAGGTGAAGAACTCCTGGTCTCAACACCTGTCAAAATGCTATCTGGCAGAGCAAAGCCCTTGATTCTGGTGTCAAAATACACTATAGCTTCTTTAAGTGTTTCTGTAACATAATTAGGCAGGCAATTCTTGAGCTGGGCAAAGGTAACACCAGGTTTATAGGTAGGCTTTACATCGCCCCATTGAATGCTAGGCTGATCAACAAAAAAGTCTCCGGTTAGTTGAGCCGGAGCTCGGTAATTTTCTCCTCCGGCCTGATAAGCTAGCCTCTCCCACCTTCTCTGAAATTCAATTCCTGCCAGGGGGTGTTCACTATCAAAATCAGCAGGTTTAACCCCCACTAGTAAAGCTGAATTAGCATTTTCCCCATCTCGTTTATATTCACTCATGCCATTTACAACCACACATTGTTCCTCTGAAGCAGCCGCTACCACATATCCACCAGGGCACATGCAAAATGTATAGGCAGATCTTCCATTTTTCGAATGATATGAAAGCTTATAATCAGCTGCTCCTAATCCAAGATGTCCAGAGGCATCACCATATTGCGCTTTGTTAATAATATCCTGAGGGTGCTCAATTCTAACCCCTATAGAAAAAGGTTTCTGACTCATGCCTACGCCCCTACGCAGCAAAACCTCAAAAGTATCTCGAGCACTATGGCCTATTGCCAGCAGGACAACCTTGCAATGAAGTTTCTCATCATCATTGATGATGACAGCATCTATCTTTCCATCCTTTATGATAAAATCAGTTACTTTAGCTTGAAATCTTACTTCTCCACCATGTGCTATAATCTCTTGTCTTATATTTTTAACTATGGACTTGAGCATATCAGTTCCTATATGGGGTTTACTCTTATATAATATGTCTTGTGGTGCACCGGCCTTAATAAACTCCTCTAATATGGTGCGGCACCTTCTGTCATTTATCAAGGTAGTAAGTTTCCCATCAGAAAATGTGCCGGCTCCTCCTTCCCCAAACTGTACATTGCTTTCAGCATCTAGCAAACTGTTGTTCCAAAACTTATTTATTTTTGTGGTTCTCGTTTCTACATCCTCTCCCCTTTCGAGGAGGATGGGCTTATAACCTTTTTTAGATAGCATTAACCCAGCGAAAAGGCCGGCCGGTCCCATGCCAATTACCACCGGTCGTTCAGCCATATCCTCAGTTCCTAATTGCACGCCTTTATAAGATAGATCTGGAGTGGGTATTATTCCTTTATAACTGTATTTCCTGAGTATTCGTTCTTCATTAGGAATCTCGACATCTACTGTATATACATAAAATATCTCATCTTTTTTTCTGGCATCAATTGATTTCTTAAATATTTTAAAATCTATAAGTTCCTTCTCATTAATTTTGAGCTTGGAAAGTATTATATTTTTTAAAGCTTGTCTTTCTGTATCAAAATTTGCAGCTTTACTTATCCCTATTTTAAGATTTGAAAGTCTAACCATAAGAGCCTCCTATTTTTATAGAGCTGCATTCTGTCCGGCAATAAACCCAGATGACCACGCCCACTGAAGATTAAAACCACCGCAGTGTCCATCTATATCTATTATCTCACCAGCGAAAAATAAACCTTTGACTAATTTAGATTCCATGGTATTTTGATTTATTTCTTTAGTATCCACACCACCGGCTGTTACTTGTGCACTAGACCAACTCTTGGTCCCCCTGATCCTAAATCTCCAATCAGATAAAATATCGACTATCCGTTCTTGCTCTTTAGCCGATAAATTGGCAACCGGACGCTTTACATCATTAATACCTGCTTCTATTAGCACTACCGGGATTAATCTTTTATTTATAAAACCGACAAGGCTAAATTCAATAGGCTTTTTTGAACCTATTTGAAAGCGTTTGTTGAGAAATTTTCTTAAATCTTCCTTATTCATCATATCCATGATAGTTAATTTTAAATGAGCATCTTTTCCTTCATTTAATAGTTCTCCTGCTTTTCTGCTTATCTGTAAAATGGGTGGTCCCGATACTCCATAATTAGTAAAGAGAATATCTCCCCGGTCTTTAACAATGGATTTATTGTTGTGTATAACTTCAGCAGTCCCCACAAATTTGACTCCATCAATACGTTTAAAGAAAGATCCTTCCAACATTAATTGAACCAAGGCCGGAAAAATATTTATTATTCTATGGCCAAGCTTTGTCGCTAAATCATAGCCGTTGCCATCAGAACCGCTGGAAGGCATCGCTTTACCACCGGTAGCTATAATGACCCTATCCCCCTGATATACTTTCCCATCTACCAACTCTATTCTAAACTTATCCTCTTTGGAGGTAATATCTATTACATTAGCATCACAAACAATATTAATTCCTATCTCATTCAATTCATATAAAAGAACATCAAGAATACTTGAAGCCTGATCTGACATAGGGAAGACCTTCCCCATATCCTCTACTTTATGGGCAATCCCTAATTTTTCAAAAAACCTAATAGTATCCTCTGCTGTAAAATTAAATAATGCCGTGTAAGCAAATTTAGGGTTACTGCCATGGTAATATGTAATATCCGTATTTATATTAGTAAAGTTACACCGTCCATTTCCGGTAGCCAGTATTTTCTTACCTACCCGCGGATTTTTCTCTAGTATGGTGACATCAGCACCTAATCTTCTTGCAGAAATAGCAGCTATCATTCCAGCTGCTCCTCCTCCTACTACTATTACACGCTTCTTATTTTCCATTATATCCCTCTATGTTTATTTAATTATGTTTCTTTCAGTTTACTCAAAATTCTATTTTTCAACACTAAGAATCAGTTCATCTGTCCGGGTTAAGTCCCAATGCTTTAACACCTTGCATGAACCGGTAAACCTTTTCTGGATCCTTTTTGCCCGGCCTCTCTTCTACACCAGTCAAGACATCAACTGCATAAGGGTTAGATTGAGCCGTTTTGTATTTCATTTATTCTGGTTTTACCTAAGAGAGAAATTTCATCCAGACCATCAAGACCATGTACAAAAAGCCCACGTGTATAACCTAAAGATATAGCAATCCGGGATACTACATCCAATAACTCAGGCTTGTAGACGCCTAAAATATGCCGTGTGGCTCCGGCCGGATTGATCAGTGGACCAATAATGGTGTAAAAGATGATTTTTATTCCCAGGGCTTGTTCCGGTGGAAGTACTTTATGCATTACGGGATGAAATAGAGGGGCATAAATAAAAGCGATGCCAATTTCTTCGATAAGCTTTTCTATAGCTCGAGGAGATAGATTTATTTCTACCCCCAGAGCCTCTAAAACGTCAGCGCTGCCAGAAAGGCTAGATATAGACCGTCTACCGTGTTTAGCCACCGAAATACCGGCCGCAGCGGCAACTAAGGCTACTGCAGTGGAAATGTTAAAAGTGCTTAATCCTCCCCCGGTACCGCAAGTATCCAGGAGTTCGTCATTAACCTTTGGAGATAGGGGGATGCAATTATCACGCATAGCCTGGGCAATGGCCGTTATTTCGGTAACAGTTGGCCCCTTCATTAATAAAGCAACCTAAAAACCCGCGATCTGTACATCACTAAGCTCATCATTTTTTATAGCATTAATCAAGCGGTAAGATTCATTAGCCGTTAAATCTTCTCTGACCGTTAATTTCTTCAAAACATTTTGTATCAAATCTCTCACTCCTTCACTGTATAGGTAAGGGTGGCAACTGGATTAAGATCTTTAGTATAGTACTTACCATCCCAGCCCATAAAATGGCTTTCTAAAGTGTACTCTCCGGGCGAAACATTTTGATCCAATTTACTCGAATATACCCAGCACTCACCCGGATTTAAGGTTTTCTCAAAGATCATCATAATAAAAGCCTTATCCGCGGACCAGCGCCAGATCTCTTGATTCTTTTGCTTTAGGACAAAATCGTGGGTCATTCCACTAGAAAAAGTGCAATTAATCGGCTCCTCCGTCTGATTAGCCACTACCAGAGTAAATTGATCGTCCTGAGCATAAAGGTAAAAATCTTTTTTCTCTCGGAAGAGATAAGCGGAATGTTTTTCCCGGTCATAAGTAACGGTAAAGCCCAGGTGTTCACTAATAAAACGCAGCGGAACAATCGCCCGGCTATTTACTATCCGAACGGGTTTGGATAATTGCTCTTTTTTACCATCTACTTGCATAAAATTATCTCCGAGCTTCATTCTAACTTCATGATTGCCCTGCACCACAATCTCTCTCGTCTCTTCCAGCCAATTGACTTGACAACCCAGCCCTTCCGCAACATACCGCAAAGGTACCAGCATCCGACTATCTTCCTCTATAATTAAATCAATTTCAGTACTTTTCCCTTCAACAACCACTACCGGTTTCTTAACCTGGTTTTCCCTGATCAGTGGTTCAATAGCCATAACCGAAGTTGTTAAGGCCAAACCTAAAAAACCGGCCATCACCACGGTAACCAATTGTTTCAACTTGATCAGCCTCCTATTTTACTTTCTGATCAGTTTAACGGATAACTAAAACAAAAGGTTACCTTATTAAGAATACATCCCTTATCCCAAATCATATTCATCAACAAAAAAATTACCAAACACCGGCTTAAATTTTTGATATTCTTCTACACTTTTAACGGTCCAACCCAAAACCGGCACCTTCAATTTTCTTAAGTTCTTAAATTTTTCAATATCGTTATTATTAATCTCGTAAGCTATAAAATTTGGTCGGCTTTTGAAATTAAGCAATAGATTTGAAAGGATCAATTTTACGCACCAGGGTAAGCGCGTTGTTCCCGCATACTCAACCTCATAATCACTAACCTTAAAACCCCCTGTGAAAAAGTGGAGATAAGTGATAAGATAGAAAAAATACATTAACAAAGTGTTTTTGTCCAAAAAGGGGGTTTGAAAATGAGCAAACACGTCATTGAAGATGCCAAACGCTGTCTGCAGTGTAAAAACCCCATGTGCAGCGTTGGTTGTCCTATTAATACACCAATCAGGGATGCCATACGGCTGCTGCTTGAAATTAAAATTGCCGAAGCCGGCAAGCTGCTTTTCGATAACAATCCACTTTCTATCGTATGCTGTCATGTGTGTTCGCAGGAAAACCAATGTGAAGGCCACTGCGTGATGGGTAAAAAGGGCTCTCCTGTGCAAGTCAGCGCGATAGAAAAGTATATATCTGATTATTATCTTAACATTTATAAACCGACACCGTCTCTGAAAACCAGTGGAAAAGTAGCTATTATTGGTTCTGGACCGGCCGGCATCACCATTGCGTTTTTATTATCGAGAAAAAATTATGATATTACTATATATGAAGGAAACGATCAAATTGGCGGCGTACTTCGTTATGGCATACCGGAATTCCGTTTGCCGAAAAGTATTTTAGACCGACTTATGAACACTTTGCTGGAAAGCGGAGTTAAAATACGGCCCAATACCAGTATTGGAACCAACTTGGGCATTGATGATCTGTTTCGTGATGGGTTTCAGGCTATCTTTCTGGGTACAGGGGTATGGCGCCCTTATAAGTTAAATATAAAGGGAGAAAGTCTGGGTCATATTCATTATGCTATTGAATACCTGCGAAATCCTAATGTTTATCGATTAGGCAAACGTTTGGCCATTATTGGGGCCGGTAATGTGGCCATGGATGTTGCCCGCACCGCTCTTCGCCATGGCTGTGAGGATGTATATATCATATGCAATATGGATGAGTCCACGATTACCGCACGGGATATTGAAACCCAATATGCCAAAATTGATGGAGCGAAAATCATGTTTTATAAAACCGCCGTGGAATTTACCGATGAGGGCGTGATTTTAGCTGATTCGAAGGTAAACGCAGATGAAAACGGAGTAAAAACCGTAGAACCGATCAAAGGGACAGAAACTTTATTTCCGGTAGATTCAGTCATTATTGCAATCGGACAAGGTCCGAGGTCGGTAATCGTATCTTCGACTACCGGTATAGATGTAACCGATAAAGGCTTAGTTGCTGTCGATGATTGTGGCCGAACAAGCCGGGAAGGGATTTTTGCCTCCGGTGACGTTGTGACCGGAGCGAAAACAGTAGTTGAAGCTGTGAAAGTATCCCGCAAAGTAGCCGATGCAATTGACCAATACGTAATGTCCAAGGGACCGGGTTGTTAAGGAACTGGACAAACGATTACTAGGGAAGTAAAGGTGCCACTATTTGGTACCTTTACTTCGGTTCAAGTATTTATCAATTATTGCCAAACCCAGCTCAGGGTATGTTTCCATCAATAATTGCATTGATAATTGGGACAATCGCGTTCCGGTTGGTAAAATCAACAACTTTGCCATAAGTAGCGATCAAGCCTTTGGAATCAGCGTCCATTTTCAATAGCCACAAAAGATTGGTCCTAGATTATATTGTATGTATACCTTCAAATCCATAATAAGACTGGCAATAAGATCAGAAGTTCCATGCTGAGTAAGGTCAAATCTTTAACACAGTCGGTATAATCACCAGTATGACCTAATTAGATTTGGCAAAATTTGGGGCGTCAACTATTATCCTACAATCTTAACCGCATTATCTTTTATCTTCTTAACCAGATCTACCATCTGCTTTTGTTTTGAACCATCGAATAGCTTGATAAAACTCTGTGGTTTATCAAAAGGCGGCTTCATTAGCTCGGATACATTCTCGATATAACCATTCTGCACGATATAATCAATGACCTTTTTGACAAAAACAATTTGGGCCTGATTGAGTGACTGGTCATTGATAAATTCCGAAAATGCCACACAGGCTGCTTCATATTCCAATTTAGCAATTTTACGCACTAGTAGACCGAATGGCGTATCCTGATATTCTCGTTTATAATCCTCTACAGTGCCAAGTTCCCCAGTGAAAATATGCTCCAAGCTTTCGTAATCTAAAGCGGTAAGCGGAATATTGTTCCGAAGCTTAAAGATAGCCAGATGATCGCGATTCTGTTCGATATAGCGGTTTACCTTAAGCTTATAATCCTCAAAATTATAGGCCTGGTAAAAGGCTTCCCCTTCTTTGACTTCGAGAATATCATCAGCAAGATTGGTGTAAATCGGGATTCTTCCACCCTCATCAATAATAAATTTGATTAGACTACGCAACTCTACACGCACTTTTTCAAAATCCAAAATGTCGGAGCTCTGCCAAAACTCGTCGGTTCCGATGGTGTTAATGAGCTCCAGCTTTTCTTTAATCTGCGGAATAGTCGCCCGCTTGGCCAGATTGATGCAGACGTTGATAAGTTGCTTTTGACTCTTTTTAAATTGTGGCATGCCCTCGATCTGGGCAATCATCATGCCATAGATAAAATTATCAAATCGTTTAGCGTACTCGTCCGTGTCATCCATATACACAACCGGAGCCAAGTAATCGATCAGGTTATGTTTATCCCCATCCGAAAGGTAGATAAATGCCTCTACCCTTTTATACTTTTCAATGTACTGCAACTGCATTTTTACCGCTACCAACTCGGCGTTCAGCGCGTTGATCTGCTGCAATACCGTTTCAATCAGTCCGGTCCGAATCGCCTGGTACGGCTCATCTATAAAAGCAGAATGCTGAAGATGATGAATCAAGCGAACTCGCTTGGCAAAGATCGCCTCAGTTAGGCTCTGGGTTTCGCTGCCCTGCAAGCCCTCTTGGTGTTCACGGAAGAACTCGAAGTTTCCCAGATAATCAAAGATAACAAAATGGGTTTTATCCTGCCCATCTCCAAACAGGTTTGGGCAAAGCCTCGTACCGCGACCAATCATCTGCCAAAACTTGGTCTTGGAGCGAACTCGCTTAAAAAACACTAAGTTAACGATCTCTGGGACATCAATACCGGTGTCCAGCATATCCACCGATACGGCGATATGCGGATCTTTTTCGGCCACCTTAAAGTCATCAATAATCGTGTGCGCATAGCTGTCATCATAAACTACCCGCTTGGCAAAACGGCCATGGTATTGAGGATACAGTTTATTAAAACGCTCGATGATATACGCGGCGTGTTTTTTATTTTGGGCAAAGATGATGGTTTTCCCCAATCGATCACCACCGGCAACCTTAATGCCCTGGGTCATTAAATCTTCCAACACCATATCTACGGTGGCTTGGTTAAAAATAAATTTATTTAAAGCCGGGGAGGGTATAAACTCAGGCATGGCCCCATCTTCATCGGTGAAATCTTCTTCATAGCGGGCCTTATCCGCTTCGGATAGTTCATCATAAGTAATGCCTTGCTCTAAGAACTTGGTTTTTACCTCAATGTTATAGTAAGGTACTAAGACGCGGTCTTTCTCTACCGCGGTTTCATAGTCATAAGCATAGGTTGGTACACCATTTTCCATCTCGAAAAAATCGTAGGTATTACGGTCCACCTCGGTCTTAGGAGTAGCCGTTAAACCGACTAACACGCTATCAAAATACTCAAAGATGCTGCGGTATTTTTTAAAGATGCTTCTATGGGCTTCATCAATTATAATCAAATCAAAATGGGCGGGAGTAAACAGACGCTTACCGTCAGCACTCTTAGCGGTATCAATTGCGTTGAGCATGGTCGGATAGGTTGAAAATACTATACGGGCCGTTTTATCATCCTTATTACTTAACAGATTGCATAGCGACATGTCAGGCAGATTATTCTTAAAGGCGTCCTGGGCTTGTTTTACTAAGGCGGTTCTGTCGGCCAAAAACAAGGTATTAGTTACGTATCCGCCCCGGGATAAGACATCGGTGAGACTAGAGGCCGTTCTAGTTTTGCCCGTACCGGTTGCCATAACCAGCAAAGCTTTTCTGTGACCAGTCATAATATTCTCACAAACTGCACGAATGGCTTCCTTCTGATAGTAGCGATCGGTAATTTTATCATCTATTGGTATTTCATGTAGGACCTTTCGTTCACGGCGTCGGTTCATTAGCTTTTCTAAGTCGGCTTTGGAAAATACACCGCTCACCTTACGCTGAGGAGAAGTTACATCATCCCACAAATAGGTCTCAAAACCATTAGTGGTAAACATCATGGGCCGCCGGCCGGTCATTTTCTCTAAGCAGTCAGCATATAGCTTAGCCTGCTGCGTGCCAATCTTCGGGTCCTTAGAGGTACGCTTCGCTTCAATAATGGCCAGGGGCAATCCGTCTTTACCGTAAAGCACATAATCGGCATAACCTTTGGCCTCGTTATTAGGCATGCCGTAAAGTTCCACTTCTTCCCGTACATCATCGCCGAATACCCAACCAAGGAGCTTTAAGTCCACATCAATATATTTTTTGCGGGTCAGAAATTCCGAAATATCCTTAGGAGTGAACTGACGTTCTTCCTTATTCTGCTCTTTGTTAGCGGTAAGCTGTTCGCTTATGGCCGCAATCTGGGCGCGCAAAGCTTCGATTTCTGAATCTTTTTGCTCGATTAGGCTGTCTTTTTCTCTGATTTTGGCTTCGTCGATAATGACCTTTTCCGCTGGGATATTTCCTTCATCAAAGCGGCGTTCTTTATAATTTGCCCCATAGCAATAATCAATCCACTGGACGAATTCAAACAAAGAAGCTAGAGACAAGATCGCATCGCTGCGGCTGATCGCTTTTTCCGTATGAACGGCTAGGTTGCCTAGTTTAATGATATAGGGCAGCTTGCTCCAAGTTTGGTTATCTATCGCAAATCTAAAAGAAGGTTCGTGAATTAACGACTGCAAATTGTCCTTATAGGGC
>JAAYQE010000165.1 GCA_012519455.1 Syntrophomonadaceae bacterium
AAAACGCGTCCTTTCCGCATCACTCAAACCCGCATGGTATTTTCCGACTCGGTATCCTTTACGGTGCAAATAATCATAAAGACTCTCCACCTCTTTGCGGGTAGCGGCATAGATAATCCCGGTTTTATCCCGATGGTCATCGATATAGTTGGTAATAAAGTCTATTTTAGTGACTCCCTTAACCACGGAAAAAAATAGGTTGGCCCGATCAAATCCGGTAACATAGACGTCCGGGTTCTGTAAGGTTAATAGATTGATAATATCCTGCTTAACCTCAACCGTGGCTGTAGCCGTAAATGCTGCCACAATCGGTCGATGCGGCAGTTCATTTATCAAAGGAGTTATGGCCAGATAACTGGTGCGGAAATCATGCCCCCATTGGGAAACGCAGTGGGCCTCATCAATGGCCAGCAAAGAAACCGGGATGTTCTGTAAAAGATTACGAAACCGTTCGGATTCAAGTCTTTCTGGGGCTATATAAATAAGCTGGTACTTTCCCTGGACCGCTGCCGCCAATCGCTGTTCTAATTCTCTTGCTCCCAGGGAACTATTAATATAGGTAGAAGAAATCCCCAAACTATCGAGGGCATCCACCTGATCCTTCATCAAGGAGATCAAGGGTGAAACAACTAGGGTTACTCCGGGAAAAAGCAAGGCCGGAATTTGATAACAGATGGATTTGCCACCCCCGGTAGGCATGATCCCCAGGGTATCTTTCTGCTCCAAAATACTAGAGATTATTTCTGACTGGCCTTTTCGGAAGGAAGAATAGCCAAAGTATTTATTTAAAAATCCTTGTGGAGTATTAGGTACATTTTGTAACATTGTCTCCTCACCATAATTTCTTTCTCGTTAGTTCTCTTTAGACTTGATCACGCAACGACCACCTTTTCCCTCTATTTCTAATAGTTTATCATAAATAATAAGCTTTTTCAGACTATCCCCTTTTACACTTGCACTGTAAAGCATACAATGCTAAATGTAAAGTATTATTGACATATAGAATAGCTTACTATACAATTTGGATTGTAAAAGACTAATAGGAGGAGGAACTACGATGAAGAATAAACTAGTTTGGTTTGCGATGTTCCTGGTAGTATTCTTGATCACAGGTGTTGCAGTTCAATTCTTCAGGGAAGGTACTATTAATCCAGTTCCGGTTTTGGCAGGAGGTTTTGGAGTTGCTATCGCTCTTTTTCTTAATATAGCACCTAAAAAACCAGTTGTGTTATGGATTAGGGTCCTACTTACTACACTTGGTATACCTATTGTACTAGTAGGGGTGGTTTTATTTGTTCTTTCACTATTTTCTATTCAGCCTACCGGGGGGATCATATTTGGCATTTATGTTGCAGGAATTATTATCATTCTCTGCTTAGCTAAGAGGTTTGGGGCCAAGTGCTTTTTGCAGGACCCGGTTATAGACGAAAGAATTTTGTTGCATTATGCCTGGTCGGGCTCCTTATCGTTTATATTCCTTAATTTCCTAATCATAGGGGCACTTTTACAGCCCTGGATAGCCTTTGACCAATTTGGTTTATGGGTAGGTATATTAATAGCAGGACTGCTTTTTTGGTTTGCCACTTTGGTTATTTTGGAGATGAAAAAGTAATGAAAAATCGGCTAAAAGTCTACCGAGCAATGCACGATTTAACCCAGGAGGAGCTAGCAACAAAATTAGGAGTAACTCGCGCCACAATAAATGCTATCGAAAACGGAAGATATGACGCTTCTCTTAAACTTGCTTTTAAAATTGCTTATTTTTTTAAAGTTAACATTGAAGATGTTTTTATTTATGAGACTAATAAATGATTACTTGTAAGTCAAAAGTAAAAAAATGACCAGAATCGGTGGATCCATTTGTCTTGAATCAAGCTCATAGCTTGAATGATATTGTTGAAGACATGAATAAAACATCCCGAATCATCCAGGCCATCCTGGGTGGAATTGGAGCAGTGAGTTTGCTCGTTGCGGCTATCGGGATAACCAATACCATGATTATGAGCATTTATGAAAGGACCAGGGAAATTGGGGTGATCAAGGTATTGGGGGCAGAATTGGCGGACATCCGACGTCTTTTCTTGCTGGAAGCTAGTCCCCCACAGTTGATCGCATTGTCAATTATAACAGGATGAATCCTCTTGTCTTAAGGTAACATACTCCCTGACCAATAGTTGACATTTGGTTGGTAGACTAAACCGACTTCAATGTTTAACATAATGGCAGGGGGTGATAATATGACACTTGGCCAACGCATACAGGAATTGAGAAAACAACACAATCTTTCACAAGAGGCACTTGCTGAAAAAATTAATGTAAGCCAACAGGCAGTTTCAAAATGGGAGGCAGGTCTGTCAAACCCGGATACCGATAATATAATTCTACTATGCGAATTATTCGGAGTTTCAATGAACGAACTGGTAAGCATAAAGTCGGAATCCAAAACAAAAAAAGAAGGGGAAAAAGCCAAAACAGTCCAGCGAATTATTGCCGTTTTTATATCAATCATAATAGCAGGTACAGCCCTATTGTTCGTTGTGCTAAAAAACGATCGTATTAAAAAAATCGATGTGTTAGCTAATAAGACGATTATGGAAAACATAGGAGAATACGCATTTATTTGGACACCTGACGGTGTGCAAAAACAGGTGCTGAAGCTTGGAACACAGGAAGGGGCTTTCCCTTGGGGAACTTCGTTTTCAGGAGAACACAGCTTTTTTATGTCAGGAGATTTTCCCGGTGTGGAATTCCATACCGTGGACTGCAGAGAAATAGTTTTATCCTATAGGTATATAATAGAATCCGGCAAAAATGTGCTGGCTTCCATGTACACTACTTCCTCGAGGTTTCAAACACCGCGTGGGATAAGCATTAACTGCACTGAGAGTGACCTGATAGCCGCTTACGGCGACGAATTGCTCATAATGCCCAAAGCTATCAGCAGCATTGACCATTTCTGCATGTATAATTCTCTATATGCTTATACAAAAGGAGATGAGAATTACAGCAGTATCGTGTTTTATCTCCAAAACGGTAACATCAGTGGAATCGAAATTTGTCTTGCAAACGACGGTGGCCCTGCTTATTTCATCGACAACATAAACACCTTTCCCCTCAGAAACGGGGTGCCCGACTATAGTATGAAGCAGGAGCCAGAACTTGAAACACTTACAAAAGAACGTGAGGTGTTTGTGGCTCTACATACTCTGAAAAATTATAAAATGGATGAAAAAGATGCATTTCCATATAGAAATACAATTTTTACAGGCCTTCGCTTTATTGATTGGAATACATACGGCAAATTAGGCGAAGCGGGAAAAGAAAGCGAGACCATTATGGAGCTTTTTTATTGGATAGATGCTCAGAAAAATCTAACAAATAATGAAATTTGCGGTCTACAGCTTGGGTTACTGTCAAATATGGACGGTGCATACACTGATTTATACTCTTCCATACTATTAAAAACATTTATCCAGTATCCACAGATATTTTTGGAATGCCTCGCCTATGATTTAGTTAATTATGAAAACAGTAGCAATGTTGTCAAAATGACTGTATACAGTGCTACTGCAACACAGCAAAAGATAGAAACTGTTAAGAATATTCTGCTTGAGGTTATTAATTCGAACCAGCTTTCCGATGAAGCACTATTATGGTCGAAGCGGATGTCGGAGCTCTGTGAAAATAATTATGGTACGAACTGACATATTATCATGGGGACGCCATAGCGAACCCCAAAATAAGCTAAATAAAAGGTGCTATTTACCAAACAAGCTCCTTCAAAAGGAAACTTGCTGGCGATATTCTTTGGTGGAACGACGATCATCAACCGGATGAAGCAAATTGGCATAGCCTGATTTAACGTCATTCAGCCGTTCCGAAATTTGGGCTTTGTTGATCCCTTTTAAAAGAGTTTCTACCTCTTGGTGGAAGACAATATCCGAGAAGAAAGGCTACTGCATTCAGCAGAATATGTTTTCGCGGTATTATCGACTTTTAGATCGGGAAAATCGTAGAATATACCGTGAGCTTTATTAAGGCGATGGAACCGGGTATCAAGCCCATGGTAAGATTGGGGGACACGGTTCAATACATTTTTTAACTTCAGGTGGAGTAGAGTCTCCATCTGAAGCCTCGATGTTCAGCGAAGCTGACGAGTTCACTGCGTAAAG
>JAAYQE010000166.1 GCA_012519455.1 Syntrophomonadaceae bacterium
CTGCAAGGTTTGGAAAACCAGTATAAGGCCCTGGAAAAAAATCAGACCCAAGCTGAAAACGGCCTGCATGTTGCCCAGCTGCGTTTCAAACTGGGTATGACTGTCCCCTTGGAGGTTGAACAGGCTGAACTGACTGTGCAAGAAATAAAATGTGGGATGCAGGATTTAGCACGGGCCTACGGTCAGTTGCAAATGCTTTACGAAAACCCCTGGCTGCTGACTATTCCCCCTAAAAATAACGAATAATACCAACAGGTTTAAATAAACAGATCCCCAGCATAGCCAGCAGGAAAGCCCTGCAAAGGTTAACACCGGGGATCTGTTTTTAATTACCGGCAGCCGGGTTGCTACCAGATAAAAAGCTATTCTAAAAACTGGCAACTATTGGTGAATATTTATCGACAGGTGCTGAAATACAGTCAATTTTGTAAAATACTGGTTAGAGGCAAAATATGTATTGCAGTTGTAATTTGTCCCAATTATGTTTAAAATAAAAGGGTGGGACCGGCAATCGCTGCGACTTCATAATAAAACCAACTTGTCACTGATCTTTTGTCCGCCCATAATGGGCGCCTGTTAATGTCGCCGGTACCTGTTTATAAAATTTTATTTACTTTTTTATTTGTTTTATTTATAGATGATGCTTATTCATAACCGGGGGAGGTGGGCATTTTGAAACTTTTCAAAAACGGTTTGGTGCTCTTCCTTTTAATCTGTTTGGGGGGGACGGTATTTTATTATGCCTTGCGGGATAACACCCAGCAAAGACTGGACAAGCGTGTGGCTCAAAGCCTGGAACTGAACAAGGAGGCATTTGCGCTGCTGGCAGCAGAAGACTATGGCGGGGCCCAAGAGAGGCTGCTGCATGCGCTATCTTTAAACCGGTTAAACGCTTGGACCTATGGTTACTTAGGTTATGCCGAACTCAACTTGGGAAACCGGCAGCAGGCCTATGAATATTTTGTCAGCACGCTTAATTTAGAAACCACGTCAGCAGATTTGATCAAAAGCCTGGCTGATATGCTTCTGCAAGGCGGGCATTACGCTGAAGCAGAAAGGTATTTACAATATGGCTTGAAAGATTTTCCTGATGATGAAGCCCTGCAGGCTATTTTGGAACAAACCCCAAAAACAGCAACCGGAAAGTGAGGCAAAAACCATGGATCAAAAAGAACTGCGCCTTTTTTCCTTGCGCAGCGTTATGATTTTGCTCTACATTGTCATAGTGGCGTTTATTCCCTTAGCGCTGCGCATGCGCCTAATAAATTTTCAGGCCCCGCTGGAAACCTGGCATCGCCTGGGTTCAACATCCACCTTGGAAGTATTTGCACAGTATCGCCTGGAATTGCTCATCATCACCGGGTTTTTAATTGCCGTCACAGCACTTTTAAAAATTTATTATACATACGAAAAAGGAACTTTGACTAACAGCTATGCTGATTACCCCGTAGCCCTTTTTGCCTTCCTGGTGGTGCTTTCCGCCCTGTGCAGCCCCTATATAAATGTTGCTTTTTGGGGCTACCCCGACCGCGCAGAAGGAGCCTTTGCCTACCTGCTTTACCTGCTTATCTTTATGGTTGCTGCCAATCTTATCGACGCTGAAAAAGACAAAAAAATAATCTTCTATGCTGCGGTAGCCGCCGGCCTGCTGCAGTCTGTAATTGCCATCACCCAGTTTTTTGGGTTTGATCTGCTGAAAAGTGCGCTGGCGCTGCGCCTTTTTATCCCACCTGAATATGCCGAGCTAATGGGCGATGTGGACTTTGTTTTTACCAACAAGGCTTATGGGACAACCTATAACCCCAACTACCTGGGCGGTTACATGGCCCTGGTGCTGCCCATGGTTTTGGTGCGTTATCTTTTTGCCCGCAGCAGCCGGGCGGCGGTCTGTTGGCTGCTGGCCCTCTTTGTAGCGGCCGCCGGCTTTCTGGCACCTACCAGCATCGGCGCCTTTATCGCTGTGGGTTTGGTTTTATTTATTTTGTTTATTTTAACCGCCGGCTATTGCCGGCAATATTATCTTAAGCTTCTTTGCGCATTGCTTATTTTGGTGGCAGTAACCGGTCTTTCAGAAGTCCTTTCAGGGGGGATGGTCAGCCGCAAGTTTACCGGTTTTTACAACCGGATGCAAGATTTATCTTTGGTTGTCTCTCAGGAAGTAAACAGTGCCAAGGTTCATGAACCGGGGATGGCCCCTACTTTACCGGGGGTAGAACCAACAACCCCAAAGGCCGCACAGACTGCGGGCCCGGCAGGGGCCCATGAGAAGGATGAAACCGCTGATGATAGTAGGGGGGACGGCCGCCGGGGCGGGGCTACAGGGGAGATTGCCGGTAAAGGCGGTGCAGATCCTACCGGAAATGAACTTGCAGCTAAAAATAATGCGGACAACGGTAAGCCCAAGCTTGAAAACAGTGCTGCAGGGAATTTTGAAACCACTGGCAATGTTAACAGTGTTGCGGAACAAGACACTGGCCGGGAAAAAATTGCTATTGGCTTAGGCCGCCATCCCTTGGACAGCTTCGCTTCCCACCGGGGCTACATCTGGCGCAAAACGTTACAGATGATGCTAAAGGACAACCTGCTGTTGGGCAGCGGCCTGGATACCTTTGTTTACAATTTCCCGCATTGGGATCCACACCGGGATCATAAACTTTTCAGGATCGGGATGTTGATCGACAAACCTCATAGCACCTACTTGCAAATAGGCGTTGGAGTCGGCGCCATAGGCTTATTGGTTTACCTATTGCTGTTGGGATTGCACGGTTATCAATATTTGCAGGTTCTAAGACTGCGGGGCTTAAGGGATGAAAACGACATCATCATGTTGGCCCTTTTTGCCGGCTGGCTGGGCTATCTTTTCCAGGGGCTAAGTAACGACAGCGTACTGTCCAATGCCCCTGTTTTCTGGGC
>JAAYQE010000167.1 GCA_012519455.1 Syntrophomonadaceae bacterium
ATGACCATAGAACTGATAATTCCTATTGCCATTGAGGAAGGATTGCGTTTTGCTATTCGTGAAGGCGGTCGGACCGTAGGTGCCGGAGTAGTCACCGGTATTGTCGAGTAAATAATTGCCTTTAAATAAAATAAGGGATAAGTTTAAACGCAAACCAGGGGGAGTCCAACGGTGGCTCCCCATCTTTAACTTTTTATTATGGTAATTATTGGGGGTAGACTAGGCTCTGGTATAATTTGACATACTATTATAAAGTGGCGGAATTCTATTGACAGAAAAGCTTGAGCTGTGTTAAGTTGAATAGGTGTTAGTCTGATCCTGGGGAGGTGTTTAACAGTGCGTGTAGGAGTTACTTTAGCCTGTACGGAGTGCAAGCAGCGGAATTATATGTCTAATAAAAACAAAAAAAATGATCCTGACCGGATCGAAATGAAGAAATACTGTAAGTTCTGCAGAACACATACCCTGCATAAGGAAACCAAGTAGGGATCTGATAACTGAGGATGTGATGGTATGGCAACCAACGTAAAGCGGGCCGAAACGAATAAATGGGGTGACCTTCGAGATCGAACTACCGGTTTCTTACGTAGTGTTTGGGCTGAATTAAAAAAGGTACATTGGCCTAATCGTAAGGAATTGATTACCTATACAGGGGTGGTTCTAGTAGCGGTAGCCTTAGTGGCGATGCTTATCTGGATGGTCGATTCCGTTTTGAGTTTACTATTGGACCAGCTTTTTAAGGCGGTTGGTAAATAGAATATATTTTACTACGTACCCTAATCAAACTTAAACAGAGATGTATAGGTTTGAATGGTGTTTTAATGAAGGGTTAAAGGTGATTAGGTGCAAGCAAAACCGGTTATCCGAGGGGGTGAGGGGCCTGAATTGGAGGAGGTCCCTTGTATTATGGAAGAAAAAATGTGGTATGTAATCCATACTTATTCCGGCTACGAGAATAAGGTCAAAGCTAACCTGGAAAAACGGGTCGAATCGATGAATATGCAGGACAAAATTTTCCGGGTTTTGGTACCTATGGAAGATGAAATGGAATATAAGGGTGGGAAAAAGAGATTAGTTAAGAAAAAAATTTTTCCTGGCTATGTACTGGTAGAGATGATAATGACCGATGACTCGTGGTATGTGGTCCGTAATACTCCAGGGGTAACGGGCTTTGTAGGAACCGGGGCAAAGCCGATTCCTTTGCAACCAACCGAAGTAGGGAGTATTTTACGCCAGATGGGATTAGAAGAGGCACGGCCTAAAGTAGATTTTTCCATTGGCGAAATGGTACGTGTTATCGCCGGTCCCTTTTATAATTTTGAGGGAATTATTGGGGAAATAGATCAGGATAAAGGGAAAGTAAAAGTGCTTATATCCATGTTTGGTCGGGAAACACCTACAGAACTAGAGTTTTCCCAGATACAGAAGATATAGCAGTGGGAGGGCTAATAGCCCGCCAACCACATTAGGACTAGAAGGAGGTGTAGAGAATGGCCAAAAAGGTAGTAGGTTTAGTTAAATTACAAATTCCGGCTGGGAAGGCAACTCCGGCTCCGCCAGTAGGTCCAGCTCTGGGTCAACATGGAGTTAATATTATGGCCTTTTGTAAAGATTATAACGACCGTACCTCTTCTCAGGCCGGGCTGATAATCCCGGTTGAGATTACGGTGTATGAGGATAGATCGTTTACTTTCATCCTAAAAACTCCGCCAGCATCAGTTTTACTGAAGAAAGCGGCTGGGATTGAATCGGCTTCAGGAGAGCCAAACCGGAATAAAGTCGGAAAAGTATCACAGGATAAAGTTAAAGAAATAGCCGAATTAAAGATGAAAGATCTTAATGCAGCCAGTATAGAGGCAGCAATGCGCATGATCGAAGGTACGGCACGTAGTATGGGGATTGAAATATCTTAATTAAAATGAGTGGGAGGAACATTCCGTTATTACCACCGGAGGTGTAAAATTATGAAATTTCGCGGTAAAAAATATAAAGAGGCTTTAACTAAATATGACCACAATCAACTTTACACAGTAGAAGAGGCGCTTCAATTAGTCAAAGATTTAGCGACGGCTAAATTTGATGAAACGATTGAACTCGCAGTAAAGCTGAGCGTTGACCCCCGCCATGCAGATCAGCAGATTAGAGGAGCCGTAGTACTGCCACATGGCACGGGCCGGACCCGAAGCGTTTTGGTTTTTGCTAAAGGCGACAAGGCCCGGGAGGCAGAACAGGCTGGCGCTGACTTTGTGGGGGCGGAAGATATTGTGGCTAAAATTCAGGGCGGTTGGTTTGGCTTTGATGTAGCAGTAGCTACCCCGGATATGATGGGGACAGTTGGGAAGTTAGGTAGATTACTGGGCCCTAAAGGCTTGATGCCCAATCCGAAAACCGGCACCGTCACTTTTGAAGTAGAAAGAGCAGTACAGGAGGTAAAGGCGGGGAAGATTGCCTATCGGGTAGATAAGTCGGGTATTATCCATGCTCCTATCGGTCGGGCATCTTTTTCCATTGAGCAACTGCAGGAGAATTTCCAAACCTTATTAGAAACGCTAATTAAGGCTCGTCCTGCCGCCGCCAAGGGACACTACCTGAAGAGTATCGTTATTTCTTCTACGATGGGACCCGGTATAAAGATTAATCCGTTGAAGGTTACCGGTTAATTTTTATGGGATAAGGTAATATAAAAGAAATATGGATGCATAAAGCTGTAGACCGTAGGTTTTCTTCCCTGGAAGAGGTAAAGAATCTTAATCTTGATTCTCCCTACCGAGGCACGAAAAAAGTTATCTTGAAGTTTGCGTAAAGCAGATAGGGAGATATTGGTGTGCCTCTGCAGTTGCAGAGGTTTTTTATTTTGTTTTTAGGGTAAGGAGGTGAAGGAAGAAATGCCTAACCTCGAGGTTAAAAAGCAAATTGTGCAAGAAATCAGCCAGAAAATGGCTAATTCCAAGTCAGTGATCTTGGCCGATTATCGAGGGCTAAAGGTGGGCGAAGAAACGCAGTTGCGTAGAGAACTACGCCAAGCTGGGGTAGAATATCGGGTAATTAAAAATACCCTGGCAACCTTAGCGGTACGAGAATTGGGGCTTGCCGAATTAGAACCCCATCTTAAAGGCCCTACCGCAATTGCCTTTGGTTTTGATGATCCAGTAAGCCCGGCTAAGCTTTTAACTAATTTTGCGAAAACGAATAAAAAAATAAAGATTAAAGTCGGGGTTGTTGAGGGCAAGATTATCAACCTTGATGAAGTTAAAGCCCTTGCCGAACTGCCGCCACGCGAGATCTTACTGACCCAAGTCGCTGGTGCCTTGCAGTCGCCAATTTATAGTTGGGTTAGTCTTTTACAGGCACCCATTCGCAATTTAGCCAATGTATTGGATCAGATTCGGCAGCAAAAAGAAGGCCTGACTTAGAACATAGTTTTAAATAATTTATGATTAGGAGGCAAAAAAATGAGCAAGGTTCAAGAAGTTCTGGATATAGTGAAAGGGATGACGGTTCTAGAATTATCGGAACTAGTAAAATCTTTTGAAGAGGAGTTTGGGGTTACGGCAGCGGCACCGGTAGCAGTAGCCGCAGGTCCAGTTGGGGCTGCTGCAGCACCAGCGGAAGAAGAAGCCCAAACGGAATTTGATGTAGTTTTAACCAACTTTGGGGAGAAAAAGGTAGAAGTCATTAAGGTAGTGCGTCAGCTTACCGGTTTAGGTTTAAAGGAAGCTAAGGATCTAGTTGAAGCGGCTCCGAAAGCCATTAAAGAAAAGATTAGTAAGGAAGATGCAGAAAGCATTAAGGCTAAATTGGTTGAAGCCGGTGCTTCAGTGGAGATTAAGTAGGCTAGGGGATATTAAGATAGTTGAGAGTTTATTATTACGGGACACTCGTAAGAGTTTTTATGGGTGTCTCGTAACCTTTTCCGATCAAAAGATGCTTATAAAAAATATTTGACAGAATAACATTGATCTGGTAATATAACTTATTGGTACCTTTTGTTTGGCACACTTTGTTAACCGAGGAAAAGATTAAAACGATGATGTTTATTAATGGCGAATATGGCAAAACTATATAAATAGCGCATTGCCAGGTGAGGTCAGAAGCGAGGTATAGCATTGCCTTGCTTTTAGTTGTTGGCTTGTTTAAAGCAACAGTTATGAATGGTTGAAGGTTAATTTTGGAGGTCCACCAACTTGATAAGGGGTGAGGTCTTTGATGACGTATCCTATCGAGGCAGGAATTCGGAAACGGCTAAGTTATGCCCGTATTGCCGAAGTTCTAGAAATGCCTAATCTGATTGAGGTACAAAAAAATTCTTACCAGTGGTTTTTGGAAACCGGTTTACAGGAATTATTTCGGGATATATCGCCTATTCAAGATTTTACCGGGAATTTAGTCCTTGAATTTGTCGGATATACCCTGGGTGAGCCTAAGTATTCGGAAGAAGAATCAAAAGAGAGGGATGTTACCTATGCAGCTCCTTTACGCGTGAAGGTTCGTCTTTGGAACAAAGAAACCGGAGAGGTTAATGAGACGGATGTTTTCATGGGTGATTTTCCCAAAATGACCGAAAAGGGTACTTTTATTATCAATGGAGCCGAGAGGGTTATTGTCAGTCAGTTGGTGCGTTCTCCCGGGGTTTATTTTAAAGAACAAGTCGATCCCAGTGGTAAAAAAATATATGGGGCCACGATTATTCCTAATCGGGGCGCCTGGTTAGAATTTGAAACGGATGCGAACGAAAATATTTTTGTACGGGTGGATCGAACGCGAAAATTACCGGCCACCGTATTAGTCCGGGCTCTAGGTTATCCGACTGATGCTCACATCTTAGATTTATTTAATGAAGACGAACATATTCGAATTACTTTGGAACGCGATAATACCGAGTCTGAAGCTGATGCCCTAGTTGAGATCTATAAGCGTTTACGCCCGGGCGAGCCTCCCACGGTAGAAAGCGCGCGGACCTTTTTACATTCTCTATTTTTTGAGCCTAAACGCTATGATTTGGCTAGCGTAGGTCGCTATAAATTGAACAAAAAATTAAAGCTAGATATTCCTCATACCCAGCGGATTCTTAGTCTAGAAGATATTATCGCGGTAATCCGCTATCTTTTAGGTTTGATGAAAAATGAAGGTCAAGTAGATGATATCGATCATCTAGGAAACCGTAGGCTACGTTCGGTCGGAGAACTACTGCAGAATCAATTTCGCATTGGTCTTTCCCGAATGGAACGCGTAATTCGGGAACGGATGACGATACAGGATATGGAGGTTATCACACCGCAAGTCTTGATTAATATTCGTCCTGTGGTGGCCTCAATTAAGGAGTTTTTCGGAAGCAGTCAATTATCTCAATTTATGGATCAGACTAATCCTTTAGCTGAATTAACCCATAAGCGTCGTCTCAGCGCCTTGGGTCCCGGGGGATTGAGCCGGGAGCGAGCCGGTTTTGAGGTACGCGACGTACATCATTCTCACTATGGCCGGATGTGTCCGATTGAAACCCCTGAAGGGCCTAATATCGGTTTGATTGGTTCTTTGAGTACCTTTGCTCGCATTAATGAGTTTGGGTTTATTGAGACCCCCTATCGCAAAGTGGACCGCGAGACCGGGCTTGTAACTAATGAGATTGAATATTTATCGGCGGATGAAGAGGATCTATACGTTATTGCACAGGCTAACGCTCCTTTAGATATTGAAGGGCGTTTTATCGAGAAACGGGTGAATGTACGTTACGGGAATGAAATATTAGAAGTCCCAGTAGATCAAGCTGAATACATGGATGTATCGCCTAAACAGGTAGTTAGTATTGCTACCGCTCTAATCCCATTTTTAGAGCATGACGATGCTAACCGGGCGCTGATGGGGTCTAACATGCAACGGCAAGCGGTTCCCCTTATCCGTACCGAATCGCCGCTGGTCGGTACCGGTATGGAATCTAAGGCTGCTCTTGACTCCGGAGTTGTAGTATTGGCTCGGGAAGCGGGAATGGTGGAAAAAGTATCAGGTAATGAAATTGTTATTAAAAACGATCAAGATGTTCGGACTACTTATAAATTGTTGAAATTTAATCGCTCTAACCAGGGGACCTGCATTAATCAGAAACCAATTGTTACTCAAGGACAGCGGGTAGAAACAGGGGAAATCATTGCCGATGGCCCTTCTACCGACCAGGGCGAACTTGCTTTAGGTAAAAATGTACTGGTCGCCTTTATGCCTTGGGAAGGCTTTAATTACGAAGACGCCATTTTGATAAGCGAGAAAATGGTTAAAGATGATTACTTTACTTCTATTCATATCGAAGAATACGAATGCGATGCCCGGGATACAAAACTAGGGCCAGAGGAAATTACGCGAGATATTCCTAATGTTGGCGAAGATCAGTTAAGAGATTTAGATGAACGGGGCATTATTCGGATTGGGGCTGAAGTGCGCCCAGGAGATATCCTAGTAGGTAAGGTTACCCCTAAGGGTGAAACCGAATTAACGGCCGAGGAAAGATTGCTAAGGGCGATATTCGGAGAAAAAGCGCGCGAAGTTAGAGACACTTCCCTACGGGTTCCGCACGGTGAGTCGGGTAAAGTGGTTGATGTTAAGGTTTTCTCGCGGGAAAATAATGATGAGTTGGCTCCCGGGGTAAACCAACTGGTTCGAGTTTATGTGGCTCAAAAGAGAAAGATTTCGGAAGGCGACAAGATGGCCGGGCGTCACGGCAACAAAGGAGTAATCTCTCGAATTTTACCAGAAGAAGATATGCCTTTCTTACCGGATGGCACGCCTCTGGAAATCGTACTAAATCCGCTTGGGGTTCCTTCTCGGATGAACATTGGGCAAGTGTTGGAATGTCATCTCGGTTGGGCTGCTCAAGCCTTGGGTTTAAAAGTAGCTT
Organism: Syntrophomonadaceae bacterium; assembly: GCA_012519455.1. GTDB lineage: Bacteria > Bacillota > Ch66 > Ch66 > Ch109 > JAAYQE01. Next base: position 6,884 of record JAAYQE010000167.1, read on the forward strand.
CCCCAGTTTTTGATGGAGCGAATGAAGACGATATTCGACAGGCCCTGGAAAGCGCGGATAAAATCCGGCAAGGTGAAGTAGAAGTCGAAGAAGAGGTAAGTAAATATATTGACTATGTTCTAGAGGAAAGGCAATTAGACCACGATGCCTCTTTAAATATTAGAACCCCATCAACAGAGGTAAAATCATTTAAGGAATTAAGCAAAACCATACTGTACGATGGTCGTACCGGTGAACCATTTGATAATGAAATAACGGTAGGATACGTTTATATGTTAAAACTAGCGCACCTGGTCGATGACAAAATACATGCCCGCTCGACGGGGCCTTATTCGCTGGTTACTCAGCAACCCTTGGGAGGGAAGGCCCAGTTCGGAGGGCAACGTTTTGGGGAAATGGAAGTTTGGGCTTTGGAAGCTTACGGCGCTGCTTATACCTTGCAGGAAATTCTTACGGTTAAATCAGACGATGTTGTAGGTCGAGTAAAAACTTATGAAGCGATCGTAAAAGGTGAAAACGTTCCTGAACCAGGTGTTCCTGAATCTTTTAAGGTATTGATTAAAGAATTACAAAGTTTAGGCCTGGATGTTAATGTTCTTTCCGAACAAAACGAAGAAATTGAAATTCGGGAAATTGAGGATGACATTAATGAAGCAGCCCGGGAATACGGGTTAGATAATTTCCAAGGTGAGAGTAGTCGATCGGAAAAACGTAAGGTAAATGAAGATGGTGAAGATGCGAGTGATGAAGGTGAGTATGACGACGTAGGTCTGGTAGAGGATGAGGAGTCTTTAGTCGAGGATGAGGCTGCTATAGAGGCAGATTTGCAAGCAAACGGTGAAACAGAGGACTCCGATTAATGTAATCACCCAAGGGCGATGCCGTTCCCAAAAAGGACTATAACTAGAGGGGGAGAGGGCGCTTGTTAGATGTTAAAAACTTTGACCGCATGCGAATTCGCTTAGCTTCTCCGGAACAGATCCGGGCCTGGTCGAGTGGAGAGGTAAAAAAACCCGAAACGATTAATTATCGAACGCTAAAATCCGAACGGGAAGGGCTATTTTGTGAAAAAATTTTTGGCCCCACCCGCGATTGGGAGTGTCATTGTGGTAAATATAAACGCGTCAGGTATAAAGGGGTTATATGTGATCGTTGCGGGGTTGAAGTAACTCGCTCCAAAGTACGTCGGGAAAGGCTAGGACATATAGAATTAGCCGCTTCGGTTTCTCATATTTGGTATTTTAAAGGAATTCCTAGCCGAATGGGATTATTGTTGGATATGTCTCCACGTTCTCTAGAAAAAATTCTTTATTTTGTTTCCTATGTAGTGATAGATCCCGGGGATACTCCTTTAATGAAGAAACAGTTATTAACGGAAAATGAATACCGGGAATATCGGGAAAAATATGGACAAGACTTTCACGCCGGGATGGGGGCTGAGGCCGTAAAGGAATTACTACAGGAGATTGACCTAAATGAAATGGCGGCTGAGCTGCGGCAGGAATTAAGGGAAGTAAGTGGCCAACGAAAAATTCGCGCCTTGCGTCGGTTAGAAATGGTAGAAGCTTTCAAGCAGTCAGGCAATCAACCCGAATCGATGATTATGGATGTAGTTCCCGTTATTCCGCCGGAGCTTCGTCCAATGGTGCAATTAGATGGGGGACGCTTTGCTACTTCTGACTTGAATGATCTGTATCGTCGGGTGATTAATCGAAACAATCGCCTAAAGCGACTACTTGATTTGGGTGCTCCAGATATTATTGTCCGTAATGAAAAGCGAATGCTACAGGAAGCCGTTGATGCCTTAATTGATAATGGTCGCCGGGGTCGCCCGGTTACTGGACCGGGCAATCGCCCTTTAAAATCACTAAGTGATATGTTAAAGGGAAAACAAGGGCGCTTTCGGCAGAATTTGTTAGGTAAAAGGGTTGACTATTCAGGACGTTCGGTAATTGTAGTAGGGCCTAACTTGAAAATTAATCAGTGTGGTCTACCCAAAGAAATGGCCTTGGAACTTTTTAAACCTTTTGTCATGAAAAAGTTGGTCAATGATGGTTTTGCCCACAATATTAAAAGTGCTAAACGAATGGTAGAACGGGTACGCAATGAAGTTTGGGACGTTTTAGAAGAGGTTATCCGGGAACATCCAATTCTCTTAAATCGGGCCCCCACTTTACATCGATTAGGAATTCAGGCTTTTGAGCCGGTACTAGTAGAAGGTCGAGCTCTTCAAATACATCCTTTAGTATGTACCGCATATAATGCTGATTTTGACGGTGATCAGATGGCGGTGCATGTACCCTTATCGGCAGAAGCCCAAGCGGAAGCCCGTTTATTAATGCTTGCTACTAATAATATTCTTAATCCTAAGGATGGTCGACCGGTTATTACCCCTACCCAAGACATGGTGCTGGGAAGTTATTATCTAACAGTAGATAAAAACGGAGCGCGGGGAGAGGGAAAGGTTTTTATCAGTCCAGAGGAAGCATTCATGGCCTATGAGCATAAAGATATTGAGTTACATGCTTTAATTGAAGTACGGCTGGGAGACAAGCGAGTGAGAACGACGGTAGGCCGTTTAATCTTCAATCAGGCTCTACCTTTGGTCATGAAGCAGGAGCTACCCGGAGGCCTAATTAATGAAGTCGTGGGTAAAAAAGTGCTGGGTCGAATTGTGGAGCAATGCTACCGTAAATTAGGTAATGAAGCTACGGCGCGAATGCTAGATGAGATAAAAAAGCTGGGCTTTACTTATGCTACACGTGCCGGCATTACCGTGGGCATTAGCGATATTCAGGTACCAAAACGGAAGTTAGAAATATTGGATAACGCCGATAAAGAGGTTGATCGGGTAGAGTTGCAATTCCGGCGGGGTTTTATTACCGAAGATGAGCGTTATAAAGGGGTCATTGATATCTGGAATAAAGCGACGGAAGATGTAACCGTCGCTCTGCTGGACACGCTGGATAAATTTAATCCGGTGTACATGATGGCTAATTCCGGAGCACGGGGTAATTTACAGCAGATACGACAGTTAGCCGGTATGCGGGGGTTAATGGCCGATCCTTCAGGTCGGATTATTGACCTGCCGATTAGGGCTAACTTCCGTGAAGGCTTAACCGTATTGGAATACTTTATTTCCACGCATGGAGCACGTAAGGGTCTGGCAGATACCGCCTTGCGGACCGCTGACTCCGGTTATCTTACCCGGCGTCTAGTTGATGTTTCACAGGATGTTATTGTACGGGAAGAAGATTGTATGGCTCACCGTTCAGATGGGCATTTCGATGGGGTCGAGGTAGCGGAAATCAAGGATGGCACAGAAATTATAGAAAAGTTGGAAGAAAGATTAGTCGGGCGTTATTTAGCCGAAGCGTTTACCATTGAACCCTGGACGAAAAAAATCAATTTAGAATCCGGAGAGGTTTTAGAAGTGGAAGCGGACCCCGGTTTACATCTTGAGGCTAATAACTTAATTGATGAAGACTTAGCGGTTCGGATAACCGAATATATTGAATACATGGCTAGTAAAGGGCAGGTTATTAAGCCCCGGATTCGATCGGTTTTAACTTGTCGTACCCAATATGGAGTTTGTCAAAAGTGTTATGGCCGAAATTTAGCTACCGGTCATAAAGTGGAAATTGGGGAAGCTGTAGGGATTATAGCGGCTCAATCGATTGGCGAACCGGGAACCCAATTAACGATGCGTACTTTTCACACCGGAGGGGTAGCTGGAGAAGATATTACGCAGGGTCTGCCGCGGGTGGAGGAATTGTTCGAGGCCCGTAAACCGAAAGGACAGGCGGTAATTGCGGAAATTGATGGGATACTAAAAGTTTCTGAAAACAGAGGACGCCGGGAAGCGGAAATAACTAATCCAGATACGGGAGAAACGGTGACCTATGTAGTGCCTTTTGGTTCCCGTTTGAAGGTCACGGATGGTCAGAGTGTTGAAGCCGGTGATGAATTAATGGAAGGGTCTGTAAATCCACATGACATTTTAAAAGTTAAAGGGGTACGTGGAGTTCAAAGTTATCTGCTTCGTGAAGTTCAGCGTGTATACCGCCTGCAAGGTGTAGATATTAACGATAAGCATATCGAAATAATTGTGCGCCAAATGTTACGGAAGGTTAAAGTTGAGGATCCGGGTGAAACTGAGTTGCTGCCGGGTGGTTTAATCGATTTGTTTGAATTCGAAGAAGAAAATGAGCGTGCGATTGCTAACGGTCTTGAACCGGCCACAGCAAAACCGGTATTGTTGGGAATTACCAAGGCTTCACTAGCCACGGATTCCTTTTTATCGGCCGCCTCTTTCCAAGAAACCACAAGGGTACTTACGGAAGCGGCGATTAAAGGCAAGGTAGATCCTCTGCTTGGTTTAAAAGAAAACGTAATTATTGGCAAGCTAATTCCTGCTGGCACCGGCATGGCCCGCTATCGAAATATTCGTTTAATTAACGAGGAGTCTAACCTAACCGAATCGGACCAGACGGAGCCGACTAGTCAGGAGTAGGAATAAATTTCGTGTGCAAAAATTTTTGAAGAATCCTAATTGACATTGGAATTTTTGGGTGATAGAATATTTGAGTGTGCGCTAATGGTTGAAGGGGGTTGTAAGATGCCCTTAGAAAAGCTTAGATCAGCACGGAAAAAAACGATAGGTACCAAGCAAACGAAAAAAGCAGTAGAAAAAGACTTGGCAAAAACGGTTTTTATCGCTCATAATGCGGACCCGCAGGTAACCCGAGATCTAGAAAATCTATGTAAAGAAAAGGGAGTTGCGGTAACCTACGTGGAAACCATGGAAGTTTTGGGAAAAGCCTGCGGTATTGATGTTGGATCTGCGTCGGCCAGCATCCTGGAGGAATAGAAGGGGGCTGGAAGATGCCTAATCTTTGTCAATCAAGCTATGTATAACTACTGGGGAAGGAGGTGCATTCATTGCCGACAATTAACCAATTAATCCGAAAGGGAAGAAAAGAACTGGCCCAAAAATCTGACGCTCCGGCCTTAAAAGAGTGTCCCCAGAAGCGGGGAGTTTGCACCCGTGTTTATACTACAACTCCTAAGAAGCCTAATTCCGCTTTACGGAAAGTAGCTCGGGTTCGCTTAACCAACGGTATTGAAGTTACCGCATACATTCCGGGTATTGGACATAATCTCCAAGAACACTCGGTAGTGATGGTACGGGGCGGACGGATTAAAGATCTTCCGGGGGTAAGGTACCATATTGTGCGGGGGTCACTAGATGCCTCAGGTGTACAGAATCGAAATCAGGGGCGTTCCAAGTACGGAGCAAAACGGCCCAAGAAAGGGGCTGTCAAAGGGGCCGCTAAAAAGTAATTCAGGGGTGGTCAAGGGTATTTAACTTTAATCACTTATAAGGAGGGAAGGAGATGCCTAGAAAAGGTCCGGTGCCAAAGCGAGAAATTCTTCCCGATCCCATTTATAATAGTGTAGTGGTTACCAAGTTTATTAATCAAATGACGTGGGATGGGAAACGAAGTTTGGCAGAAACTATTTTTTACGGTGCTTGCGATTTGATTAAGCAGCGGACCGGAAAAAACCCGATCGAGGTTTTTGAACAGGCTTTAAAAAATGTCATGCCGATTTTAGAAGTAAAAGCGCGCCGGGTTGGTGGGGCCAACTATCAGGTACCCATTGAGGTTCGTGCTGATCGTCGGCAGACATTAGCCATTCGCTGGTTAGTAAGTTATGCTCGCAACCGAGGAGAAAAAGACATGACCCAGAAATTAGCGGCAGAGTTCATGGATGCAGCTAATGGGGCCGGAGGATCGGTTAAAAAGCGGGAAGACACTCATAAAATGGCAGAGGCAAATAAGGCATTTGCACATTATCGATGGTAGTTATCAAGGACCAGAAACGGTATAGAAAGGAGGGTAATAGTGATGCAAAATTTAAAAACCGATAAATCATCCATAAGTGCCTTACGTAATATTGGCATTATGGCGCATATTGATGCGGGAAAGACTACGACTACCGAACGTATTCTCTATTATACAGGCAGAGTACATCGGATGGGGGAAGTAGATGAGGGATCGGCAACTATGGATTGGATGCCTCAGGAACAGGAAAGGGGTATCACTATTACTTCTGCCGCCACGACTTGTTTCTGGGAAAATCATCGTATAAATATAATCGACACGCCCGGGCACGTGGACTTCACGATGGAGGTGGAACGCTCCTTACGGATCCTGGATGGCGCAATTGCGATATTTTGTGCGGTGGCTGGAGTACAGCCGCAATCAGAGACCGTATGGAGGCAAGCTGATCGTTACGCTGTCCCGCGTATTGCCTACTTAAATAAGATGGATCGCGTAGGGGCGAATTTTTTCCGCGCTGTAGAGATGATTCGAGATCGTCTTGGGGCTAATCCAGTACCTCTTCAATTACCCATCGGGGCTGAAGATTCTTTCCGAGGAATGGTGGATTTGGTTACTAATCAGGCTATAATTTATCGAGATAATGATGAGCTAGGATTAGAGCCAGAGATAACAGTTATTCCCGCAGAAATGCAGGAGATGGCCGCGCAATACCGAGAGCAGCTCCTGGAGGCTGTAGCCGAAGCGGATGAAAAACTGACCACTAAATATCTAGAAGGAGAAACCTTGACGGTTGAGGAGATTAAAAGGGGTATTCGGCAGGCAACACTAGCGGTGAAGTTTATTCCCGTACTTTGTGGGTCGTCTTTTAAGAAACGGGGAGTACAGAGCCTTCTGAATGCAGTAGTCGATTATTTGCCTTCTCCACTTGATATACCGGCCGTGTGGGGTATGGATAAACAAACTGGGGAAGAGATACAAAGATTTCCTAGTGACGATGAACCGCTTTCTGCCTTGGCGTTTAAGATAGCCACCGATGCTTATGTAGGAAAGTTAACCTACTTTCGGGTATATTCTGGTACCCTTAAATCTGGTTCTTATGTCTATAACTCTACTCAGGATCGTCGAGAACGGGTCGGCCGTTTACTTCAGATGCATGCCAATCACCGGGAGGAATTAAGTGAGGTTCATACCGGGGATATAGTAGCCGCGGTGGGACTTAGAGAAACCATTACTGGTGATACCTTGTGCGATGACCAGGCTCCGGTAAACTTGGAATCAATGACTTTCCCTGAACCGGTCATTGATGTAGCGATAGAGCCGCGTAGTAAGGCAGATCAAGATAAGATGGCTTTGGCTCTACAGAAATTAGGGGAAGAGGATCCTACTTTTCGAACCACGGTTGATTCAGAGACGGGTCAGATTATTATCTCGGGCATGGGAGAGCTACATCTAGAAGTAATTACCGATCGATTATTACGGGAATTTAAGGTTAACGCAGATGTAGGAAAACCACAGGTAGCCTATAAAGAAACCTTAAATGGCCGGGTCCGGGCAGAAGGTAGATTTATTAAACAAACAGGTGGCCGAGGTCAATATGGTCATGTATGGCTTGAATTAGAACCACTTGAAGCCGGAAGCGGATTCGAGTTTACGAATAAGATTATGGCTGGAGCAATACCGAAAGAATATATTCCTGCGATTGAGGCTGGAGTACGTGAAGCTATGGCATGTGGGGCCTTGGCTGGTTATCCCATCGTAGATATCCGTGCTACCTTGTATGACGGGTCTTTTCATGAGGTCGATTCTTCTGAATTAGCCTTCAAAATGGCGGGCTCGATAGCTTTGCGTGCCGGGATGTCTCGGGGTAAAGCGGTGCTTTTAGAACCGGTGATGAAGCTAGAAGTTTTGGTACCCGAAGAATACGTAGGTGAAGTAATAGGGGATCTTAATTCTCGTCGCGGTCGGGTGCAGGGTATTGAATCGCAGGGGAACATACAACTTATTCGCGGTTTTGTGCCTTTGGCTGAAATGTTTGGTTACGCCACCGATCTACGATCTAAAACCCAGGGTAGAGGTAATCATGTAATGCAGTTTGATCATTTTGAAGAAGTACCTGCAAATATAACCCAGAAGATCATTGCCCAGCGTTACGGTATAGCCTAATCGGGTTTTAGGTAAAGACGGTAAATTAACATGATTCTAAATGAAAGGATGGATAGATACAATGGCCAAGAAGAAATTCGAGAGAACCAAACCGCACGTTAACATAGGGACGATTGGGCACGTTGACCATGGCAAAACTACCCTAACCGCAGCGATCACCATTTGTTTATCTAAAGAAGGCGGCGCGGTAGCCACGGCATACGATCAGATTGATAAAGCTCCCGAAGAAAAAGAAAGAGGTATCACCATTTCTACCTCGCACGTGGAGTATGAAACGCCCAACCGGCACTATGCGCACGTAGACTGCCCGGGACACGCGGACTACGTTAAGAACATGATCACCGGGGCTGCACAGATGGACGGAGCTATCCTGGTCGTATCTGCAGCCGATGGGCCAATGCCTCAAACGCGGGAACACATTTTGTTAGCGCGTCAGGTCGGCGTACCGTATATTGTGGTATTCATGAATAAAGTGGATATGGTCGACGACGAAGAGCTGTTGGAATTGGTTGAGATGGAAGTACGTGATTTACTGAATATGTATGAGTTCCCTGGGGACGATATTCCAGTGATTAAGGGGTCCGCCCTAAAGGCCATGGAATGTGCATGCGGACAACGGGAATGCCCGAATTGTAATGTAGTATGGGAACTGATGGATGCTGTAGATGCTTATGTTCCGCTACCAGAGCGGGCAGTAGACAAACCGTTCTTAATGCCCGTAGAAGACGTATTCACCATTACCGGACGAGGCACCGTAGCCACGGGCCGGGTCGAGCGGGGCAGCGTGAAAGTAGGCGAGGAAGTCGAAATCGTTGGTCTGCGGGAAGAAGTACGTAAGACGGTTTGTACCGGAGTCGAAATGTTCCGCAAGATTTTAGATTTTGCCCAAGCTGGGGATAATGTCGGTACTTTGTTGCGGGGCGTAGACCGAAAAGAGATCGAACGAGGTATGGTATTAGCGAAACCGGGTACCATTAAACCGCACGTCCACTTCCACGCCGAAGTCTACGTATTGACGAAGGAAGAAGGGGGCCGGCATACTCCGTTTTTTAATGGCTATCGACCCCAGTTTTACTTTAGGACAACGGACGTAACCGGAGTGGCAACGTTACCCGAGGGAGTAGAGATGGTAATGCCTGG
>JAAYQE010000168.1 GCA_012519455.1 Syntrophomonadaceae bacterium
TACCATAACTCTCGCCTGATTCCTTCTTTTTATTGCCGGTTACCACAATAAATTCCCATTGTTGTAAATTCATTCCTGAAGGGGCCCAGTTAGCTGCGTCCAGGATCCGCAATAAAACTTCTCGCGGTACCGGATCAGGTTTATACTTTCGAATCGCTCTTCGTTTATGAATTACCTCATAAAACTTCATTATTCATTCCCCCTTTTTCTAATCTCCTAAGTTATTAATACGACAAATTGGCTTGAAAATCCTGCAAAAAACGGCTATATTGTTAATATGTCCCAGGGGCAACCCTGGTTATGAATTAAGCATTGAATATAAAGTTAGCACTGGACAAATGCAGGTTAATACGGATTGAAAAAACTTTAAGCTTAATTAGGAGCGAGGGGAAAAAATGACCATTATATTTTACAGCCCATCCATAGCCCAACGTTTTAAGGCCCTTATGGATAACCTACAAATAGATGGACCTACAGAAAACGCGATATCGCTTCAGGCTAAAGCTATCACCCAACAGATTAATGCTGATTTTTGGGGAATAGAATCAGACACCTTAAACCGTTATTTTATTGGATCTTATGGCCGAGGAACCGCAATTAAAGGAATTGATGATATTGACCTAGCGATGGAACTCCCTCCGGCCCTTTTAGAAGAATACCAGCGTAATCCCCATAACGGTGCTGAGGCTCTACTCCAAAAAGTACAAGGTAGTATCGCCCGGGTCTATCCACAGAGTGTTATTGGTGAAGACGGACGAACCATTAATATCGACTTTCCGAACCTAAAATTCGAAGTTTTACCCGTCTTCCGGCAAGCTGATCAAAGCTATCTCTACCCTCATGCCAGTTATGGCGGCCGTTGGCGAATAGCTCGCCTTTTACCTGAAATTCAAGCGATAGAGGCCATAGATCAAAAACACAACGGAAAAATAAGACATCTAGTTAAAATGATGGTGGCCTGGAAATTACATAATCACGTACCGATTAGTGGTCTTTTGCTTGAAACCCTAGCCATGGATTTTTTCGATTTCTGGCCCCACCATGATCAAACTTACCCCTACTACGGCGTTATGACCACTGACTTTTTACAGTATCTATCTCAACAAGACCGTAACCAAAAGCACTGGCTGGCCCGAGGAAGTGAGCAATTTGTATATCGAATGGGTACTTTCGAAAACCAGGCCCAACAAAGCCTGGAAGTAGCGCGTACCGCGCTAAGGCTGGAATCCGAACAACAAGAAAAAAAAGCTAACCAACAATGGCACCGAATATTTGGCGACTTTTTATCTAACCCCGATACTTCCCGGGAATAAATAAGGCCTGAAAAATACGGAGTGCGTAAGTATCGGTCATTCCGGATATATAATCTACGGTTATCTGTCGCGGGTCCTGTCCTTCCCGAACTTTTTCTTGCAGGCTTTCGGGTAATTGACCGGGGTTATTCGTATAAAAATCATATAATTCCTTAACAATCCGCCGACCTTTGCGGGCTTCTACCTGGTTAACCTCCGCCAGGTATACTTTTTTGAACATAAATTGCCGCAGATCAACCATGGCTTTTTTTACTTCAGAAGATTGTTCAATCCGAGGCTGCCCTAAAGAACACCTTACAATATCTCGGACCAGAGAATCAATCCGTTCCCCATGGGTACGGCCTAAAATCTGAACGCATTCTTCAGGTAATATTTCCGGCGTTAAGATACCGGCCCGAATAGCATCGTCTATATCATGATTTACATAAGCAATACGATCCGCTATTTTAACAATCTGACCTTCTAGCGTATACGGTTGAGGGGTTTCGCCCGTATGATTTAAAATCCCATCTAGTGCTTCTCGCGTCAAGTTTAAGCCTTGCCCCTCTCTTTCTAAGACCTCTACGATGCGTACACTCTGTTCATTATGTTCAAACCTGCCATAACAAAGCCGCAATTGCTCCTCTCCTGCGTGTCCAAAAGGAGAATGCCCCAAATCATGTCCTAAAGCTATGGCTTCAGTGAGGTCCTCGTTCAAACTAAGGCAGCGGGCGATGGTCCGGGCAATCTGCGCTAACTCTAAGGTATGACTCAGACGGGTCCGATAATGAGCACCTTCCGGGGCAATCCATACTTGGGTTTTATCTTTTAAACGCCGA
>JAAYQE010000169.1 GCA_012519455.1 Syntrophomonadaceae bacterium
CATCCAGGCTATCCAGTTCCTCCCAAAAGGTGCCTGGCACCACCCGAAATATGTCGAATAATGACGAAAGACCTTTGACAGCTCACTAGCCATCGGGGGTTTGACCCCACACAACAATTCTGACAATTTAGGGGTCAGGTAGCTGACACTAAACTAACCAACCAAAGGCCGGGTGGTTTCCAAGCACGGAAATCCGCCCGGTTTTTGTTTGGTTGGGGGCCGGGGAAGGGATAAATGTGGCCGGGCGGGGAAGTGAAAAACCAGCCGGGCAGGTAGGCTTAATGGGGTATTTAGCTTACCTAGCTGGCTGGTTTTCATTATCGCTCCGGCAAATCAAGGTGTTAACAACGGAGGCTAGGAGTTGGGGAGTAATTTAAAGCGTGTTCTTTTTTAACCCATAAATTTAATCTTTACTGTCAGGTGCCAGTTCCATAATATCAGTAATATCGCAGCCAAGGGCCTTGCATATTTTCAGAAGTAATATCGGTTGTTATATTTTCGCCTTTGCCTAAATTAGCGATAAATGCTAAACTGATCCCGGTTGCTTTTTTTAAATCCTGTTTATTCATGTTTTTGTCTATTAATAACTTTCTGTAAGCGGTCAATACTTTTGGATGAAAAATGGCCAATAAAATTGGACGTTAGTTACTATAAAATGGTATTACGGTGACTTACCCGATAACTATCCCCAGACATATTAAAAATTTCGCTGTTATGAATCAACCGATCCAATATAGCTGTAGTAATAGCTGTATCTCCAAGGAACTCAGCCCATTCTTCAAATCCTTTATTCGAAGTGATAATTACCGACGTGTTCTGCCGTTTATTTCTTATTAGCACGGCTTCAGTTTTAAGTATATCTATCAGTTCATCTAGTGTGACAAAGCAAACGTGGTAGACCAACTCTACCGCTCGTATACCTAAGCTGATTGACAAATGCGTTTTCCCGATGCTGGATGGTCCCAGGAAAAACAGATTATACGCTTTTTCGACCCAATACATATCCATCAACTGAAGGATTTGATGTTTGCTTACCGACTGCTGAAACCCAAAGTCAAACTCATCCACGGCTTTATGTTCTGGAAAACGGGCCTGCTTCATCCGCCGCTGTAGGGAGTTAGCGTTACGTGCTTCAACCTCCTTGTTCAATAGTCGGCGGGTAAACTCCAGCAAGGTGAGCTCTTCCTTTGTAGCGGTAACTAGCAATTCTTCTAATTGTTCGCGGGCCCCTGACAAGCGCAGCTGACCCAGCATGGATTTCACTTCTTGCAGTCGAACGTTCATTTAGGCTTCACCCCCAGTCAGGTGTGCATAAGCGGTGGCGAGATTTCGCTTTTCAGCCTTGACCTTGAGCCAATCCGGTATACTACTAAGCAAATCCGCGGCGATTAATTCTTGAGCCTCCGATGCTTGCTGATTGAACCATACAGCTGTATCCCGACAATCTACCGCGCTGTAGAGCTTTCGTTCCAGGCAGTATACCATAGCCTCATTAATGACCTCCTGAGAGTGCTCTGCCACAAGCTTTTGCAGTAGCCTAAACTGGTCCCGAACATAGCGCGGTTTTTCTTGGCGGATGCCTGTTAAAAAAGCTGCCGTCTGTTCGCTGCCACCCAATAGGGACAGGGTTTGCTCATACAGCTCTTCTATCTACTTGTAACGGGAGTGCGCAAGCACGGTCCCCATGACATAAAGCATAGTGTAACCGCCGGAACTGTTATGCACTCTTTTTTGGCTGAAATCAACCTGGAGCTGCCTGCCGGGCGGCTGATCGGCTACGGCCTGGTACTGACGCGATAACACAGGTTTGGGAAGATCATACTTCTGACGCAGATGATTAACGTAGCGTCTTAGTGTCCTTTCGCGTACAGAGTAATCATTGTAGTGTTCCTTAATCCAGTCTAATATCTGACTACAAGTAATATCGGGGTGCTCTCGCAGCCATTTCAAGATCACATCCCTGTAATGCGCCAGCTTTTTTGAACGTTTTTTCCCTCCCTGCCTCATTGCAGCAAATTCATCCATTTTATTATACCGTTTACAATGGCAAGGGCGGCAAAGACCGGGAAATTAGTAAAAATATTTCTTCCAAGGGTAAGTTTTTATAGGATTTAGCAGGTTTATTTTCTCCCTTTGTAGAAGATAAGGTAACATTAATGATCAGGATTGAACGCCATTTATCTTTCAAAGGGGCCTTTTTAGTGACTAAAAAATATGAAATTCGTGACCCCATTTACGGGTTTATTGAATTAGATAGCTGGGAAAGGGATATTATTAACCACCCCGCTTTTCAACGTTTAAGCCGTATTAGACAGTTGGCTTGGACTGATATGGTTTATCCCGGTGCGATG
>JAAYQE010000170.1 GCA_012519455.1 Syntrophomonadaceae bacterium
GATATGGATAATATCCCAAACTGGTTTTTACAACCCTCCCGTAAGTTTTACGTAATTTTATTCTTATCTGCTTTGGGCTATTTATTTGGGCAATTGTTGCGGATACGATGGATGTAAATATTAGTTTACCCCTTGACCTTCGATCTAGATAAGCATAAAATAAACATAATAGAAAGATGAGCTTGGATGAGCCTAGTAAATCAGTTAATTTGTTAATTTTTAATTGATATAATTATGCGTACAACTAAATGAATGTTTAAGGTGAGCCGAGTTTAGAAGAGATGAGCATAGGTGCTTTCTTCGCCACCGGGTAGTGGGTTAGTTGAAGAAAGCGAGCTTAGATGAGCCGAGAAGCTGGCAATAGATATGCCGGACTTACGGGTCCGGCATTTTATTTTTTTTAGAAGAGAGGAGCGGAGATGAGATAGTGGTGAGTATGAGTATCGTTGAGGAAAAGGTTTTAAGCGAGGCCCGATTGGCTTTAAGGGGAATTCCGGGCCAACGGAGCCCTATTTCTCTGGGGGATACCGGCGTAAAAATCGGGGATGGGACCCTGGTGGTGGTAGCCGGCCCTTGTGCCGTTGAAGACCGCGTACAATTTTTCGAAACCGCAGCGGCCGTCAAAGAGGCGGGAGCGGTGGGCCTTAGGGGGGCGCTGTTTAAGCCGCGTACTTCTCCTTACAGTTTTCAAGGACTAGGGGAAAAAGGATTAGCATTGCTTATCGAAGCACGAGAGCGTACGGGGATGTTCGTGGTTACCGAAGTCCTGTCTTCAGCGGAGGTACCCCTGGTCGCGGAAGTTTCTGATGTGATTCAAGTTGGCTCACGCAACATGCAAAATTTTCCTTTATTGCGTACCTTAGGTGCGGTTTCGTGTCCGGTAATTCTTAAGCGAGGTTTAGCTTCCACCATCGAGGAATGGCTTTTAGCCGCCGAATACATTCTAGCCGGGGGGAACCAAAACGTCATTTTGTGTGAAAGAGGGATTCGCACCTACGAAAAGATGACCCGCAATACTTTAGATCTAGGTGCGGTAGCTTTACTGCAAAAATTATCGTCCTTACCGGTCATGACCGATCCCAGTCACGCTTGCGGAAGAAGGGATTTGGTGCCGGATTTGGCCCGAGCGGCCTTGGCGGCCGGGAGTGATGATTTAATGATCGAGGTCCATGTCCACCCCGAAGACGCGCTTTCCGATGGAGAGCAGTCCCTAAATCCTAAGGAGTTTATGGTTTTAATGCAGGAATTACGCCAAATTGCCGCGGCCCTAGGACGCCGGATCGCTACTTTAGACCGGATCGCTACGCTAGAAAGGAGTGAAACCCGTGATCCATACCGAGTTTAAGCCGGAAGAAATTTATGCTTCCCATAATTTTAAGCCTCAGCCTAATATGCAGAATCAGCATCGGTATTTACCGGACTGGGAGGAATTCAGCCAGTTAGCTCAACCCGGCTTAATCGTACCGGTATGGCGGGAACTTGTGTTAGATACGGAAACGCCGGTTACTGCTTTTAAAAAAATAGCGCGTTCCGGTAAGGGGTTTTTACTAGAAAGTGTAGAGGGTGGCCATAAATCCAGCCAGTATTCCTTTCTGGGCAGTCAACCTTTTATGATCTTTTCCGCCCGCGGCCGCCAGATTCGGATCGAAAGGGCGGACGGTCAGGTTAATGAACATGCCGGGTCCGTCTTAGACGAGTTGCGCCAGGTTTTAGCGGCCTATCGATCAGCCGTTCCGGCTCATTGCCCTCGTTTTTGTGGGGGAGCCGTAGGTTATTTTGGTTACGAGATGGTACAGCAGCTGATGGAAGGGCCTGCATTTAGAAACCGATCGCCGTATCCGGACGTTTATTTAATGTTTTTCGATTCCGTGTACATCTTTGACCACTCGCGCCGCACTATGCTTTTTTTGACTAATGTTCGGGTTCAAGGGAACCCCCAGGAGGCGTATATAGCAGCCGGCCAAAAAATCGACCGCATGATAGCGGAATTTCGGCAGTCGGTTGCAGAAAAATCCGTGGTAGAAACGGTTGCGCAGTCAAAAGGGGTGGATCCGTCCGCTAATTTTACGCCCCAGGCTTTTATGCAAGCCGTGACCCGGGCTAAAGCACATATTGCCGCGGGCGAAGTATTACAGGTCGTTTTGTCCCAAAAATTCCGTCTACCTTGTAAGGTAGCGCCGTTGGATCTTTACCGTAGCTTGCGGAGCGTAAATCCCTCCCCTTACCTTTTTTATCTCGATGGCCCTGGTTTTCAAATCGTAGGTTCTTCTCCCGAAGTACACGTACGGTTGGAAAACGGTCAGGTCCTCCTGCGCCCGATTGCTGGAACCCGGCCACGCGGTCGGGACGCGCAGGGAGACGTTCAATTAGAAAAGGAATTACGCAATGACCCGAAAGAACAGGCCGAACACCTGATGTTAGTCGATTTAGCCCGGCAGGATCTGGAACGGGTCTGTGAACCGGAATCGATAACCGTTCCGGTATTAGGCCAAATTGAACGCTACTCCCACGTCATGCACCTGGTGTCCGAAGTGCGCGGCCGCCTGCGGTCCGGGGAAGATGGATTATCCTTACTAGGGGCTACTTTCCCGGCCGGCACCGTTTCTGGGGCGCCCCGGAAACGAGCTATGGAACTAATCGCGGAAATAGAACCGGAGGCCCGGGGGGTGTACGCCGGAGCAGCGGGTTATCTTAGTTTCCAGGGAAATTTAGATACCGGGATTATCATTCGGACCATGGTCGTCGAACCAGAACAAATTACTTTTCAAGCCGGCGCCGGAATTGTAGCCGATTCCGTGCCCGAGCGGGAATACCAGGAGACCCGGAACAAAGCCCAAGCGATTTTAAAGGCTATTCAGCAACTGGAGGAGAGTAAGGAGTGAGGGGATGAAGCGCCCGTTTTCCAATTTTTCACTTATCTGAAGTTTGGACAATTAGTTTAGATGAGCTTAGAAAGGAGAGACGAGAAATGAGTAAGATTAAGGAATGTATTGATAAATTGGTGCGTCGGGAGGATTTAACCGAGGAGCAAACCGCGGAAGCTATGGAGGAGGTAATGGGGGGCCAGGCTACGCCTTCCCAGATTGCGGCTTTTATCACGGCCCTACGCATGAAGGGAGAAACCGCTGCGGAAATTACCGGCGCGGCTCGGGTAATGCGCCGCAAAGCCAGGCAGATTCGGGTGCCCGGCGCTAAACTGATCGACACCTGCGGCACCGGTGGTGATGGGGCAAAAACGTTTAATATTTCCACGGCCGCCGCTTTTGTGGTGGCCGGCTTGGGGCTGCCGGTAGCTAAACACGGCAACCGAGCCATCTCCAGTCGCTGCGGCAGTGCCGATGTGCTGGAGGCTTTGGGCGTGAAGGTAGATTTAGAACCGGAAATGGTAGAATACTGCCTTCAGGAAGTAGGAATTGGCTTTATGTTTGCGCCCGGTTTTAACCCGGCCATGCGCTTTGCCGCCGGCCCGCGCCAGGAAATCGGCATTCGCACCATCTTTAACGTCCTGGGGCCCATAACCAATCCGGCCGGCGCTGAGATTCAGTTGCTCGGGGTCTACGACCCTGAACTAGCGCGCAAGGTAGCCTATGCTTTACACCGTTTAGGATGTACGTCTGGTTATGTAGTTCATGGAGCCGGGGGCCTGGATGAATTATCGCTGGCCGGGCCTAACCAGCTCCTGCGGGTATCCTCGCAGGGAGTGGAAGAATTATTCCTGAGGGCTAAAGAGGTAGGACTTACTGAGGCCCCCAATGAAGCGTTAGCCGGCGGCGATACCGCGAAAAACACGCAGATAATTCTGGAGGTATTAACCGGAAAACCCGGGCCCGCTCGGGATGTCGTTATCCTTAATGCCGGAGCAGCTATAACCGCAGCCGGCCGCGCTAAAACCATCCTTGAAGGGATAAAATTGGCCGCTAACACCCTGGATTCAGGGGCGGCCCAAGATAAATTAAACCATTTGATCCGCGTCAGCCAGTCCTTGCCGCGAGAACAAAGAAATCTGGCTTAATAAAGAAACCTGGCTTAATTTAGCGTAAGGGGTGAGGAGTGAGGCCCCCCGAAATGGAAAGAGAGGATCAGGTATTATGGAAGGATTTTTAGACCAGGTAATAGCCGCGGCCAGAGAACGCGTTCGCGTCCGCCAGAAAATAAAGCCTTTAGCCCTGCTGCAGGCTGAATGGCCAGCCCGCTTAGCCCGGACCATGGGGGATCAAGCGCCCACCGGGCAAACAGATTTAACGATAAGGCCCATCGAGCAAGTTGATCTAACGAAAGGGCCCGACGCCGGGGTAGCGATGGCTGTGAAAACCAACTTGCGGGAAGCAGGGCAACCGAAAGGGCCGAACAAAGAGCTAAAGCCGAACGATGAGCTAAAGAACAACGGCCTAGGCCCCAGCAGCGCGCCGCCGTTAACCCCGGGGGAGCGGTTTCTTAGCCGTTTAAGTAAGCCCGGCCTATGCCTAATCGCGGAGATCAAAAGAGCTTCCCCCAGTCGGGGGGTGCTGGCTTCTGGCCTTTCGGCTGAGGATCAGGGCCGCCTTTATGCACGCGCCGGGGCCCGGGCCATATCCGTGTTAACGGAAGAAAAATATTTTCAAGGCCGGCTCAGCGATTTAACCGCCGTGGCCCATAGCGTAAGCCTGCCGGTGTTACGTAAAGATTTTATCATCGATCCCTATCAAATCTGGGAAAGCGCCCACGCCGGGGCCCACGCGATCTTATTAATCGTACGGGTCTTAGGCCCTCAATTACCGCATTTTATGGCTGAATGCCGCAAGGTCGGGTTAGCCGCCTTGGTAGAAACCCATACCGCGCCGGAAGTAGAATTAGCCCTAGCCAGTGGGGCCCAGATTATTGGGGTCAATTGTCGGGATTTAAACACCCTCACCCTAGACCCGGCTCGCCATCAAGAACTGCGGCGTTTAATCCCTCCGGGGATCCGGACCGTCGCAGAAAGTGGGATTCATCACCGGGAAGAAGTCCAAGCTTTGGCCGCGCAAGGCTACGACGCGATTTTGGTCGGGGAAAGCTTAATTACTGCCCCGGATCCGGCCGCCAAAATAGCTGAACTTTTAGGAGGCATCAGGTATAATGGTTTGGATTAAGATTTGCGGGCTAACCCGTTGGGAAGACGCCAAACTGGCCGTTGAATACGGGGCCGATGCCCTGGGGTTTATCTTTTGTCCCAGCCCGCGCCGGGTTAGTCCCCAAGAAGCGCGAGTGATTTGCCAAAAATTACCGAAAGGGGTGGCCCGGGTCGGGGTTTTCCAAGATCAAACGCAGGAAGAAGTCCAGGCCATCGCAGTCTTCTGCCAGCTTGATTACCTGCAACTGCACGGCCAGGAAGACGCGGACTATTGTCAATTTTTTGCCCCCCGCGCCATTAAAGCGGTCCGCGTTGCCGGGCCAGAAGACCTGGAGCAGATCGAACAATGGGGCACCAAAATGGTACTCCTCGATACGTATACCCCCGGAAAAGCCGGTGGTACCGGCCAGGTCTTTCCCTGGGCGTGGTTGAAAGATAACCCGAGTAAAGGCCGAGCCTCCGGCTTGAAGATCATCTTAGCCGGAGGGCTAAATCCGTATAATGTGCGCGAAGCCTTGGCGCAAGTACAACCTTTTGGGGTAGACGTAGCCAGCGGAGTGGAAAGCGCGCCGGGCCTTAAAGATCGGTTCAAAGTAAAGGCCTTTATGGATCAAGTTAGACAAAGCGCGTAAGAACGCCCCCGGATAAATTTACTAGTACAAGTTTACCCGAATAAGTTTTGTAGAGGAGGGAAGATATATGTTTAAATATCCCGATGAACGGGGCCGATTTGGCGCTTATGGCGGCCGTTTTGTCCCCGAAACTTTAATGATCGCCTTAGAAGAATTAGAAAGAGAATACCAAAAGGCCCTTAACGATCCGGCCTTTATTCAGGAGTTCCAGCAGTATTTACGGGAATACGCCGGGCGGCCGTCGTTATTGTATCGAGCTGACCGCTTAACCCGGTACCTGGGCGGGCCGCGGATCTACCTCAAGCGGGAAGATTTAAACCATACCGGTTCCCATAAAATCAATAATGCCCTGGGCCAAGCTTTACTGGCCGTACGCATGGGCAAATCCCGGGTCATTGCCGAAACCGGTGCCGGACAACACGGCGTGGCCACCGCAACCGTAGCCGCTCACTTTGGGCTTTCCTGTGTGGTGTATATGGGAGCCGCGGATGTGGCGCGTCAAGCTTTAAACGTTTTTCGTATGCGTCTACTGGGGGCAGAGGTACGGTCCGTTACCAGCGGAAGCCAAACTTTAAAAGATGCCACCAACGAAGCTATGCGCGATTGGGTGACCGCAGTTAACGATACCCATTATATTATTGGTTCCGTGGTTGGACCCCATCCTTTTCCCCGGTTAGTGCGGGATTTTCAACGGGTCATCGGTGATGAATTGCGCGAACAGATTTTGCGCGTGGAAAAACGTTTACCGGATTATTTAGTGGCCTGCGTGGGCGGAGGCAGCAATTCCATGGGCCTCTTTTATCCCTTTTTAGCCGACCGAGAGGTACGTTTGATTGGGGTCGAGGCAGCCGGAAGAGGAATAGAAACCGGAAAACACGCGGCCGCACTGAGTAAGGGCCGCCGGGGGGTGCTGCATGGTTCCATGAGTTATTTATTGCAGGATGAAGATGGCCAGGTGCTCGAAGCTCATTCGGTTTCCGCCGGGCTAGATTACCCCGGGGTAGGACCGGAGCATAGTTTTTTCAAAGACCAGGGCCGGGCTACTTACACCGCAGTTACCGATGAGGAAGCTCTGGAGGCTTTTACCCTGCTTTCCCGTACAGAAGGAATTATTCCGGCCTTAGAAAGTGCCCATGCCCTAGCCTGGGTGGTACAAAATATCTCCCAGTTCGAGAAAGATCAGGTAGTGGTGCTGAATCTGTCCGGTCGGGGCGATAAAGACGTACAACAAGTAGCCGCTCTAAGGGGAGGAGGGGAACTAAATGCGCATTAAAACCGCTTTTCAAACCCTAAAGGACCGCCAGGAAGCCGGCTTAATTGCTTATCTAAGTGCCGGCGATCCGGACTTAAAAACGACCGGGCTACTGGTCGAAAGATTAGCCGAAAACGGCGTGGACTTGATCGAACTAGGGGTTCCTTTTTCCGACCCGGTCGCGGATGGCCCGGTAATTCAAAGGGCTTCCCAACGCGCCTTACAGGCCGGCACCAATCTCCTGAAAATTTTAGATTTAGTCGCCCAATTAAGAGCCAAGGGCGTTTCCCTACCGATCCTTTTAATGAGCTATTATAACCCCATTTTACGGCAGGGCCTCGTAACGGCCACGGAACTATTGGCCACTGCCGGCGTAGATGGCTTGATTGTACCGGATTTACCCTTGGAGGAAAGTATGGAGCTTAGGGAAAGATTAAGGCAAAAAGAGCTTTCCTTGATTTACCTGCTCGCCCCCACTAGCAGCACCGTCCGCGTACGTAAAATTGCCCAGCAGGCGCAGGGCTTTATCTATTGTGTATCCCTTACCGGGGTAACCGGAGAAAGGGATCAACTGCCCGAGGAACTACCGCATTTTCTCCAGCGGGTAAGCCGTGAAACCACCCTGCCTTTAGCGGTCGGATTTGGCTTATCACGTCCCGAGCAAATGCCTTTAATCGCTTCTCTAGCTGATGCCGCTGTAGTAGGCAGCGCTTTCGTTTCCCTGATCGAACAAAACCCTGAAGACCCCATAACCCCCGTATGCAACCTAGCCGCTTCGCTGAAAGAGGGATTGGGGAGAGTGAGGGGTGAGGGGTGAGGAGGGATTTAAAATGATATGGGAGGAAGTAAAAAAAGCATATTCTAATCAGTGGGTAATTTTTGGAATGGATTATTTAATGAAAGCTAAAGTGATTATAGATTTAGAAAACATGATACTTGTGTGAAAGCAAAATTATATTTGGGTGGGATAGCCCAATGAATGTTGACTTTCCTCGGGTATCCTGCTACAATATTTTTGCGTCGGGGCGTAGCTCAGTTTGGCTAGAGCGCTTGCTTGGGGTGCAAGAGGCCGGGTGTTCAAGTCACCTCGCTCCGACCATTTAAATTAAAAATTCATGCTTATTATAAATTCATGCTTAATAAA
>JAAYQE010000171.1 GCA_012519455.1 Syntrophomonadaceae bacterium
ACCGATTCGGGATTGGTTATCAATTTTTATTCCACCAATAATTACGGCCGTAGGTGCAATCCAAACTTCCCCATTAATTATAATTCGATTGGGTTGCTTGGGTAATCGAAAAAGCAATTGTGCTCTGGCTCCTTTCTCCCATGCACGTTAAGCTTCGTTTATTTTAAAAATACGAAGAATAAAGATTGCCGTATCATTTTGTTGATAGGAATATTCTACACTGGTCAAGAAAATCCTCTTTTTATTTTTAATAATCGACAAATTTAGCCATGAAAAAAACCGCTGTAATTTTCTCAGCGGTTATTCGATATTTTTTAGCAAACTAGGTAAATAATATTTTATTCTAGAACCTTGATTCCAGGCAAGGGGCGACCTTCAAGAAATTCTAAAGAGGCTCCTCCCCCCGTAGAAACGTGAGTGAATTGGTCAACTAAATCTTGAACGGCATTGGCGGTATCTCCTCCGCCAATCACCGTGGTGCCACGATTATGGGCAATTGCATCTCGAATGGCAAAAGTACCGCGCGAAAAGTCCGGTATTTCAAAAGCTCCTACCGGACCGTTCCAGAAAATAGTATTAGCCTTTTGAATGATTTCAGAAAAAAGGTTAATGGTTTGAGGTCCAATATCCAGCCCCATCTGGTTAGGGGGAATTTCCTTAATCGTAACTACCTTCTGGGCAACCCCGGGGGCCAGGGTCTCAGCTACGACTACATCCACCGGCAGGATGATTTTATCGCCGGCTCTTTCCAGTAGTTTACGTGCGTAATCAATTTTTTCTGCTTCTAATAAGGATTTACCGATAGAAATCCCCTGAGCTTTCAAAAAGGTAAAGGCCATGCCTCCCCCAATAAGTAAATAATCCGCTTTATCAATCAGGTTGTTAATGACGCCAATTTTATCACTAACCTTAGCCCCACCTAGGATAACGGCAAAGGAATGTTGGGGGTTAGCCGCTAATTGGCCTAGGGCCATAACTTCTTTTTGCATTAAAAACCCCGCCGCACTGGGAAGCATCTTAGCTACGGCATGAGTGGATGCATGAGCTCGGTGGGCTGCGCTAAAGGCATCATTAACGTAGCAATCGGCTATTTGAGCTAACTTTCGGGCAAAAGTTTCCTCGTTTTTTTCTTCTTCCGGATAAAAACGGAGATTTTCCAGGAGTAAGATATCACCTTCAGATAGGGAAGCAACCGCATTTTCCACTTCTGTTCCGATGCAATCTTTTATGTATAGCACTGGTTTTTCCAGTAGCTCTTCCAAACGCTTAGCTACCGGCCCTAAACGTAATTTTTCTACTATTTTTCCCTTAGGTCTTCCTAGATGACTCATTAAAATAACGCGTGCCTTTTGTTCCAGGAGAAAACGGATGGTGGGCAAGGCCGTTACTATCCGGTAATCATCACTAATTTGTTCATTTTCAATTGGTATATTAAAATCTACTCTAACGAGAACTTTTTTGCCGCTCACCTCAAGATTTTGAAGTTTTTTCATTTTCTTGCGTGTAACTCCTTTCTGATTATTTTTAATCCGTACATTAATTTATCACACTCTTCCTATATTAGCAGAAATAATTTGCATGGTGAAGAGCAAAGGCGAATAACTACTAGAAAGTTATATATTCGACAAATATAAAGATTGAAAACTTAACCTAATAATGGTAGTCTAAAAAATGAGTTTAGTACATAAAAGTGAATTGGATATCTAGAAGTTTTTGTCAGAAGATCAAAGGTAGTTAGTAGTTGTATCACCGGGTATATTGGCTTAAGGGGGAAAGTAAATGATACATAGGGTTTGGCTAACTATCGGGTTGATCTTAATCCTGATTTTGTTAATTCAAGTAATCATGTATTACGGTTGGTTAACGGAATCACAATCGGCGTGGGCCATGGCGATAATTGGATTCCTAGCCGGCATAAATGGATTATATCGTTGTTTATCTAAGACGCAATCGAATGAAATTGAATGATTTAAGAAGCGGGGTCACGTCCGAAGGCGGGACCTTTTTATTTAAAAAATAAGATTATGAATGATCCGCCCGAGGCGGACCAATGATATATTAAAGTTAGCCAATAATAAAATTTAGGTGGATGTAAGATGAGTAGTCTAGTTAAAGTCTTTAATCAAGATAACTTTAAAGCAGAGGTATTAGCGGCAGACAAGCCGGTACTAGTAGATTTTTGGGCGCCCTGGTGCGGACCTTGCCGTATGTTTTCTCCTATTATTGAAGAATTAGCTCAAGACTATGCGGAAGAAGCGATAGTAGGCAAGGTCAACGTAGATGAAAACCGAGATTTAGCGGCTGAATACGGGGTCCTGAGTATTCCTAATTTACTAGTATTACAAAAGGGTCAAGTAGTAGAACAACTGATGGGAGCCAGACCAAAAACGGAACTGATGCGAGTACTCAACCGCTGGTTAGAGGGGTAATTAATTTTTGTTATTTTTCTTACTCTGCCATTGGGCTTCCCAACCTTGTTTACTGGGTTGGTAAAAGCACTGATCGGAAAAAGAATCCGGTAGATATTGCTGTTTAACATAGTGACCGGGGTAATCATGGGGATAACGGTATCCTTGTCCATGACCTAGGGTCCGGGCACCTGGGTAATGCGTGTCGCGTAGATGAAGGGGAACTGGCCCGGTAGGCTTAGTTTCTACCGCGTGCAAGGCCTTTTCAATAGCTAAATAAGCACTGTTGCTTTTAGGGGCTAGACTCAGGTAGATGGTTGCCTGGGCCAATGGAATACGAGCTTCTGGCATGCCTATCCATTCTACGGCCGTAGCGGTGGCTTGGGCGATTAGGAGCGCCTGGGGGTCGGCCAGACCGATATCTTCTGCAGCCAGGATAAGAAGACGACGGACAATAAAGCGGGGATTTTCACCACTGTAGAGCATTAGTGCTAACCAGTAGAGGGCTGCATCGGGGTCTGAGCCGCGTACACTTTTAATAAAAGCCGAAATTACATCATAGTGTTGGTCCCCGCGGTGATCATATTGAACGGCTCGGCGCTGCATCGCGTCTTCGGCGACGTCGAGGGTTATTTTTCGGACCCCTTGCTGCGGGATCGTGGTCAGTACCGCCATCTCTAAAGCGGAAAGTGCATTGCGGATGTCGCCGTTGGCCGTATGGGCCAAGTGATCAAGGGCTTCTGCGCTAATTTCTACCTGATAGAGCCCAAGACCGCGTTCTTCATCCTGGAGAGCCCGTTGCAGGGCTATTTTTATTTCGGCTGGCGTTAATTGCCGCAAACGAAATACCCGGGAACGAGAGATTAAAGCCGCGTTTACTTCGAAATAGGGATTTTCCGTAGTCGCTCCAATCAGGACTATTATGCCATCTTCTACGGCCGGTAGTAGCACATCCTGTTGACTTTTATTTAGATGATGGATCTCGTCCACGAATAAGATGGTCTTCTTTTTTTGATAATAGGTACGCTGATCTTTAGCGCTCTGAATTATTTCTCGAATTTCTTTTACCCCAGAGGTGACGGAATTCAATTTAACGAATTCGGCCTGGGATAAACGAGAAATCACCTGCGCGAGACTAGTTTTACCGCTTCCCGGAGGGCCGTAAAGAATCAGCGAGGAAAAAGCGTCCGTTTCAATCGCCCGGCGGAGCAGTTTGCCGGGCCCCAAAATCTCTTCCTGGCCAATGAATTCATCCAGATTTTGGGGCCGCATCCGTACGGCTAAAGGTGCTTCTGGATCGAAGTTCTGTTTGCAGGTAGCGTATTCAAACAAGTTCATTTATTTTTTGGCCCCCTTTCATTAGTTTAAGTTGCTAAATTGGTTAAGAATATTAATATTATACTACATCGGGGAAAACTACCCAATAAATCGGTTATTAATTAGGAGGTTGAAGCCATGAGGCAACGTGTCTATCTGGATCATAGTGCAACGACCCCGGTACGACCCGAGGTTCGGGAGATAATTGATAAATTTATGGGGGAACGCTTCGGTAATGCTTCCAGCCTGCATGAGTTTGGCCGGGAAGCGCGTCAGGGATTAAACTGGGCACGGGAACAAGTAGCTACCGCGATCGGCGCTAATCCCTCGGAGATTTATTTTACCAGCGGGGGTACCGAAGCCGATAATTTAGCCGTTTTGGGGGTCGCTTGGGCCAATCAGGAACGGGGACGACATATAATTACCTCCTCCATTGAGCACCATGCAGTAATGGATACTTGTAAATTTTTAGAAACTAAGGGCTTTCGGGTTACCTATTTACCGGTTGACGCCGAAGGAGTAGTATCCCTAGAAAAATTAGATCAGGTCTTAGATGAGGAAACGATTCTTATTTCTATTATGCAGGCTAATAATGAAATCGGTAGCCTTCAGCCGATTAAGGAGATTGGAGAGCGAGCCTGGGCGCGAGGGATTCCGTTCCATACGGATGCGGTTCAGTCTTTTGGCAAGATCCCTATTGATGTTAACCAGTTGGGGGTAAGCCTACTTTCTGCTTCCGCCCACAAAATTTACGGACCCAAAGGAACCGGCATGCTTTACCTACGGGAAGGAACCCCAATTCATCCTTTGTGGTACGGAGGAAGTCAGGAAAGAAAATTACGCCCGGGTACCGAAAATTTACCGGGTATTGTTGGCTTTGGTAAAGCCGCAGAATTGGCATTGGCCGAAATGGAGGAGGTAGCCGGACGGCTGAATAAACTACGGGATCGGTTGTTAAATGAAATAAAAACCAAGATATCAGGAGTTAAACTTAACGGTCACCCTACTTGCCGTGTTCCTGGGCATCTAAATCTAAGTTTTATGGGCCTGCAAGGTCAAGAGTTGTTAACCCTTCTTAGTTTAAAAGGGATTGCTGCTTCTAGTGGTTCGGCTTGTATGGCCGGTGCTTCCGAACCCTCACACGTACTATTGGCTATCGGCTTAACTCCCCAGGAGGTACAGGGATCTATCCGTTTGAGCTTTGGCCGGGACAATACACACGAAGATTTAGATTGTATACTGGATGTTTTACCGGAACTGGTAGAGGGTCTACGGGTTAAAGACTGGTCTTTTGAAGGAAATTGTTCCTGTTAGGCATATAAGGATAATTCCTAGGGTAATGCGTTGAAGGTCGGTTGCGGAAAGGGGTGGAGATTAATGGCCGTTGTAGCTGTTGCTTTAAGTGGTGGGGTGGATAGTGCAGTTGCTGCGCATTTATTACAAGAGGCAGGTCATCAGGTGATCGGCCTTACGCTGGATCTAGGTCTGTCCGGTGCCGTACCAAGTCCTGAAGAGCACCCGGCGGCTGGGAAAGCGGTGCATGATGCCCGGCAAGTAGCTGAACAGTTAGGGATCCCCCATTATGTTTTTGATTTTCGGGAAATCTTTGCCTCCCAGGTAATTCAGTATTTTATAGAGGAATACCTGCAAGGGCGAACGCCTAATCCCTGCGTGGTATGCAATTACCAGATTAAATTTGGCCAGTTAAGGAAACAAGCGCAAAAATTAGGAGCGGATCTTTTAGCTACCGGGCATTACGCCCGTATTAAACCCAATGCAGAGGGGCGTTGGTTATTATGCCGCGGTAAAGATCTGCACAAAGATCAGAGTTATTTTCTTTATACTTTAAATCAGGAGCAGTTACAATTTTCCCGCTTTCCCCTGGGTGAGTATCAGAAAAAGGATATCCGGCAAATCGCGCGTAGCTTAAATTTAAAGGTCGCTGAGAAAGCCGAAAGTCAGGAAATCTGCTTTATTACGGAGCGCGATTATCGGCATTTTCTACGGAAGCGGGTAGCTAAAAAGATTAGGCCGGGACCTTTTTTTAATCAGCAGAATAAAAAATTAGGCCAACACCAGGGCCTTCCTTATTATACTGTAGGCCAGAGGAAGGGATTAGGCTTAGCTTTGGGCCGCCCTTTGTATGTGGTGCGGATTGAGCCAGAACGAAATGCCGTAATTTTAGGTGAAGAAAAGGAGTTATACCATCGGTATGTTTGGGCCGAGAAAAACAATTTTATTCCTTTTGAGGCTATAGCCCATCCCTTAAAGGTAGAGGCTAAAGTCCGTTATGCTGCTCCCCCGGCTGAGGCTGTAATTTATCCAACCCCGGACCAGCAGGTACGGATAGAATTCGTAGTCCCGCAAAGGGCGATAGCCCCGGGGCAGGCGGTAGTGTATTATCAAGGCGATTTAGTCGTTGGCGGGGGAACCATCGTTCATTCTGAGTCTTGACTCCACGTGAATAATGTTAACTAGAACCGCGCATGGATTGCAGTTTCTGGGGAAATAATAGGTGAGGGAAGCGGCTTTAGAAGAGAGGAGTCCGTTTATGCTCAAAGGCCGTGAATTGATGGGATTACCGGTGATCAATCGTCTGACCGGTCAGGAAATAGGAATGGCAGAAGATTTATATTTGAAGCTGAAGGAAAAAAAGGTTACCGGTCTATCTGTACGGTCTGGAAATTGGCTGACCTCCTGTCAGGTCGTGCCCCTGGAAAACGTTTATCAGGTGGGGACCGATGCGGTTCTCATTAACCCAATGGAGGAGGATAATCCACCTCAAGAAAAAGAATTACCGTACCCATCGGAAGATAACACCTGTGGGGTTAAGGAATTAAAAGGACTTCCGGTAATCAGTACTGGAGGTAACGATTTAGGTACCGTGGAGGATGTATTATTAAACCTTCCGGAGGGAAAAATTTTAGGCTGGGAATTATCGGATGGACTGGTGCAGGATTTGGTTGACGGGCGTAAGTTTTTACCGGGAGGTTCAGTACTTCTTTATGGCCCAGACCGGTTTATTGTACAGGAAGGAGGTTGGCAGGGGTGAAGTGTCCGGTATGTAATGGGGTACAGACGGGAAAAATTGGCGCAGAGCAGTATTATTGCTGGAATTGTTTTGTGGAATTTAGTATGCAGAACAATAGTTTAGAAGTATACGAGGTAGCGGAGGATGGCAGCCTGCTGGCTTACGATTCACCGCTTGATCAATCTTATTCCTTGTAAGGGGGTGCGTGATATATTTATGCGAAATCGTTTTTGGAACGGTCTATTCGCGGGTAGTGTACTGGGGGCAATGGTTGCTTGGTTCTTTTCGCCGCAAAGAAAGCCGGGAACATCCCGTCGGGTTATGGGTAGTTCCCGTAAAATGCAAAGTCGGGCCCGAAAAATAATGCGTAGAGTACGTGATGGTGTAACTGATTTAATGGAATAAGACAATGACCCTTGGATCTAGTACACGCATCCCGGTTAGGGGCGTGTATTTTTTTGTAAGAAAGGAAAGGGCAAGAGACGGTGATTATTCCATCCAAGTATCTGCGAGGACGGGTTCTTGGGTTACTGGTGATTGTGGGCATTGGGGTATTTCTATTGTATAAAGTAAGAGAAGTACTAGTACCTTTTTTCTGGGCCGCTTTTCTAGCCTATTTATTAGTACGCCCGGTTCGCTATTTAGAGGGCCGGGGATGGCCACGGGCCCGGGCTATTTTTTTGATTTACTTAATTACCGGGGGTACTTTAGTTTTAGTAGTAGCTTTGTTGCTGCCGGCTTTCTTACGAGAACTTGAAGCCCTAACCACATATATTCCCCGGTACTTTGAACTCTACCATACCTGGTGGCAAAAGTTGCAGTACCATTATCACCGTTCGTTTCTTCCCGAGGCAGTACGTCAGGCAGTCAATCAAGCTTTGATGCGAACCGAAGCCAGAGCGGTGGAGGGCATTAGTGGTCTAATCGAAAGTTTAATTTATGGTTATAACTCCCTGGTGGTGATTGTCCTGGCCCCGATACTATCGTATTATTTTCTGAAAGATGTGGAGATGATTAAACGGAGATTTATCGCGGTCCTGCCTTCTCAGTCGAGGGCGGATATCCTTTCGGTGTTAGCCGAGATCGATGGCGTACTTTTGGGGTTTGTCCGGGGTAATCTTTTGATTTGTCTGGTTATCGGGATCATTACCGCTGTGGTTCTAAGCGTTTTAGGAGTGAATTTTGCTCTTCTACTCGGTTTAATCGCGGGGGTAGCGGAACTAATCCCCTATTTCGGACCGTTTGTAGGATCTTTGCCGGCCGTAGTAGTAGCTTTGTTGGAATCACCTCGTTTAGCCTTGTATACGATTCTAGCCTTGCTGGTCGTGCAACAATTAGAGGGTAGCGTATTGGCCCCTCGTATCCTGGGTGACCGGGTGGGCTTGCATCCTTTGTTGGTCGTTTTTGCGCTTTTTGCTGGCGGTAAACTTTGGGGAATAATAGGTCTACTGGTAGCGGTACCACTAGCTGCTTCCATAAAAGTAATCTTAAACTATATTTATATGAAATGTCTTGAGGATTAATTCAGAAAAAAGGGAAAAATTATTACCATCATCGGCTAAACCTTGCATTCCAGTGAAATGGCGTGTAAACTGGAAATGGATGGTCCCATCTGGGGTGGTAAATGGCGTTAAAGCCAAATGACTTTTTTAACCTTTTCAAGTATAGGGGGATTATAATTGCTGTCCGGGAACGAAATTCGAAAAATCTTTCTTCAGTATTTTGCCAGTAAAGGCCACACCGTCGTGGCTAGTTCGTCGCTGGTTCCCCATGATGATCCTACCTTGTTATTTAGTAATGCGGGGATGAACCAGTTTAAAGACGTTTTTTTAGGGTTAGATCAACGTTCCTATCGTCGGGCCACCACCTCGCAAAAGTGCGTAAGGGCTGGTGGTAAACACAATGACCTGGATACCGTAGGGAGAACCGCGCGGCATCATACTTTTTTTGAAATGTTAGGTAATTTTTCTTTTGGTGACTACTTCAAGCGGGAGGCTATTACTTACGCCTGGGAGTTTTTAACCGAAGTAGTAAAGTTACCTAAGGAAAAATTATGGGCTACCGTTTATCTGGATGATGACGAAGCCTTTAATCTATGGCAAGAGATTACTGATTTACCCGTGGAGCGGATTGTACGTCTGGGTGAAAAAGATAATTTTTGGAGCATGGGGGAAACCGGTCCTTGCGGACCATGTAGCGAGATTATCATTGACCGAGGTCCAGCTTATCGGTGCGAAGCGCCGCAATGCGCTCTAGGGGTTTGTGACTGTGATCGTTGGCTAGAACTATGGAATTTAGTTTTCATGCAGTTTAATCGGGATGAAACGGGAAAGATGACTCCTTTGCCGCGGCCTAGTATTGATACCGGGATGGGATTGGAACGGGTTACCTCTGTCTTGCAAGGGGTTGATAGTAACTACGATACCGATTTATTGCAGCCGTTAATCAAATTTGTTGAGGCCTTAACTGGGCAGGATTATCATCGCGATCAACGGGGCTTCCCTTATCGGGTTATTTCCGATCATGCTCGGTCCTGCACCTTTTTGATTAGTGATGGGGTACTACCCAGTAATGAAGGCCGGGGTTATGTGTTGCGTCGGATTTTACGTCGCGCCGTACGGTTTGGTAAGTCTCTAGGTTTGAATGACCCTTTCCTTTATCGTATGGTACCTGTAGTGGGCCAACTGATGGGTAACGCTTACCCGGAGATTTTGGAAAAGCAAGAGTATGTCCAAAAGGTAATTCGGATAGAAGAGGAGCGATTCCACGAAACCCTGCACGATGGTATGCGGGTAGCCGAGGATATGATCCAAAAAGTGAAGCAGCAGAACCGCTCCCAGATTTTAGGCGAGGAAGCTTTTCTGCTTTATGATACCTATGGTTTTCCCATAGATTTGACAGAGGATATTGCGGAAGAGCATGGTCTAACTGTGGACCAGGAGGGCTTTAAGGTCGCGATGGAGGCCCAACGACAAAGAGCGCGAAATGCCCGTCAAGAGGTTCGAGCCTGGGATAAAAACCTACTTCTCACCGGCGCCTTAGAAGGTTTGCCTCCTACCCAGTTTTTAGGCTGGGATACAATGGCCGCGTCGGGACAAGTTTTGGCGCTGATCCAGGGTAAAGAGCGTGTAGCCACCGCTCAAGAAGGGGGAGAAGTCCTGGTTTTATTAGACCAAACTCCCTTTTATGGGGAAAGTGGGGGTCAGGTCGGGGATAGTGGGAGCTTAATCGCGGAAGGAGCAGTTTTACAGGTAGAAGACACCTTAAAACTTCCTGATGGGAAGATTATACATCAAGCTCGGGTAAAGACCGGTATTATTCGAGAGAGTGATGAGGTAACGGCCCAAGTAGAAGAAGAGCTTCGGCGGGATACGGCACGTAATCATTCAGCTACGCATTTACTCCATAAAGCACTGAAAGAAGTGGTCGGGGAACATGTAAACCAGGCGGGTTCCTTGGTCGAGCCGGAACGATTGCGTTTTGATTTTTCCCATTTTACGGCTTTATCTCCGGAAGAGATTCAGGCCGTGGAAGAGCGGGTTAATCAACAAATCTGGCGGAATCTATACGTGGAAAGCCGGGAGACTTCTTTAGAAGAAGCGCGAGCCATGGGGGCTATGGCTCTATTTGGGGAAAAGTACGGTGAAAGGGTACGGTTAGTGAGTATCGGAGATTACAGCCGGGAACTATGTGGGGGAACCCATGTCGATCGTACCGGGACTTGTGGTATTTTCAAGATTGTTAGCGAGGCAGCGATAGGAGCGGGTTTGCGCCGGATCGAAGCGGTTACCGGATCTGGAGCTTACCGCTATTTAAGTGAACGAATGCAGGTGTTATTAGATACCGCTACGGTTATCAAAGCACCTCCCCTGGAAGTATCACATCGGGTAGAGACTCTGCAGCAAGCCTTGCGTGACCGGGAAAAAGAGATAAGTGCCCTGCAGGGAAGGTTGGCTATCTATGAAGTAGAACATTTATTAGATCAGACACAGGAGATTCAGGGAATTAAAGTTTTAGCCACTGGGGTTAAGGCTGATGACGTGGAAACCCTGCGGGCTATGGCTGATCTTATCCGGGATAAACTAGGTTCCGGGGTAGTGATTTTAGGTAGTCCTTGGGCGGACCGGGTCGGGTTCGTGGCGATGGTCACAAAAGATCTCTTGGGACGTGGACTTCACGCCGGTAAGATTATTAAAGCGGTAGCTTCGGTGGCCGGGGGCGGGGGTGGAGGACGTCCGGATATGGCCCAGGCTGGAGGTAAAGATCCTTCGCGTTTAGACGAAGCCCTTGGGATGGGAATTGAAATGATCGGAAAAATGCTTAAATCGGTCGGTTAAAAAAGGTAATTGTTTGCAGGAATCCGCTATTTTTTCGCGAATAGAGTATATTAGTATCTTTAGTTCTTTACTTACTGGCACAATTTCTACCTTCGGGGGTGAGATAGAATGTCGCGGGATATTCAACAGGAAACCAGGACTTTTAAAGTGCGGTCCGAGGATGTAGAGAGTGCTAGAGTGATTTTGCAGCGGGTATATGCAGCGCTCCGGGAAAAAGGCTACAACCCAATTTATCAATTGGTGGGCTATTTATTATCTGGGGACCCGGCTTTTATTACTAGCCATAATAATGCCCGCAACTTAATCCGAAAACTGGAAAGAGATGAGTTGTTGGAAGAATTAGTACGCAGTTATTTGATTAGTGCTTCTGTGCATATCGATGATAAATAAATAATATCACAGTAGGTAAAACTAATTGCTACCGGCCTCATAGCCTTTAGGCAATGAGGTTTTTGTTTTGGGAGAAGACATATTAATGAAATACCGTCGATTAGGGAATACCAGGATTAAGGTGTCTGCATTATGTTTTGGGGCCTTAACCATTGGTCCCTTACAGGCTAATTTATCTATAACCCAGGGCGCTCAGGTGATAAGACGGGCTTTGGAACTAGGCGTTAATTTTATTGATACGGCAGAACTATACGGTACTTACCCCTATATTCGTGAAGCGTTACGTGGTTTTACCGGGGAGGTGGTGATTTCCACCAAGTCGTATGCCTATACCGCTGAAGGAATGCAGCAGAGCTTGGAAAAGGCCCGGCAAGAAATGGATCGCGAGGTTATTGATCTTTTTCTCTTGCATGAGCAGGAAAGCGAATTAACCTTGCAAGGACATCGTCCTGCCCTGGAATATCTTTTAGAGGCTCGGGACCGGGGATGGGTACGCGCTGTAGGGATCTCTACGCATACCGTAGCTGGAGTACAGGCAGCGGCAGATTGGCCCGAGATAGAAGTGATCCATCCTTTAATAAATAAGGGTGGGATCGGAATTCTAGATGGTTCTCGGGAGGAAATGCTGGCGGCAATTACGCTTGCTTATCAACGAGGTAAAGGTATTTACGGTATGAAGCCCATTGGCGGGGGAAACCTACATGCGCAAGCCCGAGAAGCTCTAGAGTACGCTTTTAACCTTCCGGTATTACATGCCGTCGCCGTGGGGATGAAATCTGAGCAGGAAGTGGCGGTTAATGTAGCCTTGGTAGAAGGAAGGGAACCGGACGCTCGGCTTTTAAACGCTTTGGAAAAGGAAAAACGCAGCCTGCATCTGGATGATTGGTGTCAGGGTTGCGGTCAGTGTGTAGAGGCTTGTCCTCAGGCGGCCTTAAGTTTGTATACCTTAGCGCCTTCAGCGGCTACCGCCATACCGGATATGGGCCCTAATGGTTTGGAAGATCCATTAGCGAAGTCAACCGGTAGACAGAAAGTCCGGGTAGATCCGAATAAGTGTCTCTTATGTGGTTACTGCGGAGCTAGCTGTCCCGAGTTTTGTATTAAGATTATCTAAAGAGGAAAAGGTATGCGTATATTAGGTTTGGATGTAGGTTCTCAGACCATTGGCATCGCGGTAAGTGATCCTTTAGGATGGACCGCTCAGGGGCTTAAAACTTGGCGACGTAGCGACTTGCGTGAGGATTTTGAGGAAATGAAGCGTTTGGTTCAGCAATACGCCGTAGAGCGATTAGTCGTTGGTTTACCCCGGAATATGAACGGTAGTTTAGGACCGGCAGCCGTTGAAGTGCAGAAATTTGCCGAGCAATTAAGTCAGGAACTGGGTTTGGAGGTAGTATTATGGGATGAACGTTTAAGTACGGTAGCTTCCGAACGAATTTTACTAGAAGGGAATGTATCCCGACGTAAACGAAAAAAAGTAATTGATAAAATGGCTGCGGTTCTTATTTTGCAAGGTTATCTGGACTGGCTTACTAAATCGAGTAAGGGATAGGAATTGCATGTTTTTGGGCGAGAACCCTATCTTTAGTTGACATGGTTTAACCACTGGTATACAATGCTAATAATTTAGCGAATAGAGGTGAATTTTCGTGACTGATGAACGAATTATAGAGGAAGAAGAAGTAGTCATATTAATTGATGAAGATGGCAGCGAGCATGAGTTTTATCTAATTGAGACGATTGAACTAGATAAAGCGCAATACGCAATACTGCAACCAACGGAAGAGGATGAGGAAGAAGAAACCGAAGTTATTATTTTAAAAATTGGCGAAGACGAGGAAGGCAATGAAATCTTCTTTGAGATTGAAGATGATGAAGAATGGGAAAAGGTAGCTGATGCCTGGGAAGAAGCAGAGAGAGAAGAAGAGGAGATTATAAAGGTAGATTCTGAATGGCAAAATGTGGCTCCGATCGTGGTGACGGAGGAGATGAGTAATCAAAATTGTCCTTTCTGCCATCAATCCTTGAAAATAGGCACTAAATCAATCGCTTGCCCTAATTGTAAAACTTTGCACCATGAAGAGTGCTGGCGCGAGAATCGTGGATGTACTAATTCTCCATGTAGTAGCTAAAGGGGCCGCATGGATTTGCTGAGAGGAAAAACGCCGTAGTAAATTTACTACGGCGTTATAAATTTGATCGCTACTTTTACAAGAAAATACATCCAGGACAGTTTTTTCCTGGGTAATATTATAAATAAGCCCTAAATAACGAAGATTTGTATAACTTAATACCAGGTTTATGCGTTAATATATAATAAAGTGGATCCCCGGTATTATTTAACGTTAGAGGAGCGGAAGGGTAATGGCCAAGTTAAACAGACAGCATAAGATAATTTTATTGGTCGTACTGGGTCTACTGGCAACTGTTTCGGGATATGCTTATGGACAATTCCATAACCATAATTATAACTATGTGGCTCCCAATGATGATCGGATTATAGATGGGGTCCAAGTCGGTCCGATGGCGGTCGGGGGTTTATCACTAGAAGAAGCGGCCGATAAATTAATCTCCTGGTCTCAGACTGCGTTATCCCAGGTAGTAAGGTTTAATTATGAAGGAAAGGTCTGGGAGAGAACTTTGGCCGATTTAGGGATAGAAATAAATTGGAAGGCCGCGCTTGAAGAAGCGAGTAAGGCGGGAAAGCAAGGTAATTTTTGGCAACGATATAGCTTATGGGCTACAGCCAAAGAAGAGGGTTATCAGATTTTAGTGCCCTATAAGTTTGATGAAGCCCGTACAGCCTCTATAATAGCAACAATGACGGATGAACTAACCATCGAACCGGTAGAGGCTACCCGGACGATTAATGCACAAAATGAAGTGATCATTTCTGCGGAAAAGCCGGGCCTTCGAATAGATAGTCAGAAGGCCGCCCGGGAATTACAAGCTCAATTAGGTTCCGGGCCTACGGAACCAATGAACAAAAAATTGAATGTAGCTTTAAGAAAAACTGAAATTCCACCCCAGGTAACCCGAGCCGATTTAGAAAAGCAAAGGATTAATAGCTTATTAGCTTCTTATACGACTAGTTTTGCTACGAGTAGTGCCAATCGTAGTTATAATATCAAAGTGGCTGCCGAAGCGATAGATAATCATCTATTGGCACCAGGAGAAACCTTTTCTTTTAACCAGGTCGTGGGACCACGTAGTCAGGAGGCCGGTTATAAGGAAGCCCTAGTTATCGTGAAGAATGAAATGGTCCCGGGGTTAGGGGGAGGGGTATGTCAGGTATCGACTACTTTATATAATGCGGTTCTGCGGGCTAATCTTTTAGTGGTAGAACGCAGCAACCATTCTCTACCGGTTAGCTATGTCCCAGTGGGATGGGATGCCACGGTTACCTATGGGGGAATAGATTTTAAATTTAGGAATCCCTATGAGGGTTATCTATTGCTTAAAACCCAGATTAAAGGGAAAAATTTAACTGTACAAATTTTTGGGGATGAGCAATACCGCAAGGAAGTTGAGTTATCCTCTCGGATCATCGCCCGTATTGAACCAAGGGTAATAACCCGCCCCAATCCGGATTTATATGAAGGTAAGGAAATTGTGGAACAGCAGGGTAAGGCCGGAATAAAAGTACAGGTTTATCGCATCTTTAAGCAGGCCGGACAGGTAATCAACCAGGAACTCATTTCAACCGATTTATACAATCCGATAAATAAGATTGTCCAGATCGGCACCAAGAAAAATACGGAGGATCTAGTAGAGAAAATTCCGGATCAACCAACCGAAACGGTTACAGATCTTATTCCGGAAACTAGGGCCGGTGCCGGGAAGGTGGATACTTTGAATCCACCATCTTCAACGACGGGTACGGAATCCCCTACTACCAGGGATATGGCAGATTCTCCCGAAACTCCTCCTTCTCTTGAACGGGAATAACTCTTTATTTTAATACCCCGATAAGAATTAATACTAAGAGTAATAAAATAAAAACATCTACTGAGTTTGGAAAGATTAAAGTTTTAATAAAGGAAAGAACCGTAACTACCAAAATTAATACTTGTAAATGGCGATGAAGATGGTAGGTAAACTTTCGGTGCATTTAAAGTCACCTCCTGACCCAGGATATAATTTAATCATATGTTCAATTTTACCGGCTCGGCCGGTTTTTTCTTTTGTTTACCATTCATACACTAGTTACGGAGAGTAACTATAGAGGAGGTATGGATATGGGAGGCCGGACTCGAAAAAAGAAAAAGCCTCTGATACACAGCGTTAACTGGCTAGAAAACGATTTGCGTCAGGAATGGGTGGCTCAATGGGAGATGAAGATAAAAACCCTGGAAAGAATTAACTTGGATGTTTGGAAAATAGACGGTGACCGCGGAGTAAAAAAGCTTACTCGGGTCTACTGGGCCCCGGAGCGTTTACTCCTATTGGAAGCTTTTCTGGACCATTTGGGCCGCTCTGGGTTTAAAGCCATCCCTCGATGGATCAAAACCCGGGAGGGTTCCGGGTGGATAACTAGAGATGGAGACAGTTTTTTTCTGAGTGATTGGCCAGAAGGAAACCCGGTAAAGTTGCTTGATCCAGAGCAAGTACTGCCGTTAATGACGACCTTGGCTCGTTTACATTATCACAGTCGCGATTTTAAGCCACCGACTGCAGGGATCCGGAATAATTTGGGTCAATGGCCGCACCAGTGGCAGCAAGTCCGTCAGCAACTACTGAACTGGCGTTACCCAAAGGAAGAAAGCCCGAGGGAGACGGATAATGACGATCAGGTGGCGCAGGAAGTTCTTGATCCCTTAATCAAGCAAATAACCAGAGCTTTAAATATTTTAGCGGATAGCCGTTATGACGAAATGATTACCATCGCGCAAAACCAACCTTTTATCTGTAATAATTCCTTTCATGAAGCTAGCCTGCTCGTCACGCCACGCAAAGAAATCTATGTGTCTGATTTTGAAAATTGTATATTTGATCTTCGGGTATATGATCTAGGACGTTTTTTACGGAGGGTTTTGTATCGATTTAAATGGGATCATGACCTGGGGCAAAAAGCCTTAAAAGCTTATGAAGCGATTATGCCGCTTAGCCCGGCAGAACGCAGGGTTTTATTAGCTTATTTATGGTTTCCAGATCCAGCCTTAACTTTTATTCAGTTTTATTTTTATGCTCCCTCCTCAGCTCAGAAAAATAGACTTAAAGTCGGGCTCCAGCAAAAAAG
>JAAYQE010000265.1 GCA_012519455.1 Syntrophomonadaceae bacterium
ACTTATTATTCTTAAAATACCCGCAAATACAAAATAATGTCGTTTAACTAGTACCCCACTTTTTCAAGCGCTTTAATAACACCATTGTATTGTCTTATTAAATAAGTTAACTGACTGTCGGTGATAAAAATACCGTCGTCATGAACGTATACATTTACCCTGATACCGTCGTTTAATTGGACATCTCGTGGCATTAAATCATAAAGAACGTCATAGTCTTCTTCTAAATCGTGTAAGTCCCAGAATAACACTGCGCGTCTTCCGTAGTCATCAATAAAAACATAAAACCTCATATCATTTATATACACATAAACCACATCCCCAAAGTTGTACTCTAGCCTCACACCCTCGTGGTCGTCTAACTTAAACATTCTTTCTTCTCTTATAAATTGCGCTTTATCTAATCTCATTTTTATTCCTCCTTTACAAAAAAGCTACTAATAAACAAAAGCTATTAGTAGCGAATTTAAGCCTTTGTTTATGACTTGTCTATATTTTCTTTTTCTAATTTTAGTCTTTCTTCACGCTTTCGTGCTTTTGCTGCTCTCATAAGTTCAGCTTGTTTTCGTTGCCTTTCTAATTTTGTTAATAACTTATTCTCAGGCTCGTCTAAGATTATGTTATTTTTTATATTAGTGATTAGTTCGCTTTGCAGCTCTCCTAACATTTGCCATACTGTCTTTAATAGTATCTGCGCTCTATATTTTGTTTGACACAGTGCGGTATTAGAAACAAGCTCTATATTCTCCTCTATAAACCACTTAGGAATATTTTTTACTTGATTGTTTAAGTAATGTTTTCTTAATTTATTTAGTAAAGGGTTCTTTACTTGTGGTTGTAGAAAATATTGTTTTAATGTTGTAGTAATATGTAGTATGTTAGTGTCGCTATTATTCAGTAAAGCTCTAACATTTTCTTTTGTTATAGTTTTTCTCATGATGACATCAACGCCACTTCTTTGTTTTTGAATTTAATTTTTATATCCTCCATAAGTTTACTAGCTTCATCTAAAGGTAATCTTAAGTCTTTTAGAGCATCTAAATAATACTCTTTAATTTTTGTTAAAATTCTTAAGTTATTCCCGTTCTTTTTTAAAATATGGTGTAAAATTAAATGTGCCATAATATTTGTAGTCCAGTTAGTATTATACCAAAAGTAATCTGCTTGAACTCCAAACTTTCTCCTAGCCTCATTATAAGTTTTAACAAATACTTCATGATAGTAGGGTATATCTGGGTCATCAAATGTCCCTACATATTCTACTAAGTCTAGTATCCCCTCCTCTTGGTAAGGGTTTTTAAGAAAGAACAACCCTTTCTCCCTTTGTATAAAAGACCTAAGTCTAAATACTAATTTAAGCTTCTGTGTCTCTTCTTTTGTGTACCGACTTTTACTCATATAACTTCTCCTTATCTAATAACTTTTATTGTTCCTTTGTTCTTTAACTCTTCTTCTAACTCTACTAATTTAGTATTAGCTTCATTTAATAATGTTTCTGCATTTGTTTTGGTAGGGTTTGAATCTACCATATACTTTCCTCTTGTTTGAGCTAATTGCCTTTTTGATAAAGCAATAGTGTACTCTAAAGCCCACCTTAACCAATCACCGTCTGTTATCTTATCTATCTTTA
>JAAYQE010000172.1 GCA_012519455.1 Syntrophomonadaceae bacterium
AGCGATGGCAGTTGAACCAGAGATTTTGCTGCTGGATGAGCCTTTTTCAGCCCTAGATGATACCCTGAGAATTCACATGATGAAGGAGATGCTGGCGTACCTAAAAGAGTTTCAAGGAAGCACTCTATATATTACCCATAATATAGAAGAAGCGTATCGCCTGTGCAACCATATCGCTATAATAAACAATGGCCGCCTGGAGGCGTTTGGTCTGAAGCGAGAACTATTTCAGACTCCGGTTTCATTTAGTACCGCCAAAATCACGGGGTGTAAAAATATTTCAACCGCCATTCGGAAATCAGAGCATATTCTCGAAGTCCCGGATTGGGGTATCCAAGTCAAAACCAGTATGAACCTTGAAAGCGAGAAAGGTTTTGTAGGGATAAGAGCCAATCATATAAAACTGGCGGATGACAGCATTTTAGAGAACTGTTTTCCAGTATGGATCGCCGATGAAAGCGAAGCGCCATTTCGCACAACTCTGTTTCTTAAAATTGGGTCCGAACCATGTAAATTAGACGATTTTCATATTCAATGGGAAATCAGTCAAGATCAAAGAAATGCGATCAGAAATCTTTCACAGCCAATCAAGATATATATGCCTCCAATGCAGGTCTTTTTTATGCAAAACTAACAGAGAAATCTAACAGAGAAATCAAAAAGTCAGTACAGGGATTACCGCTACTGACTTTTTTTGCATAAACAGAAAGTATATAATAAACAGGTGCTCATATTTGTGATCTTATATTTATGATATTATTCTGGAACCCCAACTATTACATCTGTTGCTTTTATAACAGCAATAGCT
Organism: Syntrophomonadaceae bacterium; assembly: GCA_012519455.1. Lineage (GTDB taxonomy): Bacteria > Bacillota > Ch66 > Ch66 > Ch109 > JAAYQE01. The sequence goes on from JAAYQE010000172.1 coordinate 809, forward strand.
TCAGAGCCGACTTCTAAATTCAATTCCTTAATAGAACCCATGCTTATTGTTGAAGTAATTTTATTGCCGCCTCCGATATCAATAACAACAATACCGTTGACAGCACCTTCTTCTATGGCTACAATTTTGCCCCGCAATTTATTCCTAGCGCTTAATTTCATAAAAACACCATCCTTTTAAATATTTCATATTACTACTTAGTATGCTATACTACCCTAAATAGTATGTCAATACATGTAGATAAAACTCCAGGAAAATATTAACGATAATGTTTTGTCTATACCAGAAGATTAGAGTGAGTTATAATGATCCATCATAACCAAATATGTCGCTATATTAAGGAGCGTTGAAAAATGGCTGAAGTAAAAATTATGCCCTGTTTAGATATGAAAGACGGCAGGGTCGTTAAAGGCGTAAATTTTATAAATTTAGTGGATGCTGGCGATCCGGTAGAATGTGCACAAGCTTACTGCGTACACGGAGCAGATGAACTAGCTATTTTAGATATAACCGCTACCATTGAAAAAAGAAGGACGATGCTAAAGGTAGTCCAACGAGTAGCAAAGGTTACTACCATTCCTTTTACCGTTGGCGGTGGAATACGCTCCCTTGAGGATGTAGAAGCTGTTTTGGGGGCCGGGGCAGATCGAATTTCTATAAGTAGCGCCGCGTTTAAAAAACCGCAATTAATTGAGGATATAGCTAAAAGATTTGGTAGTGATTGCCTTGTTGTAGCCATTGATGTGGACCAAAATCCGGTTTTACCCTCCGGGTATGAAGTTTTTATTAATGGGGGGAACACAGGGACCGGTAAAGATGCAGTTGAATGGGCGAAAGAAGCTGAAAGTCGCGGGGCTGGTATTATTTTACCAACCAGTAAGGCCCGGGATGGTGCCAAGAGCGGCTATGACATTCCTTTAATCCAGGGGATTAAAGCCCAGGTTAAGATTCCAGTAATCGCTTCCGGTGGAGCCGGTAAAATGGAGCATTTTTTGGAGGCCGCACGGGATGGCCGGGCGGATATCCTCTTAGCCGCGTCGGTATTTCACTTTGGAGAGATCAAGATTGAAGATCTAAAACAGTATCTGGCCAGGCATGGAGTTGAAATTAATTCTTAAACCATGTAATCTCTAAAATGTTATAACCGTTTTAAATAAATAGAAAAAAGCCCTGGTTTAGGGTTAATTAAGAACCCACCCTCAGAAGGATAATTTAATGGAGAGGAACATGGAGAACCCGGTTTTAAATCGGGTTCTCCACCTTTGTATTCTGAATTATGGTAATCAGCAGGGTTTTTAACTGAGAAATGGAAAGTTTTATCGCTTTTATTTCCGAAAAGGAAAGGGTAGTAACCTTTACCGGGTTTTCCTCAGCCCAATAGAATTCAAGGACTACATTTTCTGGGTTTTCAATTAGTTCAATATAATTAGCCTCACAATCGGCCATCCCAGCATCGAAAAACACTTTAATACGAAAAGCTTCTTTAAGATCAATTGAATAGATCGGGTTTATCCTTTTCAATTC
>JAAYQE010000239.1 GCA_012519455.1 Syntrophomonadaceae bacterium
ATCAGGGGAATTGGTGTTGGGGCACCCAACGGTAATTACTTTAGCGGGAGCATCGAATTTGCGCCCAATCTCCCGTGGAAAGGTGTCATCCCTTTTGCTCAAATGCTGGAAGAAAGAATAGGTATACCTGTTGCCTTAACCAATGATGCCAACGCTGCTGCGATTGGAGAAATGACCTATGGTGCTGCACGCGGGATGAAGGACTTCATTGAAATTACTCTCGGAACAGGTGTCGGGAGTGGAATTGTTATAAACGGACAATTGGTTTATGGCCATGACGGCTTTGCCGGTGAACTCGGACATGTGATCATGCGACGCAATAATGGTCGGTTATGTGGTTGTGGAAGAAATGGTTGCCTCGAAGCTTATGCCTCGGCAACAGGTGTGGCACGAACTGCAAGGGAAATTTTGGACCTAAAACCCGATACACCTACCCTCTTAAGAAATATTCCGGTTGAAGACATCACCTCCAAAGATGTATACGACGCTGCTGTAGCCGGTGACAAAGTAGCTATTGAGATCTTTAATTTCACAGGAAGAATACTAGGAGAAGCATTTGCCGATTTTGTGGCATTCTCGAGCCCCGAAGCCATTATCCTTTTTGGAGGGCTAGCAAAAGCAGGCGACTTTATTCTAAAGCCTACCAAAGAAAATATGGAAAAAAACCTACTAAAAGTATTTAAAAATAAAGTAAAAATCATCTTCTCCGGATTAAAAGAAGATGATGCTGCCGTTCTGGGCGCAAGCGCTTTAGGGTGGGAAGTATAGCAACACCAAAAAACTGGTTAAATCAAATACTTAACTCCTTTGAGGTGTCCGCAAAAATGGACACCTCATTTTTATTCGTTTGTATGTTAATTGAAAATTATGGTGTATCTTTGTAATGAAATTTCAAGAGTTAATCATACTCTTTTCTAAAAAATCATGAGTAAAAGAAAAACGAGTAAACAAAATAATTCATCAGAATCAAAGTATAATATCATAACAGGGATGTGGAGGATTTTTGGTTTTCTCATCCTTTTCAGCATCACTATTTTTGGTCTCATTTCCGTAGGAGCTATTGGCTATATCCCTGATATCGAGGAATTGGAAAATCCGATTGATAAATACGCCTCTCAGGTTGTATCAGCCGAAGGGCAGCTTCTTTTTACTTTTTCACAAAACAAAGAGAATCGCATCTTTGTGAAATATTCCGATCTTTCACCTCATCTTATCGATGCATTAATAGCCACGGAAGATATACGTTTTTACAAACATTCGGGAATTGATGTTATCGGTTTAGGACGTGCAATTGTAAAAACCCTCCTCCTCCACCAAGAAGACAGTGGGGGAGGAAGCACCATTACCCAACAATTGGCTAAATTGCTTTATTCCCCCAAAGCAGGAAATAAATTTCAACGAATGATGCAAAAACCCATCGAATGGGTAATTGCCGTTAAATTGGAACGTTATTACAGCAAGGATGAAATCATTAATTTATATCTGAATAAATACGATTTCAACTATAACGCCATAGGTATAGAATC
>JAAYQE010000173.1 GCA_012519455.1 Syntrophomonadaceae bacterium
ACTGGCTTGTCTGATCGCTAACCCCAAAGGGTTTGTTGAATGGTGGAAAGACGTCTTTAACTTCACCAAGGATGATTTCAAGTTCCTCATAAGTTTTCCGCTGGAATTCTTCGGATTCCCGGTGAAAGTTCCGCCGCAAAGCAAGTTTAACGGCGGTGAAAAAATGAACTCCGTAGTAACCACCACTTCCTGTGTGTTCCTGGCGATCAGTGGTTATATCATGTGGTTTAAGGGTGCCTTCCCACTTTGGATGGTTCAGTGGTCATACCCGATCCATGATATATGCATGATCCTAGCCACGACCATGGTGTGCATGCACTCCTACCTGGGTTCTTTCCATCCAGGTTCTGGCGAGTCCTTCTGGGGTATGTGGAAGGGTACGGTTCGAGCTGACTGGGCAGCTCACCATCATGCTAAGTGGTATGAAAAAGTAAAAAGTAACTAGTGGGAAATAGATTCAGTGTTTCAAACGTAGAACTAAATGGTATAATGAAATTACAAGTAAAAAATAAAATATTTGGGTAAGGCTAGGGTATGGTGTATTAACTACTGCAAGAGACTAAGGGGAGATTCTAAATGGTAACAAAAAAAAGTGAATTAAACATCACGGAAGACGGGAACCTAAAAAAGGCATACCAAAAGTATAGAATATTGAAGCAAGAAGTTGATCATTGGCAGCAAGAACGTAAGTCATATTGGCTTGGGATGCTTAACCTAGCTGAAAAGCCGCCATATTTACCTATCATGGAATTACCGTCAGAAGCAATTATCGAGCTTTGGCAGCGATTAAATGACGCTGCAGAAGTTAAGATTTCTGATTCTGACCTCAGGGAAATATGGAAACAAATCAGTGATAACCAAGAAGTAATGGACGAAGAAATGTCCACCCGCTTTCAAATGGCAATAAGCGGTGTGGCACAGCTTGCTAGCGAGATGGCTAATGAAAAGAAAGTCCCGACCCAAAGATTAGGAGATGATCCCCATGAATGTATCACTTGTCCAGTTTGTGGCGAAGTTTCTACCCTGGCGGTTTTAACACCACCAAATGGACAAAGAATGATGCACTGTACCTCGTGTAGCTTTGAATGGCCCGTAAAACGTGTCGGATGTTTGCATTGTGGAAGTGAAAATGCGAAGAAACAAATGTTTCTCAAAAATGCAGCATTTCCAGGTATTGAAATGGTAGTTTGCCAACTCTGCGGACATTACTTCAAGGAGATTGATGCACGTGAGTTGTATGTGCAAGATTATATGTGGGAAGATATAAAAAGCCTCCCCTTAAATTTTGCAACCGAACTCTGGCTATCAGAACAAACGAAAACGAATAATCAAATCCACTAAGGCATTTTACGCCATTTAAAATTTATAAAGCACGAAATGATTAGCTGTTCATTTCGTGCTTTTTTTATCTTTTTTAATCACGATAGATTTGGAAATGGCTATGGTGTGACTGTCAAGTAAATTTGGACAAATTTGAGCAAATAATTTTGAACACCTAATTATTACCAAAAATGGTTTTCCTGTGCGTCATTCTGTAACTATCACCAGTAAGGTTTATTACCTCGCTTCTGTGGATAAGCCTATCCAATATGATTGCCTTCATGACGGTCCATGGCTAAAAACATTAAATCATCAATGATTTTAAAATGAATGAAAGCAAATAATAGGCTTTCTATAACAGCTTATAGAATACAAGGGTATTTTCCATAATTAAGGGTTCAAACCGCCATCTCTTGGACTTTTTTTAACACAGCAATCTCCATTTCTTTTTGTTTGTTCTCGGCTTTAAGCATCTTGTTCTCCGCTCGCAAACGCTCAACTTCACTCAATTCTTCCAGCGGCTTGCGTTTCCCACGCCTGTTGATAAGGCCGTTTACGCCCTTTTCCTCATACTTTAGGTTAAACCTCCGATGACTAGAGAGCCGTCGGAAGGTCTTTTTGCCTTCGCCATAATTACGATATATTTCGGGTGGTGCCAGGCACCTTTTGGGAGGAACTGGATAGCCTGGCGGTACGGTATAAGAATGCTTTAACCTCGAAGTAAAAAATATATGTGGATGACGAAAAACAAGGCTGGTAATAACTAGCCTTGTTTGTATTTTCTCTTGTTTTTCACTTGGATTAATAATTAAAAAAATAACCTATTTAACAAATACCACATTGATTGCTTTTATTAAAGCTGTGACAGACTCGCCCTCAACAAATCCTGCTTCTTCTAAAGACTCCCGCGTCATCACGGACGCGATTTCGGTGTTACCCATTCACATAGTAACCTGGGCCATCACACCGTCAGCTTTGATTTTTCAAACTTGTCCGTTTAGTTTATTGCGTACACCAACTTCCACTTATTTTCATCTCCTCGTAAATAGAATTTATGATTTGTTTTATTATTCTTTATCTAAATGCTTTATTTATACTATACCACCTCAATAATATAAAGATTTTCAGGCTATTAAATTAGTATTTGTTAAGGGTTCAGTCAAGAAAAGATAATAACAAGCAAGCATTAAATGTTGATAAATTCATAATTGATTAACCTAACAACCTACGAACAATATAACAAATCATTATATTATGCATGAAGGATTTTTATATAATTTATAGAATATACATGGATTGAAGCGACATTAAAAAGGTCGTTAAGTATCAATCAGATGTAAAAAAATCCATAATTAAGGTCGGACCATTATATTAACGAAAGGGAGTTTATCCATGCATACAAATCCAACGGAAGACTTTTTCAAAATAAGAGAAGTTAATATCTTAAAAATCAAAGAAGCAAAAGAAAATGGGCTTAAAGTTGTAGGAATTTACTGTACGTACTGTCCACAGGAACTAATTTTAGCCGCTGGCGCAATCCCAGTTGGCCTTTGCGGGACCAAAGAAGAGCCGATTGCCGCCGCAGAACGAACACTTCCGCGTAATTTGTGCCCGCTGTAATCAATAGTATGTGCACAGTATTTGCTGAGTCAGAAGTAATTGGCCTCATAGCCCAGGGTGTGGATAAAGCGTCCATCGTAGCAGCGTTGCACCGATCAATTGCTAGACGAGTAGCAGCCATGGTTAATAGGATCGGAGTTGACGGCCCAGTTAGCTTTACCGGCGGAGTAGCCCGCAATCAGGGGATCAAAAAAAATCTGGAGCAGGAGTTGGGTGTACCGGTAGTGGTGTCTCCTGAATGCCAGATAGCCGGGGCTCTGGGTGCGGCTTTGATTGGTCAGGAAATCATGTTTAAAGGAATAACAAAAGAATGTAAAAAATATTAATTATGAATCTTTGGCTCTATGTAGTAGGAGTTATTAAACCTACTGTTTTTTTGTGTGTTTTCTAATTGAACAATAGCTTATGTCGAGGCACATCGAGTGCGTAGTAAGTATGAAAAGAAACACATCGGAGAGTGAGGCGGGGCAAGGATTTGCGGGTTTGGAAGTAAAAAGTAGATTATATTTTGAAAACAAAATAACAACTAAATAACTGCCAGCATAGGGAAAACTCTTTAACCGCATGATGCTGCTTTCTATTTTTTCAAGCAGATTATCTGCTGCAGTTTCAGCAAAAAATAATGTAATGTAATGCATTGAGTTAGATTATATTTTGGCGTTGGAAAATAGGGGGGGATGGCTTGGACTATGAGATACTTAAGAAAGCGGATCAAGTGACAAGGGATAACCTCTTAAGACAAGAACTAGGCTCAGAAAAGTGTAAGATTCTCGATAAATATCAATTGCGAAGCAACTCTCGACTTTACTGGGAACGATACCAAAGTCATTATCCGGTTCAGGAATACTTTAGTCACAAATTTGTCAAAAAAGCCTCACCTCTAGGAATAATATTTCACATCTATCGATTATGCTACGGAAAGGTTAAGTATTTTGAACAGAATTGGGACGATTTTTCTCCTTGTATATATAATTGGCAACAAGAATCTTTCGTGGAAACTGAACTTTATGATATGGAATATATTAAACATCTAAGTACTGGGATTATTTTTGATTTAAGAAATTTAGCCAGAATAAATAAATATGAAGACTTTGTGACTTTATGTAATTATCTTGAGGATCAACAAAACAGATTTACACTCGCTTTTATAGCAGAGCCAACACTGAAACAAATAAGTGAATAATGCTCGCAGAAACCTCTGCACTGGTCTATAGCTTGAGACTTAGAGGTTTTGCGAACAGCTTCCAGGCGACATTGTATAGAGTTTTCGCTTCCTAGATTGATCCCGACTCGGTGTCGGGTACCATAAAAATTATTTATGACAAGAATAAAAAAATGTGATATATTATTAGCTAATAAAAAGATAGTGTTGAAATCCATGTTCATCATATCAACTTATAACCTACTTGATTTATTACATAAATATGGATGAAGTTTTCTGTAATAGATATGGTCGTCCTATTGATTAAATTGACCATATCTATTGAACTAAGGCCGGAAATGGAGGTGAAAAAAGTGTCATCAAGCCTGGGGTTTAAGCAATCAATGAGCCACATCGTTTGACAAACAGTACACGAACCGGGAGTTCGTTGTGTTTCTATTATGCAATGGCAAAATCGGAGTTTAATACAGGTTGAGGCCTTTTTTCATCTATTCCGGGTGTCGTTTTGACTTCATGTGCAATTCTCCGACAACCCGCCTTATTTAAGGTTTTTGCTCAAAAGCCTCTCCCTTGACTTATTCCCCCTTTTTTTGCCATGTATAAGTGAAATTTGCTTACCCTAACGGCTTGCATTGCGCAATGGCGTTGTATTTGTATTGATCTTCTATCACTAAGAAAGTTGATTTCAGCTATCTATCCCTTGGTAGGTCGTATGTTTAAGACAATTTAATCGCTCCGAGCTTTCTATCTACAGTTAATGCCACGATAGCAAGCCATTGGGTCAGTCTGGAAACGGATTGGCCTCCCATTGCTGGAAAGGAGCCTGAAAATCCTGGTCAGTGCAGTTCGACACTGCTCGGGTTGATTTAGGTATGGTTTTTGGTAATGGTTTTTTTATACCCCTGGCCTTAGCTGGAGGAGTTTTTGCTTATCCAGCTAAGCAAAAATCAAGCTAAATGCTATAGTATGCTTTTTGTTAATAAAATAATTTGTTAAGAAAAGAGTATTTACAAGCATGATTGTTTTTTCAAGGAGGAGTTTGGCATGAATATATCTCGTCGTGGTTTCTTGAAGGCTTCAGGAATTTCTCTGGCCGCATTTGCATCCGGTCTGGGATTTGACGTTGCAGCAGCGCAAGCTAAAGGATATGCCTTGAAGATTGAAGGATGCACTAAGATACCCAGTGTCTGTCACTTCTGTTCAGGTGGATGCGCTTTACTCCTGCATGTTAAAGATGGGAAATGTATCCATTTAGAAGGAGATCCAGATTGTCCAATTAACGAAGGAGCGCTTTGTCCCAAGGCCGCAGGTCTGGCACAAGTAGCCCATTCTCCGGAGCGTCCGAAAACCCCCAAATATCGGGCTCCAGGATCTGATCAGTGGACAGAAATTTCCTGGGAAGAGGCTATTGAGCGTATTGCCAAGAAAACCAAAGAAGTGCGGGACAAAACCTTTAAGAGAACTGAAGAGAGAACTAACGCAGCTGGCGTAAAAGAAACGGTTGCAGTAAACCGCACGGACGGAATTGCAATCATGGGCGGGGCTGAGATTGATAATGAGGAGTCCTACCTACTGGCAAAAATGGGCCGTTTGTTAGGGACAACTTTTCACGAAAACCAGACCCGGATCTGCCACGGTTCCACGGTGGCGGCTTTGGCACCTTCGTTTGGCCGTGGTGCCATGACTAATTCATATCAAGATATGCAAAATGCCGAGTCGTTTTTGATTGGCGGCAGCAACTGTGCCGAAGCTCACCCCGTCTCCATGAAATGGATAAATCGCGCGCGGGCCAAAGGTGCCAAGGTTATTGTAGTTGATCCGCGCTTTACGCGTACCGCCTCCCAGGCGGATATCTTCGCCCAGATTCGTCCGGGAACCGATGTTGCCTATTTAGGCGCTATTATTAATTACATTATTGAGAACAAGCAGTATGATGAATATTATGTCACTAATTTAACCAATGCCCTTCTGAAGGTCAGCAAGGATTTTAAATTCGAAGATGGACTGTTCTCTGGCTACAATGCGGATAAGAAAAAATATGACTTTAAAAGCTGGTCATACCAGCTGGATGCCGAGAACAAGCCGGTAAAAGCTGCCAGTCTGGATGACCCGGATTGCGTGTTCCAAAAAGTCAAAGCTCACTATTCCCGCTATACCCTGGATATTGCCGAAAAAATCTCCGGTATACCGGCTGCAAAAATCAAGGAAATTGCTGAGACTCTTTGTGCCAAAAGACCGTGTACCGTAGTCTATGCTCTGGGGATGACCCAGCACTCCACCGGTGTACAGGGTATCCGATCTTATGCGGTTATGCAGTTGCTCCTGGGCAACATCGGCAAGGCTGGCGGAGCCATCAATGCGCTGCGTGGTGAGCCTAATGTTCAGGGTTCTACCGATATGGCAAACCTGATCGATAACCTGCCAGGATATATACCGCAGCCCACCAGCTCCGAATCAACCCTGCTGGAGTTTTGTACCAAGTATGGAACAGCGCAACAGAGACCTATAGTAGCGCAGCTCAAAGCCTGGTTTGGAGAGAATGCCACCGCTGAAAACGATTATTGCTATGACTTCTTACCCAAGAATAATCCGGCCAACATGCCGACCTATTCCCAGATGTTTCCTAAGATGGGCGAACAATTCAAGATAGCTTTCAATATTGGAACCGATGTGCTGATCTCCCAGCCGGACTGCACCGTTGTCGGAGAAGGCTTGGATCGCCTGGAAATGCTGGTCAATGCGGATATATTCGAGAATGAAACCGCTCTGTTCTGGAAAAGACCCGGCGTAAACCCCAAAGATATCCAGACGGAAGTCTTCATGCTGCCGGCGGCCTTTGTTTATGAAAAGGCCGGGACCATGGCCAACTCCGGGCGTTATGTGCAGTGGAAGGAAGCTGCTCTGAAGCCGCCTAATCAAGCCAAACCGGATCTGGACATAATTGATTTGATATTCAAAAAGGTCCGCGAGCTTTATGCCGGCAGCACCGATCCCAAGGATGCGCCGATCCTAAAAGCCAACTGGAACTATGATGATGGCCATGAAGCCAGCGCCTTAAAGGTATTGCAGGAACTCAGCGGTTATGATTTGACCACCGGTCAACTTATTCCCACTATCCGAGACTACCTCAAGGCACCGATTGGTACCGTTTCCACCGGTTGCTGGATATATACCGGCTGCGTCGGAAAAGGCAACCTCTGTGCCCGCCGGGATAATTCCGATCCGTCAGGTCTGGCCCTGTTCCGCAACTGGAGTTTTGCTTGGCCGGGCAATATCCGCGTTCTGTATAACAGGGCCTCTTGCGATGCCCTGGGACAACCGCTTGATCCCAAACGCAAACTGATCTGGTGGGATGCGGCCGCAGGTGTCTGGACCGGCAATGATGGTGCCGATGTGGTAGATCTAAACAAAGGGCCTGATACTCCGGAAGGGCAGCTTGCTTTCCGCATGAATCCAGAGGGTGTAGGACGTTTGTTTACCGCTAACTATACCAGCGGCATGCCTGTCGATGGAAAGCCTGGCATTCCGACCCGGATGGCGTCACAATGCAAGGATGGGCCATTGACGGAAATGTATGAACCGACCGAAAGCCCGACCGATAATATATTACATCCCAAGGTCTCGAAAAGTCCATGTGCGCCGGTTAACTCCACTAAGATTGGCAGTCCCAAGGATTACCCCTATGTGCTTACTACCTATGGTGTCGTTGAACACTTCTGCTCCGGCACCATTACCCGGAACATGCCCTGGCTGAATGAAATCATGCCCGAACCGTTTGCTGAGATTAGTAAGAATTTGGGTAAGAAACTGGGTATCAAAGAAGGGGATAAAGTCGAAGTATCCTCGGCACGCGGTAAACTGGTAGTTACTGCTCTGGTAACTGATCGTATCCAGACCTTGAAAATCAATGGAGTAGATACGGAAACCATCGGCATGCCGTGGAGCTGGGGTTTTGCCAGCTTGAGCCCCGGCCCGAGCACTAATGTTGTGACAATGAATTCCCAGGATCCTACCTCAGGAACCACGGAGTACAAATGTTGCCTTGTCAACGTAAGGAGGGTATAACGATGACAAAGAAGATGGTTTTTATTGACACTTCATTATGCACCGGTTGTAAAGGGTGTTCCGTGGCGTGCAAAGCCTGGAACGATCTTCCTGCAGAAAAGACCCAACTGATTACGAGCTATCAAACACAAAAAGACTTTACCCCTAATACCTGGACGTATGTCTCGTTCACTCAAAAATATGAAAACGGAAAAATGAATTGGCTGATGTTTAAAAGCCAATGTTTCCACTGTACCGAACCTGCTTGTATGAAGGCCTGTCCCGTTGGTGCGATCTCGCAAACGGAATCGGGTTACGTTCTAATTAACCAAGACAAATGCATCGGGTGCGGTTATTGTGCAGCCAACTGTCCGTGGAGTGTTCCTAAGACAGATGAAACCAAGAACAAAACCTTCAAATGTACGGGTTGTGTCGACCGGGTAGAAAACGGCCTATTGCCGGCCTGTGTTCATACTTGCCAACCCGGGGCACTACAGTTTGGCGAACGTGAGGAGATGCTGCAAAAAGCTAAGGCTCGTTTGGCCGAGGTTAAAAAAGCAAATCCGAAAGCAAATCTGTATGGCGAGAACATTATGGGCGGCACAACTTATGTGTATCTGCTGTTGGACGAGCCAGAAGTTTATGGACTCCCGGCAAATCCGACTACTCCATCCTCCTTGACCCTTTGGAAAGATATCGTGCAACCTTACTGCGGCTGGCTGATCCCCTTGGCTGCGGCCGGCGCGGTTGGAAGCTTCTTTTCCACCAGGTTGATCAATGTCATGAATTCCAAGTCGAAAGGGGGGAACACCCATGGTCACTAGTAAAGAGCGTGTTTTACGGTTTAGCGGCAGTGCCCGTTTCGCGCATTGGGGTCACACGGTAACCTTCCTATTGCTACTGTTTACCGGCCTGGCCCTCTTTACCCCAAAGTTGGGATTTCTGGCCTCGGCATTCTACGGTTATGCTACTGCAAGCTTGATCCACAAATACATGGCTGTACTTTATACGGTTATACCACTGGCTTGTCTGATCGCTAACCCCAAAGGGTTTGTTGAATGGTGGAAAGACGTCTTTAACTTCACCAAGGATGATTTCAAGTTCCTCATAAGTTTTCCGCTGGAATTCTTCGGATTCCCGGTGAAA
>JAAYQE010000174.1 GCA_012519455.1 Syntrophomonadaceae bacterium
CCTCCAGCTCTTCAACCTTAAGAATCACTTCTTGTAGATCCCCACGGGAAATACCCTGAGGCTGATACAAATTCACCTTGGGCTCACGACTTACCCGGCGACATCTTGGTTCTCTAGCTATATTAATTAACCCCTTTCTTATAGTTTTTATAACTAAAAAATGCTCGGATATATTAGATAAACCTGGAGAATTCGCTTATGTTCTTTAACCTGAACAAAATCGCGGATGCGAATGACTTTCTCTTCTAATGGTCGCAGGTATTGACTCCTGTGACTAGAGTAGCGTTCAAATAAGCGTTGACTATCTTTTCGGGATAATCTACTGGGGCCCCGACAATTACTTTAATCCCCTTCGTATTAAATAGCGAATGGGCCCGGCTGCCCATTCCCCCAGCGATTATGACATTGGTGCCTAAATCAGCCAGCCATCTGGGTAAAACTCCTGGCTCATGCGGAGGAGGGGTAAGCAACTCTTGTTTAGTAATAACTTTGGTTTCTTCATCAACATCAATCAAAGCAAATTGTTCACAATGCCCAAAATGTAGACAAAGTTGATTATTGACAACTGGTATCGCAATCTTCATTTAAAATCCCGTCCCTTCTTAATTTAAACCATTAATTTCAAGAAACGGCCGGAGACTATGCCACATTTTTTTTATTTCCTGGCTGATCGCTCCATCAGAATACTCGACAACACTTACCCCGGCTACCTGTGCCTTAGTCACATCTGAATCATAAGGCATCTTTCCCACTACTGAGATGTTCAATTGATTACAAACTTCTTCAATCTTTTTAGCCACATCTTGGTTAATATCGGTTTTATTAATACAGGCAACGGTGACAATGTTAAAATGCCTAGTGAGATCAATGATCCGTTGCAAATCATGTAAACCCGAAAGCGTAGGTTCCGTCACGACCAAAACCAGGTCCGCGCCGGTAATCGAAGCAATAACCGGACAACCGATACCGGGGGAACCGTCGGCGATTAATAGTGAATTATTATTTTCTTCAGCTAGATTTTTCGCCCGGTTACGAACCAGAGTCACCAGCAAGCCGGAATTTTCCTCAGCCATACCTAGTTGGGCATGAACCAAAGGTCCATAGCGAGTATCAGAAATAAACCAGTGCCCCGCCAGATTCTCATTAAACTCGATCGCGTTTACCGGACAGAAATGAACGCAAGCCCCACAGCCTTCACACGAAAGCTTACTTACAATATAATCCTCGCTTATGGCCTCAAACCGGCAAACCTCAAGACACTGTCCACATTCAATGCATAGTCCCAGGTCAATAAAGGCCGTCTTACCGCTTTTAAACTCATGCTTTTCCAGGACCGTTGGGTTTAACACCAAATGAAGATCCGCTGCATCTACGTCGCAATCAGCCATCACTTTATTCTTCGCTAAAGCAGCAAATGAAGCTACCACACTAGTTTTTCCAGTACCCCCTTTGCCACTTATAACCACTAATTCTTTCATATTGTACCCCCGTTCCAATGTAGGGCTATTGGTATTTAGGATAATAATGCTCCGGCCAGGAAACTAAATTTTTCACTATAGGCCGGAATCTCTTTCAAAACTATGCCCCCGGTTGAATAAGTTTTAGCGATTTCACGGTCTTCTGGAATTTCCATGAGAATCAAAATACCTTCCTTGGCACAGTACTCCTTTACTCGGTCATCGCCCACATCAGCCCGGTTAATAATCACCGCAAACGGGATTCCCACTTCCCGAACCATCTCCACAGCCAGCTGTAAATCGTTCAATCCGAAAGGAGTTGGTTCGGTAACTAAAAGGACAAAATCCGTTCCTTTTATGGCTTCAATAACTGGACAAGATGTCCCGGGAGGCGAATCGATTATGGTTACGCCCGAAGGAATAAGTTTTTTCTTCACTTCTTTAATCAAGGGCGGGGACATTGCTTCTCCGATGCGCAGTTTTC
>JAAYQE010000175.1 GCA_012519455.1 Syntrophomonadaceae bacterium
ATCATCTATCTTTACCGCTCATAGCCTTGGCAGAAAATGATTTTACCTCGTTTTGGGGTTTAACCCGGACGGGCGAAGTTTATTTGCTGGAATTACCTAAAGAAAAAGAAAGTAGAGCGCTAGATCGGATAGGGGTGGCAACGCCAGGCCGGGAAAGCTTCGTTCCCCGTCAAATTAAGCAAATTCGTTTAGGCCGGGGCAAAATACACCGCCTGCAAAAAATGATTAAATTAACTAAGACGGATAATTATAAAAGCCTAGCGTTTGATGGTCAAAGATTTTGGGTAACGAGTGAAAGGGTACCTAACTCAGGAATCTTTGAATTAAGCACTTACCGTCAGGATGGAACCGGTTTACGGGTTTTACCACGACGTCCGGAGGTGGCTCCTTTTTCGCTCAGTTACATACATAATAATCTTATGGTCCTAGATTCGGTCCATCAGCAATTGCATTATTACCATCTAACCGATAATTTGGAAATGGTAGCCCCGGTAAAGGATAATAGCGATACCCAGAATAAACTTAGGCTAACATCTCGGGTGCATCCAGGATACCTGCCTGCCGGAAGCCCGGCGAGCGGGGGGATTCATAATTTGTGCCTCTTATATGTAGGGGGGGTAGGGAAGAAAGAGGTGCATCGATATAACCCGGCCAAATTACGCCCCTTAGTGAGTTATATCGAAACTAATGGGGAGATCAAAGATTTTTTTATGGACGGTTTTTTAATGCTGGCTCAGTATTCACCCTTATTAAATGGACGGACTTATGGACTGGATCTATCGGGGGAATCTTCTCGGCAAGAAGACTGGGAAGCCTTGTTTGAGGAGTATTTTTCCCCGGAATCAAATTTATCTGCTTTAGATTATTCCGTAAATGAGGCGAAACAAGACCTTACGGCTTCTACTTATCGGGTTAAAGTGGTCCTTATGTTGCCTACGCCCAGTTATCAGGTGAGGAATTGGGACGGTAAAGGCTTATCGTTAGTTTCTCCGAAGAACCGGATTGACGTGTTTCGATGGGCAATGCAGGCATTAATCGACCGCTGGAAGCAGGCTAAATTCAAAAATTTAGATCTGGTTGGTTTTTATTATATGACGGAACAGGGGGTTTGGGATGACCCGGTATTGCATGCATTTCCTCAATTATGCCGTCAGTTTGGTTATCGTTCTTTTGCTATCCCGGGAATAACTTCTTCCTGGATGACAGAATTTACGCGGGTCGGGTTTGATTGTGTCAGCCTGCAACCTTCACATGCTTTTGCCTGGAATCTATTCCGTCCCGCTCGTTATTTATTAAAATATGCAGGGCGTATCGCCCGCGAATACGGAATGGGTATCGAAGTAGAATTACCATATGAGGTCGAGAAACCCGGAGGAAGGCAGAAAGTTTACGATTATTTGGAAATGGCTAAGATTCAAGGATGGGCTGGAGCATTTAAAGCTTACTTTCAAAGCTATAATTTAATTAAAACCTTAGCTGAAAGTAAAATACCGGAAGCCCGAAAATTATATGTCGAACTTTACCGGTTTAGTTGTCTTTCGCGCCGGCTTAATCAAGCGGTGATAAAACCATCGCTTACCTCGGACCCATATATTTTTTATCAGGCCCAATTACCTTCGGATAAAAGGCAGCGATTATTTAAGATAAATATAGAGGGTAACCCAGGAACGGTAGTATTAAGTCGTTTACAGTTTAAATCATAAAATAGAATAAAAGTTATAGAGTTAGATGGAATGGGCTAATTGCGCCAGTTTGCCGGCTAGATCGGTGATTTCAAAAACAAAGGCGCTCACCTCTTGGGTGGCTGCCGCTTGTTCTTGCGTTTGCTGTGCGCTGCTTTCGGAGATTTTGGTCATTAAAGTAATCTTGGTATTTATTTCATTAGTTAGTTTACCAATTTGATCTGCCGTTTCTTTTGATTTATCCGAAAGATTTCGGATTTCATTAGCTACCACGCCAAAACCGCGTCCGTGTTCTCCTGCCCGAGCGGCTTCGATAGACGCGTTGATCCCCAATATTTTTGTCTGGTCCGCCACGGTTTTAATAAAATTTAATATTTTATTAATTTGTTCCGAAATATTTTCGATTTCTTGAACACTTTGGGCTAAATTACTTTCATTAACATTAATTTCATTAGCTGCAGACGCGATTTCTTGCATGATGCTGGCCATTTTATGGGTGCCTTCGGTTAATTTATCGGCCATTTCTCGTAGCTCGTGAGCTAGGGCCCGGGGGAAGATGAGGCCAAAGGCGCCTACAACTTCTTTGGTGCCGTCG
>JAAYQE010000176.1 GCA_012519455.1 Syntrophomonadaceae bacterium
CCAAGTCCTGCAAAGTTTCTTGCAGGGCCCGAGGTAAATAAAGACCAAAAGTTCCCACTATCTGCTTATCGTCCGGATCGTACAAAGGAATACTAACCCCTCGGGTGTTAACCCCATAAAGACTGGCGTCTATTTCCTTGACTATGCCTTGATTCGCATGTATCGCTTCCTTGGCAATGCCATCCTCTTTAAGCATAGTTCCTTGCTGCAAAATCGGGATATCAAACTTTTTCGACCCCTGCCGGTAGGCTACTTTTTCTAAATCTGTGACCATTAAAAAAGCGCCTTCCGGAAAAGCTTCCGCTAAGGGCTCGGCAAAATCCGGAAAAGCCTGGGCTACGCGATGCAATTTATGTACATAAACCCCATAGCAACCTTTCACTGCTCCTGCATCATCAATAATGGGCCGGGCAAAAAATTTAAGACGCTGGCCATATACTGCTCGCTCAATAGTTCCGATTAATTCTCTTTTTTCTTTTATACACTGTTTTAAAAATCCACCTTCCACTAAACGCTCACCAACCTGGACCCCCTCTAATTCAAAACCCTTGCTCAGGACAAAATCATACTTATCCAGGTCCGTAGTAAAATAGATACACTCCATCTCGTAAGTTTTGGTTAAAAATTCGGCATGGGTTCGAAAGGCATTAATTAGTTGACTCATAGTTCCAACTCCTTTCCTGCGTATAAAATGTTTTAAATCATTTGCAGCTTTAATTTAGCTAATAATTTTAGCTATTTAAACGTCTTCAGATTTTTATGTACCGTTAGCTTACTTTCCCTACCTTATCTTTATTTCGATATCATCCCCTTATTTTATCATTTTTTATATCCGATTCCAAAAATGTGCAAAATAAAAAATTCTCCGAAGAGAATCTACGCCCGGAATCTTCTCTTCTTCGGCAACCCGGCTACCGTAGCCCCTGGCTTTAGGCCCGTAGTTTTGCGTCGTCAGCTTTCACTGATTTTGCCCTTATCGGAAGCATATTTAGTTTTTTAATTATCCTAATTTTAACACATTTAGTTCTTTACCGATAATCCTTAATATTCGATAAATTATATTCGACAAACTATACCAAAATCCTGCAAAAATGGATAATGTCCTAGGATATTAATCCTATATTGACCGGGCTAGCCCAACTCTGGTCATCATCCTTTCATTTTCAATACACCGCGCGGCATAAGTTGCCAACTTTGCCCCCTTATCCGGATTAAAAGTATTAATCGCCTTGATCAAACCTATGGTTCCAATAGATATAAGGTCATCAACCTCTTCACCGGTCCCATCAAATTTTTTTAAAATATGGGCTACTAAACGTAAGTTATGTTCAATCAATAAATTTTTGGCTTCTTCATCCCCAGCATAAAAACGCTGGAGACACAGCTTCTCCTGCTCCTCGGAAAGCGGCTGGGGAAAAGTTTGATTAATAATATAACCAATAAATAAAAATAAACCGGGCCAACCAAAGGAGATACTAGAGGCCATAAATTCAAGATTCACGTTTAATCCCCCTTTAGAAGCCAATGCTTCTCTACATAATATGGAGATTATCGTAAACCGGTGCTTGTCTTTACTCCAGGAGACCTCTGGAAATTTCCTACCCTTTCTCCGGTTTTATGGCAGGAATAATAGCTTTATTTGTAGAATTGGATATAAACTCAAGCGTAATTGGTTTACCCCCTTTATTATAAAAATTGGAAAGGAGCGAACTATTAAATGCATCCCTTTGCTAATCTACCCAAATTTGTTCACGTGTGTGATATAACTTGCCGTGACGGATTTCAGCATGAAGAAAAATTTATCCCTACCGAGGCTAAGATGTATGTCCTGGATACCCTAATTGAAGCCGGATTTAAGAAAATTGAGGTTACCAATTTCGGCAATCCTAAACGAATGCCCCAATTCAAAGACGCCCATCAATTAATGCAAAAAATTAAGCGAATTCCCGAAGTAGAATACACCGTGGTCACCATGACCGAAAGAGCGGTAATGGATGCCATAAAAGATAAAGAAGCTGGCTATGGACCAGATCGGATCTCCGTCACCATCTCTACCAGTGAAGCCCACAATCTGGTAAATGCGGGTAGACCAATTGCGGAGCACTGGGCCAATATCGAAAAATGGTTAAAATTATCTCAGGAAGCGGGACTTAAATTCTCCGTAACCGTTAGTACCATCTGGGGGTGCCCCATTGAAGGACCGGTTCCAATGGATTGGGCTGTAGATTTTACCGACCGACTTTTAAAAATGGGGGTTGATGATGTATGCCATGCAGATCACGACGGTCAAGCCAGTCCGGATAAATGCTATGAATACTTTGCCCGCATCATGGACCTGGATCCCCATCCGGAAAAACACGTAGCTCATTTTCACGTTACCCGCGGTTGGGGATTAGCCAATGTACTAGCGGCTATGCAAGCTGGAATTGCTTGTTTTGACGCTACCCTAGGCGGTATCGGAGGACAGCCGGCTAATTTCATTGATGGTGTTCCGGTATCTGGAACCGGTAAATACTACTATTCTGACCCGAGCCGAACCGGCTTAGTCTGTACCGAAGATTTAGTAGTAATGCTGGATGGTATGGGCATTGATACCGGTATTGATGTAGAAAAATTGCTCAATTTAGGGGCCATGGTCGAACGTATTGTGGGGCGCCAGCTCCGAGCTGAATCGGTCACTTCCGGACGATTACCTAAAGCTTACGGACAAAAATAATAGTTACACTCCACCCGACTCGCTTACGGCTCAAGGGGGCCTCGTGCTATCCCCTCGCGCATGATTAATAGCGCACTCACGACTCTTAGTCGTGCCCCCTTTGGCCGGCTCGTCTTTGTGTATGCTCCTATACGCTTTACCCCGAAAATTACTGGTTATTAATACAATCTTGATCTAACAAGAGGTCCCCAAAGCAAAACTAGGCCCTCTGGTAAATAATTCCAAAAACGGGAAAAGTGTTCTCCTGCCAGGACCAATCCCCTTTAACTATAATCTGCCCACTATATTCCTCCTCCGAACGAACCGAAGGTTTCAAACAAACACCGTAATTTTCTAATTGGCCATTGTACCATTGTTGTACCACCGGCGTTACCTGCCACGAATAGATCGGTTCATCCACCTCATTCAGGTTGATTTCATCGGCAGGAGCTTCACTCATTTTCGGTTGATGAAACCAGTCAATCTCCGACGCGTCCCAATCCTCGGTAAGGGTATAAGCCCCAATTCGCTCCTGATCTGCATCCGGTAAATTACGCTTTACCTTGCCGGTAGCTTTTAAGATTGACTTTCCTAGTTCGATTCCAGCCGGAAAGTGGATACAGGCATCGGGTTTAAGTTCAATGACCGCCTTAATTATTTTGGATCCCGGGGGCAAGTCGGGAAGTTTAAAACGAAGAAACAAACCGTAGCTTAGTCCCGAATATAACTGACGCAAATACCATGCGGTGGCCACATAAGGGAGATGAATTGATGCTAGTTCACAGGTCCTTCCAACAAAGACACATTGATCGGGCCAAATAGATTGAGTTATACGGATAGGTTCAAGATAAGCCAGTGGTTGTGCTTCCCGAATCGTACTTCTATCTTTTAAAGAAACTAGTTTAGGATAGCATGTTTTAGACCAATGAGCTTTATTGCGAAATATAGGATGATGAGTAATATAACTCATATATTTCCGCCCACCTTCACTTTTCCAAGATTTCAGAAAATCTTTACTTGCATAATATGACAAGATTAACTTAAATAATCTTGTCCCTTCTGCCTGAAATATAAAAAATTTCTATGCCCAAAATGGAAATATTATTATGACCATAGAAAAACTTCCACTCCCGATTTAAAGCTAAAGGTACACCTTTGATACTATCCAGACATAATATAAAGATGAATCAATCTCTGACCATATTAATTAATCTCTGGGACCGAGGTGTATTTATATGAATCAAAGCGTTAATCAGTTCCTGACTAAATTGTATCCGGAAGGAAGCCGACCTCCGGATGTAGTAATCATCCTTAATCATCAGTGTGCCGAATGCCAGGGCCAAAGACTAGATCTGAATCTGAACCAAACCAAACCAGAGTTAACCAGAGATAATAAGGTGCCGGTTAAAAATGAAATTATGAAGGCCGAGGCTAAAAAGGATGCCCCAGAAGCAGATGAAGAAAAAACACCGGTAGATCAAGTGAATCAAGTAACTTTGAATCTAGAAGATAAGGTGAATGAAGCCCCAGATAACCTTCAAAGCACCCAAAAAGAAACCGTACTGACTAACGCTTGTACGGTACAAAAACCGAAAATTACTCCTAATTTAGCTTATCCTTGTTTCCTGCATAACAATACCCACCTTATAATAAATAAAAATATTTCAGCCAATCAAAATAAATTAGTTCAATTCTCCTATAAAAATTTTAACCTCTAAATACTTAACTAATAAGTAAGAAAGGAGTTGGTCTGAATGTCAAACTCCAGCTTAACCGATACAGATAAACCGCAAGCTAGTTTTACGAATAAGCAGCATGCAGAACATCCCCCCTCGGGAGGCGGTATTGGTTTTATTCAGACCTTCTATCTAGATATCCATAATGGAACCGTAATGTTTAATTTCTATCTGGCCCCTTCTGCCTCCCTAAATAAAGATAATAATCCCTAAAAATGGATAGTTAGCCTTTTCAGTATAAAAGAGAGAATCTCAAGGTATACTTTTTTTGAGATTCTCCCTTTTTGGCTGTAAGCCAACTGGTTTTTAAATAAAGACGTTTACTTATCTGTGATATCGGTACTTAAGTCTTCTTTAATCTCTTGGACTGCACTACCTAATTCCTTACCGGCCGCACCGAGAACGTTTAGCGTCAAATTCTTCATTCCGGGCTGCTTCGACGCTCGTAGATCATACTGACTTGCTTCTTCAATTTTTTTCTTTTGGGTTTCCGCTAGATTCATAACCCCCTGAACGAAACTCTTAAGGCTCTGATCAACCGACATAATTAAACCCCCTTAATAACAAAATATTAAATGTCAATCCTTGCTAACTTGGAACTAAATGTTTCACCATATAATATGCGGCTTAATTTATAGATGTTCAAATCTTTCCCACTTTTAGGATTAAACGAAAATCAACGTATTTTTCTCTTTTCGATTTTTTCGATTCTCTCGATTAGGTCCAAGGCCCGAGCAACGGCCTCCTGGGATACCTTTTCTGGACTGATCACTTCCGTGGGACAAAACTCCATGCCGTATATGCTCCCCGCCTGTTTGGCAACCTTTCTTAACTGACGGGCCATTTGCATGGCCTCCGCCACCAGGGATCTCACTGCTTCCGTACCGGCGTTACCCGCACCGCATCCCGTTTGATCGATCATTCGTATCCCCCTTTATTTATAAATTCCGTTTTCATCATCTTATGTATCCTGGCTGCAGACGGTGAATTAATCCGTATTAAACCGTCAAACGGCCGTACGATTTCCGTTAAGCACCCGGTTAACCCTGGCGTTCTCATGGTAATTCGTTCTTAATTTGGTAATAAAAAAATACCTACTTTGGTAATTCGGTCATTTTAATGGCAAGTTTCACCTTTATTTAAAAAAATGCATATAGTGTAATGCAAACCCTAACCAATAGGATTCAGGGAAAGGAGGAGTCTGATAATGGGTGTAACCGCTTGTTGCTCTGATGTTAATTCTACCACGGCCAGATGTATTGCGGTGGCAGAAGGTAAGATTCCATTTTACTTTTTCTTCTTTGAAGATACATGCGGCATGGTCTTGAACTTCTACTCTGGTGCCGCCGCTGCAACCTGTCAGTGCCCTTCAGAAGATGATTAATCTGGATTATGACGTACCGCCGCTTTGTTAGTGCCTCTAATCATTTAAGCGTGGTTTTATCCGGCTAAAACCAAAACTATATCCGCTAGGTGAAGTTAAATAGCCTTGAACCCCCTTTCCAGGGTTCAAGGCTAATCAATTGCTGGCTTTAAGGCTTTACTTATTTCCCTCGTTCTCTCCCTTCAGAGCCAATACTTTTTCGATAATTTCTCGAAAAACCGGGGCGGCACTACTACCGCCGCTCTCTCCCCCTTCAACCAAAACCGCTACGGCATAACGCGGATAGCTAAGAGGGGCATATCCGGCGAACCACGCATCAATTATCTCTTCCCCGGATACATCTTGTTGACCGGACTGGGCTGAACCGGTCTTACCAGCACTTCCTTCCTTAACTACCCACGCCTCCTTTCCCGTACCGGTTTTAGTCACCTCGCTCAAAAGACCGCACAGCTCCCTGGCCGTACTCGGGGCTACCGCCCTATGCGCAACTCCGGGCGCTATCTCACGTATGATCTGGTTGCTTTGATCCTGAATCCTCTTTACTATTTGCGGCATTCGATATTCGCCAGAACCAGCAAGCGTAGCCATCAAAGAAGCAACCATTAAGGGGGTTATCTTAACCCCCTTCTGCCCTAGAGAAGCATTAGCAACGGCCCCAGGGTAATTCGGAATCTGTAAGGCTGGACCAAGCGACAAGGGATAACCAAGCAGTTGGGCTTGGGTAAGACCAAAGTACTGCGCATATTTTAGTAATAACGGCGCACCTAGCCGTTGTCCAATTTCCAAAAAAACCGGATTACAAGACTGCGCAAAGGCTTCGGTAAGCGTTAAATGACCATGTCCCTCCTTTTTCCAACAAGGAATGGTTAAATTTTCCGCTACCGTAAACGCTCCTGGACAAAAAAACGTTTCCTTGGAATCGACTAAACCTTCGTTTAATGCTGCGGCCATAACCACTATTTTAAAAACTGATCCCGGATAGTAATAATCTAGAGCCCGATTACGGAATACACCGACCGCGGTACTCTCATCCAAATAAGCGGCTACCTTATTTTGATCGAATCCGGGCCGACTAGCCATGGCTAAAACTTCCCGCGTGGCAATATCCATAACTACTACGGCGCCCCGTGGTATCCGTTGATCCATGACCCCTTCTACTACCGCTTGAATATCACGATCAATCGTTAAAACTACTTTCCGCCGGTTAAAAAACTCCGGAGCTGAAACCAGATTACGAAGGCGAATCTCCGTCGGATTTAAAGGTCTATTGGCTGCATCCTTTAATACTAGTACTCCTTCTGCATCACTACTGAAGTGCAGGTCCTCTTCATAAATCCGTTCCATCCCTTTTACCCCGATCAGATCCTGACGCCCATAACCATGCTCCTCACTCCAACCTAAAACCCCGCCCCAGTTCCAAACCAAGGGAGTCTTGGATCTGGTTATCGTCATTTCCTCCCAAACTCCCGGCGCCATAGGAGCTACATAGCCAACTAGATGCTCCGCTAGCGCTGCCGGGCCATAACGCTTTTTTACCGGTAAGATACACAAACCGTTCTCTCCCAGTTGATGAATTTGTTCGATTTCTGTGGGGGTAAGGTCCTTCTTTAAAATGACCGCCGGTTTGTTTTTTTGCAGTTTACTTATTAATTCCGGAAACGGCATTTTTAATATTGCGGCTAATTTACCAGCTACCCTTTCCGGTTCTGACATTAGAACGGGAAAAACAATTAAGCCCGGTTCATAGGTGGTATCGGTCAGACTACGCCCATAGCGGTCCACGATTTCTCCCCGAGAAAAATCTTCTAGCGCAACAAAATCAGCCCGGGCCGACCAAGCCTGTCGACTTAAATGGGCTCCCGCTATTAACTGCAGAAATCCCAAACGCCCCAGACCAAGAATCGCCACTACCATAAACAAGGCCAGTAATAACTGAATTCTTCGGTGTCTATCTTTTACCATAATTCATCCCCCAGGGATATAATATTGGTTATACCTTCCCGGGTCTATTTAATAGGTTTAACACCAAAAAACAAAGTTAAACGTATAAGATTTTAATTTTATGGATTTTTTAGAGGTAGGATCATCGGTTAGTTGAAAAGTTTTGGTTATTTAACGGTTAATAATTTAAAGCTCGAGGAAAAAAGTGTAGAATATGCGTCACCTCATCCTGGGTATCCGGTGTAACCCATACGACAACTAGTCCTTGCCCCGGATCTATGGTACTAACGATTCCCAATCCATCATAACCTTCTATTATTCG
>JAAYQE010000275.1 GCA_012519455.1 Syntrophomonadaceae bacterium
GTTTATGGGATTTTATAAATAGGTTTAACACTATTCCCATCAAGAGGGCAAAAACAGGACCTCCCACTAACGGTATTTGTTCTCCTAAATAAAAAGAGATGGTGGCTATAGCTGCACATACAAGAACCCCAGGCAGGTTCTTTTTTATTATTTCCATGAACAACTCCTCCCGCGGACACATGCTATATTTAATCTAACAGTTGCCTGGAACCATGTAAAATACTATCATTGTATGTAGCTGATAGGTATTTACCTATGGGAGGGGAAACTTATGACACTAAGGCATTTGCGAGTTTTTATAACCGTTGCCGACTTGGGCAACATGACGCAAGCGGCAAAGAAACTGTTTGTGGCTCAACCCTCGGTAAGCCAGACTATTAAGGAACTGGAAGAATATTACGATATTAGGCTGTTTGAAAGGTTATCGAAGAAGTTATATATCACCGAAGAAGGCAAGCAATTATTGAACTACGCCCGCCATATTGTTTCTTTATTTGATGAAATGGAACAGAAAATGAGGCAATCAACCGAAAGTAGCACCCTTAAAATAGGTGCGTCCATAACTGTCGGCACTTGCATACTAAGCGAACTTTACGCGCGGTTTCTGTCTAATTATCCCACTGCAGAGATAGAATCTGTAGTGGATAACACAACAGTTATCGAAGATATGGTGCTCAAAAGCGAGCTGGATTTTGGTTTGGTGGAAGGGCCCATTCACAGCAAATTTATTGTCTCGAAACCGTTTATGGATGATGAACTAATTCTTGTCTGCGGTAGTGAACACCCTTTTAGGGATAAAAAAAGCGTTACTGTTGATGAACTGTCAGGCGTCAATTTTATTCTGCGGGAAAAGGGCAGCGGAACCAGAGAACTGTTTGAAAGCACCATGATATCAAAAGGAATAGATCTAAACGTTAACTGGACATGTAACAGCGCCGAAGCAATAAAAAACGCCGTTATCTCAAACATGGGCGTTTCGGTTATTTCTAAGATGTTGGTAAACAACGAACTAAAAAACGGCCGTCTTTTTCACATCAAGATAGATAAGGTAGAATTCAAGCGAAAGTTTAACATAATATACCACCGGAATAAATATATATCAAAACCCATCAGTGAATTCTGGGACTTATGCTTAAGCCTTAACAAGAGGTGAAAAGAGTATGATATGAGCTGGACCTTAAAAAGAGGGCGTGTAAGAAAGTAATTTCCGGCAGATTGCGGTTGGCTTTAATTTAGTCGACGGGCATATTAAGTTTATTGGTTTTTGGAGTAGATAGCTATAACGAGTGTGCTTAGGGAAGAGACAAAAGAAGGAATTAGCCACGAGGAAGTGGAATAATAGCGCTGGATACACGGGTTTTGTTTATTTATTTAAGTTTAAGTCTTTTCTAATGGAATTAAAATACACCGTATATCAGGAGCTAAAAATGATTATATTGCACCTTAGTTTTCTTGCTGAAAATTGTTATTTGTGGGGGGAGACGCCGGCGGAGCATTTTCCCAAGCGCCGAGGGCGTCCCCCAAAAAAACCTAAGTTGCTGCCGTCGCCGTTTGATGTTTCTGGTGCGAAACTGAAACTGGCTTTGGCGGCAGGCGGAATAGAAATAGGGGATAAAACAGAGACAACTATGACGGCCTGGCTCCCTTCTGTGACGGACAGACCGGTAGGGTCGAGCTTACTGGTGGCCTCACCGCCTTCAGCTGACCAGGAACTTACGATCCGGCCGTGGAAAGTGACTGCCTTTTGCTTACTGCCGGATGAAGTGATTTCTTTTCTTATGGCTTGTGCTGGACGTCGGAACTTGGCACCGAATGTGGTAATAGGGGCTGATGTTGCATTTTGGGTACAGGCTTTGCGTTTTGCTGGTTCCCTGGCTGCCAGGGGCCGCTTTTTGCCGGGAGTGAAACAGGAACGAAGTGGCTATGTTGCTGTCTGGGAGCCGGTGTTATCTGGAGATGATATGGAAAGCCTGGTTACTTTAGCGAGGAGTATGCCGGCAGCCTGCTACTGCTTGACTGCGGATGATGTGTTTCCTGATACTCAGGCTCCGTCTATTGTGCTCAGCTTTTCTGCCATGCTAATCGATGCTTTAGCCCGCCAAGAAGCTATGTTACTACAGGGCAAAACAGGTAAAAGGCGTAGTAGGGCGGCTGGTCAAACCAGTGTTCACCAGCGATGGCTGGCAGCGCTGAAGTCACCGTCGGGATTTCTTCAGGGAGATCCGGCAGAGCTAGTTAAACTTACTTATCAGATTAAGGAGTGGCGCCGCCAGGTCTATACTCTTGCGGCGGCACCGTATCGTTTTTGTTTTCGGCTGGAGGAGCCGGGGCCAGAGGAATCTCAGTCCGAGGATGAAACCTGGGTGATGCGCTATCTCCTGCAAGCTAAGGATGACCCTAGCCTCTTGCTTCCTGTTTCGGATGCTTGGAAGGGTAAAGTAAAGCTAAAGATTACAGGTGAAAACTTGGCTGCACGACGGGAGTTTATCCTTACCGCCCTGGGGCAGGCAGCCTGTTTTTCCCTGCAGATAGAAGAAAGTCTTAAATCAAGTATCCCTGCGGGTTTTACGCTTGATACCAGAGGTGCGTTTGAATTCCTTCGTGGCCAAGCGCCTTTGCTTAAACAAGCAGGTTTCGCTGTGATGTTGCCATCTTGGTGGACGAGCCAAGGAAGTAGGGCACGGCTTACGATCACAGGCCGGGCCACTTCTTCTCCTTTTTTGTCTTCCGGTAACATAGGGCTAGACGATGTAGTCTCTTTTGACTGGCAGGTGGCGTTAGGGGATGAAGTGCTGACAGCGGAGGAACTGGAAGCTTTGGCTCGGCTCAAATCCCCCTTGGTAAGACTGCGGGGGCAATGGGTGGAGGTGGACGCCGGGGAGATCAAGGAAGCGCTTAGTTTCTGGCGAAAAACGACGTCCCAGCAGCTTACTGCCAGAGATGTAGTAAAGCTTTCCTTGGGGGTAGTAAAACAGCCAGACAATCTTCCCTTGCGAAGCCTTAGCGCCTCCGGCTGGTTGGGAGATTTGCTACAGCGTCTTCAAGGTGAGAAGCCCTGCCCAGATTTGCCTTCGCCGCTGGGGCTTGAGGGAGAGCTGCGCCCCTATCAGTTACGAGGGTATGCCTGGCTCAATTTTCTTAGCCAAATAGGGTTCGGTGCTTGTCTGGCTGATGATATGGGCCTTGGAAAAACTATTCAGTGTTTAGCTTTGCTCCAGCATCGCTACGAGCAGGGCGGCTGCGGTCCGGCGCTGTTGATCTGCCCCACATCGGTTATTGCCAACTGGGAAAAGGAGGCGGCCCGTTTTACCCCGGAGCTGCCTTTGCTGGTGCATCACGGCCCTGCCCGCAAGAAAGGCAACGCCTTCAAGAAAGCCGCCACAAAGCAGGCGCTGGTTATCTCCAGTTACGCCTTGCTGGGTCGGGAAGGGGATTTGTTTCGGAAGGTGCAGTGGGACGGTGTTATCCTTGACGAAGCACAAAATATCAAGAATCCGCTGACCCAGCAGGCTCAGGCTGCCCGGTCACTGCCAGCAGTCTACCGCATCGCCCTGACAGGGACACCGGTGGAGAACAATGTGGGGGATCTGTGGTCGGTGATGGAGTTTCTAAACCCCGGGCTCTTGGGCAATCAGGCGCAATTCAAGCGCTCTTTCCTCGTTCCCATTCATGTGCAGCGCAACCAAGAGGCGACTGCCACCTTAAAGCGCATGACCGGACCTTTTATCCTAA
>JAAYQE010000177.1 GCA_012519455.1 Syntrophomonadaceae bacterium
AAGCGGATCCTTCAGGTGAGTCTTGCTATATTGACTGCATGGATGGGGGCAAGCATAGTTATCCAGTATCATGCCTCATCAGGAATTTTTGTGGGGAGTTTCTTGGTGATCCTTGTAGGGACCTACTTTCTGGTAAATTTGGTCTATAGGGTGCAGCGAAATTGATTTTTAGGCCTAGTTTGGTTACCGGACGATTTTATTAAAAAATTAAATACCGAGGGGCAAGGATAAAAAACTCGGTTAAATAAAGTAAAGTGAATTATGCTATAATGTTAAGGAAAACAAAGGTAATTAAATCCATAGCTATAAAAATTGTTATTAGGACGATAAGTATGCGTAGGGTTAATCTAGAATTTATTGAGCCCGGTATGAAACTGGCTAAAAGTATTTATAACAGTGATGGTAGGGTAATGCTGGGTAAGGGTGTAATTATCAATAAGTATTACCTGAATCGTCTGGTTGAACTAGGAATTCAGTCGGTTTATGTTGAGGACGGCTTAGTTGAACTGCCTCCGGTTCCAGAGCTAGTTTCGGAAGAAATCCGGGCCCGGGTGCTGGAAACGCTAAAAAGTACTTTCAAGGCTGTTAAAAAGGAGAATCGACTTAATCTTAGATTAATTCAGGATACCGTAGATGATCTAATAAATGAACTTTTAGATCATAAGCATTTCCTGTATAATTTGACGGACCTCAAAACGCATGACGATTATACCTTTCAACATTCCGTAAATACGTGTATTCTTAGCTTGATGATGGGTATAAGTTTCCAGTACAACCAGTTGAAATTAAAGCAACTAGGGATCGGAGCCATTCTGCACGATATAGGTAAAACCCGAATCGATAAAGATCTTTTAATTAAACCGGGAGAACTGACCTCAGAGGAGTATAAGCAGATACAACGGCATACTACTTATGGATATGAAATATTACGCGAGTACGAGGAGATATCTTTACTTTCTGCGCATGTGGCGCTACAGCACCATGAGCGCTGGGATGGAGGAGGGTATCCCCGCAATTTGAAAGGGGATAAAATCCAGGAATATGCCTTAATTGTAGCTGTCGCGGATATTTTTGATGCGCTTACTTCGGATCGACCTTACCGTAAGGCCTTTAGAAACGATCAGGCCTTGGGGATTATGCGGACCATGGCGAAAACCCACTTTGAGGCCAAGTGTTTTTTGAACTTAGTGGCTAATGTAGCTACCTATCCGGTAGGAACTTGGGTATTATTGAATACGGGAAACGTAGCCATTGTGGTGGAGGTGCGTAAAGAAAATCCAGTTTATCCGGTGATCCGTCTCGTTTTCGATAAATATGGTCAGCGCTTAAAAGGATTACGAGAGGTCGATCTTACTAAATTAACTTCTATCCGGATTATCCGTTCTCTTTCGGATAAAGAAATCGCTAAACTACTTAGTTCGGTTTAATTCAGCAAGAATTCCCCCACCTCTAAACGCAGTGTAGGTGGTGGGATGAATTGCAGAAAGCAATGGTAATCACTGCTTTACAATACGGGGCCAAACATTATATTCTAAAACCTTATTCTCCAGAAAAATTGCTGGAAGCGGTTTTTCTGGTCCTGGATAATGTACGCCGCAGCCGGAGTAAATCTAAATAGATAAAAGGCCAATCACCTGAAAACACTTGCATTTTAATTAAAATCCAGGTAAAATAGTGTGGCGACAATAAAATGATCCTAACGCGGAGAGATGGCTGAGATGGTCGAAGGCGCTCGCCTGGAAAGCGAGTAGACGGGGCAAAACCTCGTCTCGTGGGTTCGAATCCCACTCTCTCCG
>JAAYQE010000022.1 GCA_012519455.1 Syntrophomonadaceae bacterium
CCGTGTACCAGCCTCTAGGCTGACCATGTCCCCGGCGACCAGTTCCACGGCCGGTATCTGGTAAGCCTTACCTTCTCTGATTACTCGGGCCTCCAGGGCAGAAAGCTTTTTTAAAGTGGCAATCGATTTTTCGGCCCGGTATTCCTGAATAAAACCTAAAATTGCATTCGCCAATACAATCGCCATAATGGTGATGGTATCCGCTACGCCACCCAAAAAACCAGAAATTACCGCGGCTACAAGTAAGGTAATTACCATAAAATCTTTAAACTGGGCTACGAATATTTTCCATGGCGACTTCTTTTTTTCCTCAACCATTTTATTCGGTCCCCAAGCAGAAAAACGCTGTTTTGCTTCTTCGACGGATAAACCAAGCTCCTTATTTGTTTTCAGGATCCCGGCTACCTTATCTGTATCTAGTTGGTACCATTTAGTTTCAGTCACAGCACTCCCTCCTAAAAAAGAGTAAGTTCTTCCACCTAAACCTATTCAATCCAGGAGAAAGATATACCGGGGAAGAACTATCGGTTTATTTCACTTTGACAGGTATTTTCACTGGATGTTAAGATGGGAGTGTTATCGGAAACACTGGATGATTACGGAGGGCAGTTACCGTGGCTTTTGATGGAACACTCGTGATGGCGGTAGTACAAGAATTAAACGCCAAACTTTTGCATGCCCGCATTGATCGGGTATTTCAACCGGAACGAGAAGAAATTCACCTCCTGCTTCGTCAACCAGGACAAACGTATCGCCTACTAATTTCGGCGCAGGTTAACCGAGCCCGAATTTACCTAACCGGCGAAAGTAAACCTAACCCGGCGCAACCTCCGCTGTTTTGCATGGTTTTACGTAAACACCTGGAAGGTGGACGATTGGTACAAATCGAGCAACCCCCTCTAGAACGGATCATATATCTGAGTATTGAATCGCCTGATGAACTGGGTGAAATAACGCGGAAAATACTGGCGTGTGAAATAATGGGCAAGCATAGCAATATTATTCTTTTCGATGCCTCATCGAAAGTTATTTTGGACGGTATAAAACGCTATACCCACGCCGTTAGCCGGCACCGGGAGGTTTTACCTGGCAAACTTTATGTGGCGCCCCCGGCGCAAGACAAAACTAATCCCCTTTCCCTCAAAACTGATGAGCTTCACCATATAATCTGGAAAGATAATTGGGAGCAGACCGTAAGTCGTATTCTTTTTACAAAAATAGCCGGGCTTAGTCCCGTACTGGCCCGCGAACTTGTTTATCGAGCCGGGCTTAAGGAATACACGCTAATGGAGGAATGCGGGGAATACGAACTTTCTCGATTAGAACAGGAGATGGCCTTATATCGCCATGCTTTACTTAATCATGATTACCAACCGACGCTAATTGTAAAAGAAAATATGAACGCCGATCAATGGGAAAGAACCATGCGGCCCTATGGAACTAATCAACCGGATAAAAATAAACTTGCAGATGCGTTAGACGGCCGGATCGAGCACTGGTTAGCTCAGCCCCGAACGGTTGATTTAGTTGAATATGGAGCTTTGCCGTTATATCACCTAGCGCAACCTCCCTGCACGGCCTATCAATTTACCAGTATTAATCTTTTACTTGATGTCTATTTTCGGGTAAAGCAACAACAGGTCCGCTGGCAAGAAAACAAACAAGCCTTAAAAAAAAGCCTAGAAAACCAATTACAACGCGCTTATCGCAAATCTTCCCTGCGAGAAGAAAGCTGGTCTCAAGTTCAAGCGGCGGAACGTTACCGTCTTTTCGGCGAACTACTGATGACTTATCTTTACCAAATACAGCCAGGTTTAACAGAAATAACCGTTATTAATCTTTATGAAGCCGAAGAAACCTTAATAACTATCCCTCTTTTGCCCCATCTCTCCGCTACCGAAAATGCCCAGCACTACTTTAAAAAGTACAATCGGGCCCGGCGTAGTTTGCAGGTAGTACAAGAACAATTTAAACTCGCTCAACAGGAAATAGCGTACCTGGAATCCGTTAATCAAGCCCTAGAGCTGGCGGTTACACTAGAAGATCTGCAGGAGATTCGCATGGAGTTAATTGAACAGGGCTACTTACGACCCTCAACGCCTGAGGAACGCCAATTACGAGAGGCAGGTAAAGCCCGGTTCACTTCGGAAAACACCGGATCCGAAAAGAAAATAAGAAAAAACAAAAAAGCTCTTAATAAGGGGAAAAAACAAGATCGAAAAAAACCCTTAGCTGCAGTTAAGGAAAAAGATCAAGTAAATCTGATGCCTTTTCGCTCAACGGATGGTTTTGAAATTCTAGTCGGTAAGAATAACAAACAAAATGATTATTTAACCCTGAAAGTAGCACGTAAAAACGATGTATGGCTTCACGTCAAAGAGATTCCCGGATCACACGTGATTATCCGGACCCAATCGATGACGCATCCTCGCCCTGAGTCCGAGCCGGATTCAGAAACTAAGAGGGAAACTGGGCTTAACAACCGGGCTAATTCGTCGCAGGAACTATTACCTGAACTTCAGATTCCTTTACAGACGCTTAAAGAAGCGGCTTGTTTAGCTGCCTACTTCAGCAAAGCCCGTTACTCTAGTGCCGTACCGGTTGATTATACGCTTCGCCGGCATGTACGCAAACCAGCCGGGGCCAAACCTGGCTATGTTATCTATGACCACCATCAAACCATCTACGTCACACCTGACCCAGAAAATCTGAAACCGCTGCTTACGTAGGAAGGTGCACGTATGTCGATGGGATGGGGTTATCGGTACACTCTTGAAAGGTGTTGCCATCCCGCTCCCATCTATGTGCGTATATTGCGATTTTAAGAAAACCCTTTATAATAGAGGCATCGGTAGTCCTTAATAATTTTGCTTATAGATCTTTGTACTGGATTCAAGTTAAAATCATTCATGAAGAGCAAAATATTGTGGAGTATGCGAGGTGGATGCTACTAATGAAGACCGACCCTATTAAAGGTGGGCCTATAGAAAAGATATATGCTATCATAGCCGTAATCATCGGAATATCCGTTTTGGTTGCCCTATTCGGGCAGTTAATTATGATTAAAACCCCCATCCCCCCTGAAACCATCGTTTATGTGGATGAAGAATCACATATCTACTATGCCCCCCCATATATATTAGGGGAAAAATATCCCAGTGATTTAGATGTCCGTAATCTAAAAGCAATGACGGTTAATGAGGCGAAAAAAAGCAATTATAAGGCCGACGATGAATGCGTTGAAATGGGTTATTTTAGGGAGCAATACACTTTGAAAGACCGCATCCTTATATTTATCGGCCTGATCCAGCCAGGTCCAAGTAGATGGAACCCAGATGGATCCTGGAATTGGTAAAAGTTTTTACCGCCCCTCCCAGTTTGGGTAAAACCTTTGCAACCCGGCTGAATCGACTAGCCGAACCCAACAACTGGTAGAAGGCGGAAGACACACCTTGGTTTCGTTAACCCAAAACATGGAGGTAATTAGAGAAAATACGCAGGCTAATAATCTGGTGATTGATCGCCTCGCCACTAACTCTGAACAGATTGAGCATATTCTGGGGATGATTAGTCAAATTGCGGATCAAACAAACCTGTTGGAGGCCGGATATCGGGTTAAGTAAGTAAGGATGCGATAAAATTGGTTAAAAAATTTTGACGTTTCTGCCTAACATAGATAATCGATGAATAACAAGGAGGAAACGAGCTGCTCCCGTTTCCTCCTTTTACTTTTCTATCGAAGTCTGTTCGCCGGGATCAAGAGCAGCAAGGGCGGCTCCTTGATCACCGGTTACTTTCAATTATAATCTACCTTGCGCTTACGCCTTGGCCCTCAGGGTTCGCACCAAAACGACCGCCGCTTCGGCCCGAGTCATTACATGGTTGGGATCAAAAGTATCCCCGGTACCCCTGATGATTTCCAGACCCCAGGTCAGACTGGCGTAGCCCAGTAAACCGGGTGACAGAGCAGTGGCATCCGTATAGGGAACCTGATAGATACCTTCAATCCGGGCGGCCCGATCCATGCCTAACAGGCGGATCATTAATTTCGCCAAGTTTTCCCGGGTGATGGCCCCAGCCGGCGTTAGTTCGCCTTCCTCCAACCATTTCATTTCCTTGGCCCGTTTTAGGATCTCCTGGTCAGTCAGATCGGAAATTCCCCAGTTACCTTGACTTACCTGCAGCATGGCCCGCAGCAGGGAGACCACGGTTATCGCTTCGTCGGGCCGGAAAGTATCACCATATTCGCCGAAGATTCCTGCTTGCGCCAGCAGGCTGATTTCCTTTTCGGCAAAATGCCCGGCAATGTCCGTAAAGTGATAGGCCCGGGGTTGCTGCGACAGGGGTTTGCCCTGCCAATCTAGGAATTCACCGGTCCGGGCATCCAACACGTCGGAGACCAGTTGATTGGGAGCCGCTACCGGCAGATAGACCAGTTTTACATCGCCCGGCCCGGTTGATCCGTAGACTAGGGTATAGGCCAGGGTCAGGGGTTGTTTTTTTAAAAAAACATCATTAGCTAACTGCTGTCCCAGGCAACCAGCAGCCGAAGGAAATTCGGGATTCTGCCAGTTAACGTCAAATTGCGTTATTCTTTGCTCCACTGTATCCACAGTGATATGGATGCCGTTGCCGGGATAAGGGATTCCATTCACCAGCCGGCGGTAGTTGAAATAGTAGTAGGGCGGGTTTGGTTCCCCTTTTGCCAGGGGCCGCCAATTTTGCTGATTCCTTTTGTCCAATTCAACAGCGCTGAATCGCTCCGGCTGAACTTGCTGTAGGAATTTTTCTGCCATTTTTTTCGCTGCGGCCTGGTCTATGCGACCGAATTGTCTTGGTTCCTGAGAGGTATAGGACAGGTTGAACCCCATCAATTCCCCGGAATGGGCGTCTACCCGGGCACTCACGTACTCCAATTTGCCCGTTTCCGGTTTTTCGGCATTCCAACTGAGATTCCAAAACCGACTTTCCGAAAACTGCGATTCAGTACCTAGGTGGGCACTGCGTAAAGTTAGTTTGTCTGGCAGATCCACCCACTTTTTAACGGTAGCCATAGCCTCTTCTTGACTGATAAGGCCGGCGGTTCTTTCGATCTCCTTTAGTTCCTCAGGGCTCAAGGGGGTGGCTGCTTGCTCCTGGGCACCACTTTTACCCATTAATTCCCCGGCTCCCCCAGCCCCATAATCCCCATTTTGATTCCGCAACCACTGACCCGGCTCTAGGGTCAACGGTTCACCAGTTGTTGCGTCGATTACTCCATTAGAAGGATGGTTCAGCCGGTAAACCAGGATGACCCGCGGCTTTTCCCCAGCCCGCAGTGGTCTAAAGTCAGAGATGAGTTGATACTGAAGTTCCAGCATGCCGGTGGTCTCAAATGTTTCCTGGGCCTTGACCGGGGAAATAACTCCGGTAAGAGCCGGGAAGTTGGCCTTGGTCCAATTTAAGCTGTAATTACTAACCTGACCATCATCCCCGCGTACCGAGATATGGGCCCCATCACCGATAAAAACCATCCCGTTAACCACCCGTTCCCAGCGAAAGTTGTAGGTCACCGGCCCGTATTGTCTTAGGGGAATAACCTCAAAGTCATTCGGGACCAGTCGCAGACTGGTTGCTTTATTAGGGGCCAGCCGGCTCAATAGTTGGGTGGCAATGTCCTGGGCTTGGGTTTCCGAAATAACGGGCAACTGGGGCCCGGTTTCGGGATAGGGTTCGGCTTTCCAATGGTTCATAAAAATGATTTCACCGGTAGCGTCTACCTGAACGTTAAAAGTACCTCTCGGTTCCTGAGTTGATTCCCAATTTAGAAACCAGACTTGACGGTTTTCATAGTTATCATAACTAGAATTAAAGTTGCTATATTCTGAGGGAATGTTGAAATTTTCTTTGGCTATTCGGATCGCCTGTTCCAGAGAAACGGCCGGCTTTTCTTCAGCTAGGGCCAGACCTGGAAAAAAGGTCAACAAGAATAGGGTCACGAGACACCACACCCCAAAATGTAGACGGGTTTTTCGCAAAACCATCACCCTCCCTTAGATGCTTAATAGAAACAAGAAAACCGTTCTTTTACTTCCTGAAGCAATACCATATTGGTCACGGTTTAAAGTTTCATTTACTGGTTTTTCCAAGTTGGTACTGTTTGACCAAACATGGTACTGTTCAGGTCATACGGCTCACCCCCTTCCTAATACCGCTATTTAGATTAACGGTTAAGGAGGATAAAAGTTACTGATTTGCCACTCATTTCTTTGATGATCTTTCCAAGAGATGTGGGGGGTCAGGATGCTTTTAGTAAATTGGAAGTATGCATTCCGTTCGATCGTTGGCTGGGGAATTAACTAGCGTGGATACCCGGTAGGCTTCTAGTTCTTGGACTGGTTCTATGAGGGAAAGGAGAAAAGCGTTATCACTAGGTGAATTAAGGAGATTGTTCAACCACAACTGTTCATTTTCAGGTCGAAGGATCACTGGCATTCTATTATGAACAGCCTGAACCGAATTGACCGGTTCTGTCGTAAGTATGGTAAACGAAAACAAAGATTCGCCATTGGGGGGCTGCCAAACATCCCATAGACCAGCTAGGGCAAAAATGCCTCTTGATTTGTGCACAATGCGCATCGGTATCTTCGATTTACCGACCTTCTGCCATTCATAGTAACCGTCAGCAGGTATAATGCAACGCTTTTTTCTGAATAAAGTTTTGAATACCGGCTTTTCGGTAACAGTTTCGGCCCGGGCATTGATCATTTTAATCCCAATCGAAGGGTCCTTTACCCAATTGGGAACGAGCCCCCACCGCATCATTTCTAGCAGATTATTGCCTTCAGAGTTGATCACTACCGGCACCTGCTGAGTCGGGGCAACATTATATCTGGGTTGAAAATTGATCAGTTTTCTCTCACAGTTAAACCTTGCTGCTATTTCTGAAAGCCCTGACGTAATCGTAAATCTTCCGCACATGTTTATCCCTACCATTCCTTTTCTTGACAGTATTATACCATGTTAAATTTTAAAGAAGTAAGATAATAATTGTCCTTGCTACGGTCATTCCAACAGCGTCGTCCATCCGTCCAGTATGTACCCGATTCCCTATCAAAAAGACTAGAGGGGGACAGAATGCATTGCCCTCTCCGAACTCCTCACGCACAATCTGAATAATATCATCCGCATGACTATCCATCTTGGCAAAAATCAAGGTCAGCCTTTATTCCTAAAACCAAACAGGGTTTCTTAATTACTTCAACTGTATAACCTTCTCGACCAAGTGTTGGAATGCTTCCTTACGGTTGTTATAGTAGTCAGGAAGTTCCCAGACACTTTTATGCTCTTGGGGTAAGTCATGGATTGCCTCACAATAAGGTATAGGATCAGCCACCTTTTCCCAGCCCAGTCTATCCCCTAAATCGAAAACCCATTCGCTAGTCTTTTTCCATTCTCCTGGATGAGCCTTATTGGGAACTACCAAATCGATACCCGTTGTCTTCCCGTAGCCTTGGCGCAACTCCCGGTCTATCGCTACTGTTTCCTCGATATAGTCATTCCCGACCTCAACGATCCACAGTACCTGCGGAGGCTTCTCTTGCCACTGCTTAATCAGTTCTATTTCCGCTCCCCCTATAAACAACAGATAATCATAAAATTTACCGTTATGGGTTTTAAGTTCTGTAAAATTAAACGGCTGGTCGTACCATTTCAGACTGGGGTATTCCGTAAGCAAACCGGCGGGCCTCTCTTCTGTACCTTTCAACCAGGTCGTAAGGGTCCGATTGGTTTGTGCACTGGCTAGCAGTACACGGTAACCCCTCCGAACTAAACCGATGGCTAGATTTATAGCAATAGTAATAATTCCGGCCCCGGGCCGACCAGATCCTAATAAAATTGACTTCATGCGCCTCAACCACTTTCATATAAAGATCGGTTCTTAGAAGTAAAATTATATAGCCTTTAAAACTATACGTCAATTATGCAAACGAACGGGCGTCCTCCTTTTTTCCTTTTAGGTATTTTAGATAGTATGGCTTGTGATTTTCTTCCGTTTTTTCTTGCGACTCCCGATCAAATTTTGCTACAATAAGCAGTAATTAAGCTTAATCAATATAGCATCATAGGAGGTTGAAGCAATTGTCAAAAGGTAAACTTTATTCGGTATGTATAAGTCCTGAACGTGGACAATTAAAAAAAGAAGTCAACCAAGCCAACGTAATCAAGGATTATGGTATTGAGCATGATGGCCATACCGGGCCTTGGGGACGACAAGTTACCTGTTTGAACCTGGATAGTGTATTGAAGGCTAATCAGACACACGGGATCAATGCCGGACCGGGAGATTTCGCTGAGAACCTTTTAATTGAAGGTATAAACCTTATTAATATTGGTGTAGGTGGCCATCTTAAAGTTGGCAGCAACGTAATTTTGGAAGTTTCCCAGATTGGTAAGGAAGATCACCCCAGCGTGGTAACCCGTACCCTTGGGGTTACTTTACTGCCTTCTGAAGGACTTTTTTGTAAAGTGATCCAAGGAGGTATTATCAGAAAAGGCGATCCGGTTGAGGTGATTATTTAGGCGAATTTGATTTTATTATAAATACGAAGAAATCAAAGTAATGCAAAAAATGTCCCCTTGCCAAAGGACAAAATCTTTTTCTATTGCCATTTCCATTAATTTATATTTATTGTTTAATCTGATATAATAAATCAATACTGATTAATTACAATTAAATTGGGCGAAGGATGTGCCCAAGTTGAAAATGGGTCAACTTGTTAAAGTTTGTAAAAAAATATAAGGTTAATCTTTTATATCTGTTTGGTTCCCAATAGGAAACCGGCCTTTGCCTTCTTAACGGAGAAGAGGTACCTATCAATGATCCTCTTTCCGATATAGATATCGGTGTTTCAACTAGAGGCAGTGGCGCGAGGAACTTGTATCTATTCCGCGGATGAAACCTTCCAGGATGAATATGAAATGGCAATCCTGGAAAGGATGGCCTGTTCCGACCCGAGTAGTCTATTCTCCAGAAAAAAAGCCCCCGTAAGCAGCTCAGTGCTTGACAGGAGCCATAAAACGAAGATTGGTGAACAAAGTAAGGAACTAAAAGATTATAAAC
>JAAYQE010000023.1 GCA_012519455.1 Syntrophomonadaceae bacterium
CTTTAAGTTCACTTGGAGGGTTTTCCATCATGGCATTAATGGAGATTAAAATTAATTCATACCCACCGCAAGCCAAAAACCTCGTTGATATTTGGAATAATTACGCAAAATCAAGCGCGAGCAGCCACGGCATAGATTTTGTAACATTCGTAAACAAAAGGCCAAAGAGACCAAAGAGCAACAACAGGCGGATAGCCGGACTTAAGGCCCAGAGCATAACATACCTAAAGGACGACACTGAGCTAGTAAAAATGAGCGTAGAGAATTTTATATATTTGATGGCAAAATGCGGTGTGGGCATAGAGGTAACCGAAAAAAACAATTAAACCCGGTAGAGTATTGCAACTCTATCGGGTTGTTTGTTTTCAAAAAAACACCTGTGCTAAGCAAGTGTGTTTTTGGCATAAAGATAAAATAACGTCAAGGCAAGGAGGGGGATCTTCTGCGAAAACGAAAGCGAAAGAAAATAAAAATTTGTTTTGAGGTTCCAGGACAGCAGTCTGGGCTAAAAGAGGAGGAGATATTGAGCGAACTGGCTGAGTACTTTGCGAAAATTATTAAACTAAGACGCAGAGGAGTCGCCCTCAAACAAAAAGAACAAAATAATAATCAGAATAGCGACACATGCTCAAGTATTATTTGACTAATTGATCTGTAATAATGTAGATTCTTTTTCCAACTGCACTACCCTTATATTTACCCAGACGAAATGAATTGCGTATCATGACGGGGGATTGTCCAGTGGTTTTTCCCAAAGAAACCGTGGTGTGTAGGCAGTATGAACGGTTAATCTTAAATTTGTGCACTGTTTGGTATCTGACTAAAAAACAGGTTGAGAGGATAAAGGCCTTAGCTGAAGAACAACAAATTTCCAGGAGTGCCCTGGTGCGAATAATAATCACCGACTATTTGTCGAGAAATAGTAAATTAAAAGGTAAGGTGGTTTAGCCGACGGGTATAAGTCATCATTTTTGAACCAGGGGGCAGGGGGACTGGTTCTGGGGTGTATTGGTGACTTTGTACATTATTTTAATGTAGGACATCCAGAAGAAGCTGTTAAAGTTTCTTCTTTTTTCTTTTTAAACCCTGGTTTAATTTGGCAAGGGAGTTTGCAGATATCTAGCAGGAATTGTCGAATCTACGTGGAAGTATTATGTAAATAACCCAATGTTAATTATTTTTAGATCAGGGGGGTGCTTGTGCAGATTAAAGTTCTAACGGAATTAACCAAAGTCTCAAAAATATTACAAGTAGTTTTTTGGGGTATAGTTATTAGTTTGATTTTTGCGGTAAGTGTTCAAGCGGCAGAAGGGATAATAACCGGTGATGTCGTAAATGTACGCAAGGGGCCCGGTACGAATTTTGCGCGGGTAGGTCAAGTTTACGTTGGAGATAAAGTCCAACTTCTTGAGGAAAAGTCAAATTGGATGCGGGTTAAGACCGCTAGTGGCCAAACCGGATGGATCGCCGGTTGGTTAATCGGTCCTTCAGAAACGGAGAAAAAATCAACATCTACATCCCTTCCGGAAAAGATAGAATCGCCCGTTACGGGTTCTTTTGATTCTTCGGTTTTGAGTACGGTAAAAGTTACAGCTACCAACGTTAATTTACGTAGCGGTCCGGGGACTGAGTTTGTTCGGGTTGGTAAAGTGACGGTGGGGAACGTTCTGCCTTGTCTGGGAGAAAAAAGTGGTTGGTATAACGTAAGAGACAGTGATCAATCCGTCTGGATTGCCGGTTGGTTGGTTGAATATTTACCGGTATCACCACCCTCGAAACCTGAAGTCAGTGAACCGCGGTCAGAGCAAGATGCTGAATCCCGTGTCGATCCGGAACCGATGGATAACGGGAGTGATACTACTTCTGAGCCTGAAGAGGGGACCCATCCCC
>JAAYQE010000178.1 GCA_012519455.1 Syntrophomonadaceae bacterium
AGGCATTATAATGTCTAAGACAACAATGTGGGGCTGCTTTTCCCGAATAATATCTAACGTTTCTAATCCATTATTAGCAATCCCAACCAATTCAAAATCATTTTGACTTTCTAAATACTCTTTTAAAATTTCACAAAATTCTCTATTGTCATCGGCAATAAGAACTTTTACCATCTTTTCGCATTCCCCCGTTTCTCACTTTTAAGTTTCAAAAAACCATATATTTTTTATCCGTTCCCTAATAGTTTCGCCTCCTTGTCAAAATCGGAGCATCTTTGCTTACCAATTCGACGCTAGCAATCAATATCCTGCCAGTTATTGCAAAGAAATAATCTACCAATAATATTCTTATCTGACACATAGAAATGTAAAAAAACAGAATCAGACGGCATCTGCTAGTAATTTTTGCCAAAACAGTAAGCTATTTGAAATAATATAGATAAAAAATAAAAAATTATCGGCCAGAAAAACCTTCTGACCGACGGTAGTAGGATCTGTAAATTGGTTCATTTCTGACAACATATACTCAGCCATCAAAGCATAACCCCGAGTAGGATCATTTACAAAAACATGGGTAACAGCGCCAATTAATCGACCGTCCTGAATAATCGGACTCCCGCTCATTCCCTGTATAATTCCACCGGTGGTGTTAATTAACTGAGGGTCAATTACTCTGATGATCATCCCTTTTCCGTCTAATCGTTCGGGCATTACTTTTTCAATCTGGACGTTAAAAACTTCTATTTGATTACCTTTAACTACGGTTAATATTTGAGCCATTCCTTCATGTACCTGATAACGCCAGGCTACCGGAATAGGTTCGATAAACCAGGGATTATGGGCCGGTTGGCTCAATCTTCCGTAAATTCCATAGGGTGAATTTTTTTCTATGGTACCTAGGGGAGTTTTATCTTCTAAAACCCCAATCTTTTCACCCGGATTTCCCCTTCGTCCTGGTTGTATCCCCTGTACTTGGGCGGGTACAATTTTCCCCTTACTTATTTCTATCTCTTGATTCGTTCGCGAATCGACAATCACGTGTCCTAAAGCCGCATAGACCTGAGTTTCTGGAAGATAGAAGGTAAGCGTACCTACGCCGGCCGAATTATCCCGTACTAGTAAGCCAATACGATAACGTGTCGTTTCGGGACAATATACCGGTTTAATCCGGACCTCCTGTTTCTCCGTATCTCTTTCAATTACTAAGTGCACCAAATCGCCTCTTTGACCGGCTAAATTAACAATTTTAGCCAGATCAAATTCATCGACTAGTTCCTGCCCATCTGCCTGTAAAATGATATCTCCAGGTAAAAGACCGCCTTTTTTTCCCGGTGAAAGCTCCTGACCAGTAGTATCTCGAATAGGCGCATAGTTGAGAATCATTAACCCAGAGGTTCTAAAGAATACGCCGATAGATTGACCTCCGGGCACCACATAGACCGGACTAGTTACCGTCACGACCATCTTTTTGATGGGTATTAAACCAAAAAGACATACTTCCAAGTCAATGGTCCCCGGATGCTCTACAACGGGTAACTTTTTTAGGTCAAACGTTTCTTCCCTCGGGCTATTGAAGCTAAGCACCTTACCGATTTCCTGATTCCGGTTTATCCGGAAAGAAAGACGATTCTTAATCGCCTCCGGCAATTCCAGAGGTATCTGTAAACGTTCCCCTACACTAACCTTAACTTGGGGAGGTAAGGCCCAAAAAACCTGTAATGGTTGGCTGATCCCACCAACCAGTAACCCTATAAGAATCAGTCCGATGATCTGGCGGAGAAGGATGGATGAAGGCCACTTTCTACCTATCCACCTTCTACACGCCATTAAGCTATCACTCCCGAGCTATTTAATTAATATCGGCTAATACGTTTCTCTCCTTTCATATTTTTTTATTTCTTAATCTAAAGTTAATTTTCCCTAAAATAAATCAAATATGTTGCTGAAATTCTGTATATTGTGGATGATATCACCCATCCCCTAATATCTCTGAATATCTCCTAATTGCTATAAGGTGTTAATTATTGTAAATAAAATAAAGAATACCTAAATTTTAGTTTAAGCTTTTTTGTCCCTGCGCCCGTTTTAGCATCTCTATAGCATGTTGACGACTAACTTCACTTTCCGTATTCCCACTGAGCATTCGCGCTATTTCCCAAACTCGATTTTCCTCGGCTAACCGAGAAATGCGGGTCAACGTACGTCCGGCCTCCAGTTGTTTTTCAATGTAAAAGTGATGGTCGGCCCAACCAGCAATTTGAGCGGCATGCGTAACACAGAGTACTTGATGGGAATTGGCTATTTGCCCTAACCGCATAGCCACAGCCTCCAAGGCGCGTCCCCCAATCCCCGTATCAATTTCATCAAAAATCATGGTGGGTACCTGATCCACTTTAGCTAATAAAGTTTTTAAAGCTAGCATAATCCGAGATAATTCTCCACCGGAGGCAATCCGCGCCAGTGGCTTTAGCGGTTCCCCCGGGTTAGGAGAGAGAAGAAATTCAACTTCATCCACCCCTAAAGCACTTGGTGATGGACAAGATTGAAAACAAACCGTAAATCCAGCCCCATTCATTCCTAAAAAAGACAGTTCGCGATTAATCCCCTCCTCTAAGATTAATGCGGTCTGCTTTCTTCGCTCTGTAAGCTGTTTGGCTAGGTTTCGATACTCTTCTTCTAGTTGGACGCGCTTTTCCTGCAGATCCGTGAAGGTACTTTCCCGTTTTACTAGCAACTCTAATTCCGCTTCAGCCTCCTGCCGGAATTGCAGGATTTCTGGAATGGAAGCGCCATATTTTCGTTTTAGTTGCCGAAGCAGATTTAATCTTACCTCAATCTGTTCTAAACGCAGCGGGTCCGGCC
Organism: Syntrophomonadaceae bacterium; assembly: GCA_012519455.1. GTDB lineage: Bacteria > Bacillota > Ch66 > Ch66 > Ch109 > JAAYQE01. The sequence goes on from JAAYQE010000178.1 coordinate 2,863, forward strand.
CCGCTTCCTCCATATACCGGCGTAAAACGTGGGCCGCTTCTTCCGTCTGGTATAGGGAGGCTTCTAAAATCTCCGTTACCGGCTGTAAGGCCGCATCTAACAAACTCAAAGTCTTAAGCTCGGCAACCACTTTTCCCAGCAAATCATAGGCAGAATTTTGCTGCGGACTGCCTGCATAAGTCATTTGGTAGGCAGCGGTCACTCCGTGGGCCAATCTTTCGGCATTTTGAAGAATCGTCTTTTCCTGCTGTAATGCTTCTTCTTCGCCGGGCTGCAAATGAGCTGAATCTAGTTCCTCAATCTGAAAAGTTAAAAGATCCTGGCGTCGAGCCATCTCCTGTTCATCTCTTTGTAAGCGTTCTAAATCTATAACTACGTTATGTAACTTTCGATAACAACTGGCGACTTCACCCCGTAGCACCAGTAATGCTTCTCCCCCGAAGTTATCTAACTGTTCCAGGTGGGCGACCGGATTTAATAACGTCTGATGTTCATGTTGTCCATGCAAATCGACTAAAAACTGACCAATACGACGATAGTTGCCTAGCGTAGTTACCCGGCCATTTACCCGGCATAAACTACGACCATTACGCGACATCTCTCGGGTCATGACCAGCGGGTCATCGTGATCTACTTCAATTCCATAAGTTTCTAGTAACTGATACAACTTGTCCACTTGGGGCAACACAAAAACGCCTTCTACTAAGGCTTTTTCCGCTGGTTCACGAATAAATTCTGTGGAAGCCCGACCGCCTAACACTAAGTTAACCGCATCGACAATAATGGATTTACCCGCTCCGGTTTCCCCAGTAAGAACATTTAAACCGGGTCCTAGTTGAAAATGTAGTTCATCAATTAAAGTAAAATTACGAATCGTTAATTCTAGAAGCAAGCACCCACCTCCTTTAACGAAGAACTGCAGGTGTTTAGACGGTGGTCACTGCGACCCGCTGAATGGCCAGTAGATAAGGAGGGTTGTTCGTACGGTTGGGATAACTGCAGCGTAATACATCCCAATCCGGTTGCGGCAGGGTTTGAACCCATTCTTCTATGGCCTGTTGTTCTTCCCGTGCTCCCGCATGCCCTACATACACCACTACCAACAAGATCCCTCTTGGCGATAGTAATTCTAATCCTTGCTGCAAGGCCGGCACCGTAGTTTCGGGCCGGGTAGCAAACCGTCGCTCTGCTCCTGGTAAATAACCTAGATTAAACATAATGGTCTGAAACCGGCCGCTTACGTAGTTTTTCATTTGTTCATGCCCGATATTTAATAAATAAACCCGCGTATCTACCGCGGCTTCCTTTAACCGCTGTGCCGTACGATGTATCGCCAACGGCTGCTTATCAAAGGCGAACACCTCGCCCGTAGGTCCTACCTGTTTGGCTAAAAACAAGGTGTCGTGCCCATTACCAGCTGTGGCATCAATCGCCCGTTGCCCCGGGCGCAATACCATCCCGGCCATTTGATGAGCCATAATTACCGGGTTTTTAAAAAAACGCATTCTAAAGCGGTACCCCCATTTGAAAAGTTATTCCTGTCCATAGCTAGTTAAAGTAAGCTTGTTCCTAATCGCTTCAAAAAAATGACGGCCACGAATTCTAACCAGCCGGGTACGCGTCTGGGACCGATAGATCACTACTTCATCACCGGCATGGAGCTGAAAACCATGCTGACCGTCTACGGTCACACTGGCTTCGTCTAAACGCGGTTTAAGGATCACTTTTATCCGCTGCGTAGGTGCAATAATCACGGGACGCGAAAAAAAGGTATGAGGACAAACGGGCGTTAAAAGAAGCATTTCCACCTCTGGGCTAACGATGGGACCTCCAGCGGATAAAGAATAAGCCGTAGAACCCGTAGGGGTAGCAATAATCAAGCCATCACCCCGAAGGGTTGTAAAATACTGCTCATTAATATAAACATCCAGGGTAATAATCCGGGAAAGAGGCCCTTTAGAGACGACCACGTCATTCAGGGCTTTTAATCCCTCTACCACCTGTCCCCGGTGTATCACCTGGGCTTCAAGCATCATCCGCTCCTCAATGTGGTATTCTCCGGTAAGCAATTTTTTCAAATCCGGATACATATCGTTTAATTCAATTTCCGATAAAAAACCTAAATGGCCCAGATTAATGCCCAGTATCGGTAAACACATACAATCTACTTCCCGGGCTACCCTTAACAGAGTGCCATCTCCTCCTAATACCATCAGGCAATCGATGCCCGCGAAAACATCCTTATCCCTGGTTGCTGAGGGCGCTTCCCTACCATCAGGACCTATCTCTATCGGAGTACGTACCGTTACCCCCTGGGCAACAAACCAACCTTTTATTTCTTGCGCTAACTTTTTGCTACCTGACTTTTGGGGATTTAATACTATACCTACAGTATTAACTGGTTTACCTCTTTGCGGTAGAATACTAGAACGTTCTTCCCCCTGAACCGGGTTTACGTGCAACCCTTTCCCCCCTCCCATAACCGATATCTATGGCCTCGGTAGCAATTTTTCATGGGCTTCCATAACCGTTTTACTAGCCGTTTCAGCCCACGCTAAACTATCTTGTGGGGTCTGAGCCGCATCAGGATCCGCGGCCCTCTGGTTCTTCAACCAGATAAAATATTCAATATTTCCCTCCGGGCCTAATAAAGGAGAATAGGTTAGGCCAACAGCCGATAATCCCAATTGGTTGGCCGTTCGCATGATTCCCAGGATAACCTCCTGATGCACCGCTTTATCTCGTACTACTCCTTTTTTCCCTACCTTTTGGGGTCCGGCCTCAAACTGAGGCTTAATCAAGGCAATAATCTGCCCTTCTTCTTGCAACAAATCCTTTATACTTGGTAATACCTTATTCAAAGAAATAAACGATACATCAACCGTAGCTACATCCGCCTTTTCTGGTAGTTGTTCCGGAGATAGATAACGAATATTGGTACGCTCCAAAGTAACTACCCGGGGATCCTGGCGCAAATTCCAGGCGAATTGACCGTACCCGACATCCACCGCATAAACACGAACGGCACCATTTTGTAAAACGCAATCCGTAAAGCCACCGGTAGAAGCTCCAGCATCAAGGACTACTTTCCCCACTAGGTTGATCGCAAATACTTCTAAGGCCCGGGCTAACTTTAACCCTCCCCGACTTACATATCGGGGTTCTTCCCCGCGCAATCGGATCACTACCTCTGGAGATACTAAAGTACCCGGCTTACTAATCGGTTGATCATCTACCAACACTCGACCGGTCATTATCGCCGCTCGAGCTTTTTCCCGACTACTAAACCAACCTTTTTCCACTAGATTGATATCCAACCTAACTTTTTCTGGTTTTTTAAGGGCCATCGCTTCCATCCCTCCGGTCTATCGTTGGTTAATGCCGACCGCTCTGGGGATCCGGCTTAAAAAAGTACCCCGACCCCCGGATTCAGGCTGGGCCATCCGTACCTTGCCCTCGAATAGCTTTGGCCACCGTTGCTTTATGGCTTCTAATACTCCCGACGTATTCAATCCATATACTTCTCGCAACCGTTCCGTCGAACCGTGTTCGATAAAAGCATCGGGTAACCCCAGGTTTAAAACTTCTAAAGGTACTTCCCGGTTTTCATGCTTATGCATACGAGGCAGTGTTTCTAAAACAGCGCTACCAAATCCCCCGCTCAAACAATGTTCCTCTAGGGTTACTAACCGATGTAACTTACGGGTGTACTGGCCAATTAATTCGGTATCGAGCGGCTTAATAAAACGAGGATTAATCACCGCAGTATTAATTCCCTGTTCTTGTAGCGTATCCGCAACCTCTAGAGCTACATAAACCATAGGGCCTAGGGCTAAAATCAATAAATCTTGACCATCCCGTACGAGTTCCCCTTTACCCAAAGGCAAAGTATAACGCTCGCGATCTAAAAGCACACCCTGTCCGCTTCCGCGCGGATAACGTACCGCTACCGGACCCTCCAATTGAAAAGCGGTTTCTAGGCAGTGCTGTAATTCATTTTCGTCTTTGGGAGCCATTATGGTTAAATGTGGAATAGGACGCAAAAAAGAAAGGTCAAAAACACCTTGATGCGTTGCCCCATCTTCTCCTACCAACCCGGCTCGATCAATGGCTAGGGTTACCGGTAATTTTTGCATACAAACATCATGTAATACTTGATCGTAAGCCCGTTGCAAAAAAGTAGAATATAGCGCGACCACCGGCCGAAAACCTTGCGCCGCCAGACCGGCCGCTAAGGTAACGGCATGTTGTTCAGCAATCCCCACATCAAAAAAACGCTGTGGAAAACGCCGCGCAAATTCCTCCAGACCGGTTCCTCCCGACATTGCGGCCGTAATGGCTAAAATTCGGTCATCTTTCTCGGCTTGTTGAATAAGCGTCTGCCCAAAAATCTGGGTATACGAAGGTTTGCCGGACCCGGGTCGCGGTTGTCCAGTGGGGATATCAAAAGGGCCGATCCCATGAAATTTATCTGGATTGCGTTCTGCCGGCCCATAACCTTTACCTTTTTTAGTTATAAGATGGATAAGCACGGGTCCTTCTACCTGTTTAGCCATTTGTAAGATTTCCCGTAAAACCGAGAGGTTGTGTCCATCAATGGGGCCCAGATAAGTAAAACCTAGTTCTTCAAAAAACATACCTGGAACGACAAGATATTTTACCGCATCTTTAAAGCGATCAACCGCCTGTAGTACCCGAGAGCCAATTTTAGGAATTCGCCGCAACAGGTATTCTACTTCTTCCTTACTGCGGAAATAAAATGGCTCCGTACGCAAGCGGTTAAGATACCGCGATAAGGCCCCTACATTATTGGCAATGGACATTTCATTATCATTGAGAATCACAATTAATTTAGTCTGGAGATGACCAGCATGATTTAAAGCTTCAAATGCCATCCCACCGGTTAAAGCTCCATCCCCAATTACTGCCAGCACATAATAATCCTTTTTTTGTAAATCTCTGGCTAAAGCCAAGCCTAAAGCGGCGGAAATAGAGGTGCTACTATGACCAGTAGCAAAAATATCGTGAACGCTTTCCTCTGGTTTAGGAAAACCACTAAGACCTTGATACTGGCGTAAAGTACCGAATTCAGGACCACGCCCGGTTAGCAGCTTGTGGACATACGATTGGTGGCCAACATCCCACACAATCTGGTCCCGCGGTGAATCAAAAACCAAATGCAAAGCCAGGGTTAATTCTACTACGCCCAAGTTGGGTGCCAGGTGTCCACCATTTCGGGATACGGTCACCACTAACTCTTCCCGAATTTCTTCGGCCAGCTGGTTTAATTGATGTAAATTTAATGTTTTTAGATCTCCCGGATGACCAATTCGATCCAGTAATCTCAATTTATTCACCTGGCCCTTCTTTTTTGACCCTTTTTCTCCATAAAAAACGGTCTACCGGTCAAGCTCCCCCACCAGGCCAGGACCCGACCTACCGCGAATATAATATCATTAGCTTGATTAATCGCAAAGGTCTTACCTAGGGCTTTACCCCCTACCGTAGCCGCAGCAATCAAGCCACTCATAATTACGGCAGCCAATAGTTCACTCCAATCTGGTTGAACGATTAACAACCGTAAAACAATAGCGGCGCCTATCGTTCCACTAATGGTCCCACAAACGTCTCCCACTACATCATTACAAAAACTGGCTACCCGGTCAGCGCGTCGTATCAGTTGTACTGCTTCCAAAGCGCCTCGTACCTTTTCCGCTGCTTTGGCATGGAACGGTGGTTCCTGGGCGGCTGCAGCGGCTACCCCAATCGCATCAAAACCCACGCCAATCAAAACTATGGTCAAAAGTAATAAAAAAGCCAAAATTAACGAGGTTACGTTGCGCAAAAAAAATTCAGAAGTCAAACTAACAAGTACAGCCAGCAAAAAGGTGCTGCTGGCAATGATCGCGACGCCTCGTATTTGCTGACGCATTTGACTTTTCGGGGAACGGGAATAATGACGCTTGGCGTTACGCCGTATTCTTCCCAAACTGTATTCACTCCGAAACTAACTCTTAATATTAGAATACCCGGTATTAATCAAACCAAAACTACAAATAATCTATAAATAAATAATAATATAACTTGCTTAAATCGGTGAGTGGTCATTCCCTGGATAAACTCTGTGACTTAGGTCCAGCAGGATTTCCCAGCAAAACTCCAGAATGTCGCCATTCTGGCGGTTTCCCTTTAAGTTTGCTTTGACCCGTCACCGGTATCAAGGCTGGATTACCACTTAGTACACACTTTAATCCCCAGAGAACTGTACCACTGAGTACACAGTCTAGGAGTTTTCCTCAACAGACCAAACCAATCTCTAGCCTCTTTTGCAACGCCGGTTTCAACCGAGAGCTCCCAGTCTAGGCCTCGACTGGGGGCCCCCTTCTCCTGGTATCCACCGTAATCACTCAAGGCAGGCTACACTACACGCAGCTACCACACCACGAGTAGGTTCAACACCAGGCCATAGTTTGCTGCCATACGACAGGTCACCACGCACCTGGGCCTCCACGGAGGCGGGGTCAACGCCTACATGCCCTTGTAGATCGCCCCATCCCCCTTATTTCCCAGTACCAGCCCACGACTGGGCGTCACAAGCCAGCACCACGAACTTCATCGATGTGCCCTTGACGGATTTTTAGGCCCGCCTTCAAGATTGGATGGCTGACTAGAATACTGCACCACTCACCACTATCGATCGTAATAAGTATAACATACGTTACTATTCCCCTTCAAACGCTGCCTCAAGCCATTTCGGTTTATAGTTTTCTAGAAACCCAGCCGTTTAATCCCCGGCGTGAAGTTTAGCTATCTCTTTCAAGCACATACTGGGTCAATGCCCTTAAAAAACGAGCTCGGTCACCAAACCGCGCCAAACAGGTTATGGCCTTTTCGGCCGTTTCCCGGGCCATTTCCTGTGAACGCTCTAGACCAAAAAGATTCGGAAAAGTAGACTTTTCATTACGTGCGTCACTGCCCACCGGCTTACCAAGCACGGCTTCATTACCAACTACGTCCAGAATATCGTCAGCAATCTGAAAAGCCAAGCCAAAGGCTTCTGCATAACCGGTCAAAGCCAAAAGTTCATCGGCACTGGCTCCACCCAGCAGGGCACCCGATCTTACCGCTGCCCGAATCAAAGCTCCGGTTTTATGCTGATGAATATACGTAAGGGTTGGTAAATCAATCTGCTGCCCCTCTGAAGCCAAGTCTACTACCTGTCCCCCAATCATTCCTAAAGTACCAGCTGCCTGGGCTATTTCCCGAATTACCTGTAAAACAATGGTCGACTCCGGACCGTCTGGAAAAGCAGTATCGGACAATACTTCAAAGGCCTGCGTAAGTAAAGCATCGCCGGCTAATATAGCAACGGCCTCCCCGTAAACTTTATGACAGGTAGGCCTTCCCCGGCGCAGATCATCGTTATCCATAGCCGGCAAATCATCATGGATCAAGGAATAGGTATGAATAAACTCCAATGCCACGGCAGCCGGCAGAGCGCGATGCGGACGGTTACTCACTACTTCAGCAGCCGCTAATACCAGAATTGGTCGCAGTCGCTTGCCTCCGGCAAAAACACTGTAACGCATGGCTTGATGAATTACCGGTGGATAGATTTCCTCCGTTTGCAGGTAGTTTTCCAAAGCTTGATTAATAAGGGTTCCCCGTTGCGCTAACTCCTGTTTAATCCAGTTCATGATTAATTTCGCCCTCTTCCCCGTTTCCGCCTTCTAACTGCTGCCTTAAAATTTCAACCTGATTCTCTGCGGCTTGTAAACGCTCATTACACCGCTGAACTAGGTTTACTCCCTCAGAAAAATTTTGCAAGGCCTCCTCTAAAGATAGTTCTCCCTGCTCCAGCTTCCGTACTATTTCCTCTAGACGTGCTAATGCTTTTTCGAAGCTAACCCCATCCATTAATCTTTTTCTCTCCCCCCTGGCCTTTCTGGTCCCCATTGGCTACCCCTACTAGCGTCTCAACCTTGTCTCGGCCTTCCTCAACTCGACAGATAAGCCCTCCCACATCAAGTAAAACTTCTATCGCTTCACCCTTTATTACCTGGGCTTGATCCCGTACTACCTCTCCGGAGGAAGGTTTACGGCAAACGGCATAACCCCGCGCTAGTACGGATAATGGGCTTAAAGCAGAAAGTTGGGCCGTTAAACTCTTTAATTGTAAGCTTTTATGCTGCAAAATTTTTTGGATAAATAAGCCTAAATTATATTGTAACCGCTGTAGTTCCTGTTTCCGGATGACTAAAAACCCGCGCGGACTCTGTAAGACGCTACGGGTAGCTAAACGTTCCACTTGCTCCCGTCGTCTTTGTAAATAAACCTCCATGCCCTGCTTTAAACGTTCGCGGAGCAAAACTACGCGTGCCTCTAACTCCGCGAGTACCGGTACTACTAACTCGGCCGCCGCTGAAGGTGTTGGGGCCCGACAATCGGCTACCCAATCCGCAATACTGTAATCAGTTTCATGGCCTACCGCGGAAACGACTGGAAGGCGAGAGGTAAAGATGGCCTGAGCTACAATTTCGGTATTAAAGGCCCATAATTCTTCCAAGGAACCCCCGCCGCGACCAATGATGATCACTTCTATATCCGAACGCTGGTTCAGATAGTGAATCGCTGCCGCCACCTCTCCGGGTGCTTCTTGTCCCTGCACCGAAGCCGGAGCTAGGACAATACGGGTGCCCGGACAACGGCGATGAATAACGGAACGTAGATCCTGGAAAGCCGCCCCGGTGGGAGAGGTAACAATGCCTACTACCCGGGGAAAGAAGGGGAGGGTTCGTTTTCGTTCCGGAGCAAACCATCCCTTAGCTTCTAATTTTTCTTTTAACTGTTGAAAAGCTACCCAGAGGGCTCCGATTCCATCCGCCTGTAACTCTTCCACATAGATTTGCAAAGTACCATCGCGTTCGTATAAAGATACATAACCTCGAATTAACACCCGCATACCATCTTGAGGTAAAAAAGTGGTACGGTTGGCTCTAGAACGAAACATGACACAGCGAATGGAACTAGCTGTATCCTTCAAGGTAAAATACCAGTGGCCGGAACGAGGAACCCGAAAATTGGAAATTTCTCCGCGCATCCATAGGTTACTTAAAAGGCGATCGCTGGATAGTAACCCCTGGATCCGACCCACCACCTCGCTAACCGACAATATTTTTAAATTTTGCACTGGTTTTTCGCCGCCTCAACCGTATTTTTTAAAAGCATCGTAATAGTCATCGGTCCTACCCCCCGGGGAACCGGCGTGATCCAACCGGCAACTTGGCTGGCACTAACAAAATCTACGTCGCCTACTACCTTCCCATCCGGTAAACGATTTATGCCAACGTCGATAACTACCGCCCCTGGTTTTAACATCTCTCCAGTAATAAAACGCGGAATTCCGACCGCAGCGACGACAATATCAGCCTGCCGTAATTCCGCCGCTAAATCACGCGTTTTAGAATGGCAAATAGCAACGGTAGCATTACGGTGCATTAATAAGATAGCCATTGGTTTTCCTACTATATTACTTCGACCAACAACTACCGCTTTTTTACCTTCAATAGGAACACCTGTGCGTTCCAGCAAAGTTATGCAGCCTAAAGGGGTACACGGTTTAAATCCGGTTTCTCCAATAAGCAATCGACCTACATTATAAGGATGAAAGCAATCTACATCCTTAACCGGTCGAATCGCTTCGAGGATTTCTCTTTCCCTTAAAGGTTCCGCTAGGGGGAGTTGTACCATATATCCATGGATCCGAGGGTCCTCATTCATTTCCTCAATCTCGCGCATTAATTCTTCCTGCGTAGTTCCCGTAGGCTTTAAACGTACCACGGAATGTAATCCAATTTCTTGGGCCGCTTTTTCCTTCATTTTAACGTATAATTGCGAAGCCGGGTTATCACCTACCATAATTACCGCAAGTCCCGGAAAAATCCCTTTTTGTTTTAAAGCTTCTACTTCCTGCTTCAACGCTAACCGGATTTCCATCGCAATAGCTTGACCGTCAATAATCTGGGCCGACATCAAAAAACCATCCTCCACGAAAAAATTTAAGATTTTATGGACCATTGGTTCTTTCTAAATACTATGAAAGGTATCGTAAGCTAACAAAGCAACCCCTACGGCATTATCCGAACTGTAACGCGGTTCAGCGAAATAAAGCTGGGCTTTTACCGCCGGATGCTCCAGTCGATAACGCAGGCGCTGGCGCAGATACTGGTTGGCCGCGACTCCACCTACGAAAAGAACTTCCTTCAGCCCAGTCTCTTGTATAGCTCGACGCAACACCTTTTCCATGGTTCGAGCAATACAACCTTGCACCGCCTGGGCTACTTCCTGAGGCGATCCGCCGGTTTCCAAAAAACGTCGCGCTCGCGTCTCAGCGCCGGAAAAACTAAACTGATAATTACTTACTGCCGCTGGGAGAAAAAAGCTTGAATTCAGGCGTTTATACGTTTCGCCGGTGGTGTTATCGTCTGCGGCCAAGGCTTCCAGAGCTGGACCCGCTGGAAAAGGAAGGCCAAGCAGTACCCCCACGCGATCTACCAGTTGCCCAGCATGTAAATCCGAAGTAGCTCCCAGGATCTGCGTTTTAAACCCGGCCTTATTGCGAATTACGTGTAGCACCTCTGAAGTGCCGCCAGAAAGATGAACCGCCAAAAATTCTTTAGCCACGGGACCCGCGGCCGAATAAAGACCAGCGCGTAAATGCCCCTCCTGGTGTGAAGTATGTTTAAGTGGAATCCGATTTATCGTAGCCATACTCTCGGCCAGACTTAAACCTACTCCAAACACTGGCATATAGGAACCCGGTACGGTTCGAGGCGCGGTACTAACCGCCACTCCGGCCAGGTTAGAGGCTACTAGTTCAGGATGGCGATTTAATAAACACGCTAGAACCCCGGGAAAGTTCTGAACATGCTGAAAGACAGCTTGCGACTGCCGCAGCCCGGTGCTGCCTGAAGGGACCGTCAGCAACTGCCTTTCTTCATCCATTAAAATTCCTTTTTCTCCCACAATAGCCAGGGAAGTAGTATAGGCACTACTATCTATACCTAAAAACCATAACATTGGTCTCACCCATCCATACCCGGTAAAGGTAGTTGATTTTTAACTAAACTACCCAAAATACCATTCACAAACTTGGATGAATCAGGTCCCCCAAACATCTTACAAAGTTCCACCGCCTCATTGATGGCCACGCGATCCGGTATGGTATTTAAAAAGTACATTTCATACAGGGCTAAACGAAGAATATTACGATCTACTACTGCCATCCGGCTAACGTCCCAATCAATACTTTCTTGTTGAATTAAAGCGTCCAGGGTTTCCCGATGTTCCCATACTCCACTAGCTAACTGGCTGGCGTATTCCTCGGCGGCCCCGCCTAGCGGATACTCCTCCAAAACAAAAGGTAAAGCATTAGTTAATTCTGCTTCTACTAGATCCATCTGAAAAAGAACCATTAAGGCATTCTGACGTGCTTTTCTTCTACTCACCGGCTTATGACCTTCTCCTCTATTTTATCCGAATTTTAAAGACTCCCACTTCTATAAGTGGGGGTTATATTATTTTAACTTCAGGTGGAGTTGAGTCTCCATCTGAAGCCTCGATGTTCAGCGAAGCTGAACGAGTTCACTAACGTCCTTGAAAAACGCGTTCATACCAATCACGCAGGGTTCCTTTATCGTCAAAACGCCGCCCTATTAAATAGCCAAAAATAGCACATAAAGCAACAAACAACGATCGCCAGAAGCCGAAAACAAGAATTAAAATTCCAAAAATCAGCCCGGCTAAAACGCCTAAAATTTTTCCGGCGTGATATTCCCAAAGTTCAAGTAAAATCTCGCGCACTGTGATCCCTCCAAACCGAAACCCTATTCCACGCGGGCTACCGGGTCAAAGCCAATGTTATCTACTTTGATCCGTACTTCTAGCACCTCGGCTCCAATCGTTTCTCTTATCTGAGCCCGTACGCTTTCTTGAATCTGCTGGGCAATTTCCGGCACTTTCACCTCCGGGGACAGAACCACCCGTAAAAGAACCGTTAATCCGGCTGTATCTACCCGAATTAAAGGTTTTACTTCCCGCACCCCTCGAATCTGACGAACAGCTTTATGAACTACACTTTCTAAGGCCTGGTTGGTAGTAACCACCCGGCCAAGCTGTAGTTCCTGAATAACTCCTTCCGTAGAGGGTGCCGGTTTTAAACCATCAAAGAAAACTAGTAACCCAATTAATACTAGGATAGTACCTACCAGCCCTAACAGCCAGCGCCCCTCCAGTATATTCAAGGCGTACATTAATTGATCAAGGGGCAACCGCCAGCCAAGGGCCAGTGCTGCTACCACCCCTCCTAATCCGATCAACAAAAGTGAGAATAGGAGGATTATCAGTCTGGACCTTAGTTTCATATTTCCCAACTCCTCTGCCATAGCTTAAACCCCCTGTAGTTATCAGGGGGTTTGGCTCCAGCTTTACCTATTTTACTCGCGGTTCTTCTTCCTTGACCTCTACTGGTTCCATGGCCACGCCCTGGACGTGGATATTGACCTCAATGACCGTTAGGCCAGTCATACTCTCAATGGCCCGTTTGACCGATTCTTGTACGCGAATAGCTACTTCGGGGATTCTAACTGCGTATTCCACAATTACATCGAGGTCAACCGCAGCTTCTTTTTCCCCCACTTCAACTTTAACCCCTTTGGAAAGGTTACGGCGACCTAGTTTCTCTGCTATACCCCCTACAACCCCTCCGCTCATGCCGGAAATTCCGGGAACCTCGGTTGCTGCAAGGCCAGCAATAATGGATACCACCTCGTCCGCAATTCGTATCGAACCTAATTCACCTCGTTCAACTTTATCCACGCGAACACCTCCCCTTTTTATCTGCTACGGTGCCCTACCGGGCCATAAGTTAACCCCTTGGTCCTTTATCTTCCAGGTAATTACACCTAATTATACCAGGAAACTATTAGAACGTCTAGTTTTCGGGTAATTTATTCTGTTTTAGTCTCCGCTACTCGATTTTTCTTCTCCTCTAGAAACTTGCGGGCAACCATTGGGAATAAGGCATAAGTTAGTAAATCTTCTTCAGTTGTGGCCAGGTCCCCTATTTCGTTCCGGCATTGCCCGAGACGAGCCGGTATAAGGTCCGCCGGTCGACAAGCGATGGCTTCAGTTTTACCCAGAATCTTTTTCTTGATATCCGGGTCTATTTCTCCCGGGACCTTACCATAAAAGCCTTGAACGTACTTACGTACTTCTCCCGGTACCATTCCGTAACGTTTACCGGTAATCACGTTTACCGCAGCCTGCGTTCCGACAATTTGACTGGTTGGCGTCACCAAAGGCGGGTAGCCTAATTCCTTCCGCACCCGAGCAATCTCGAGCAATACTTCCGGCAAACGTTCGGATGCTTGTTGTTCTTTTAATTGGGCTACCAGATTAGAAATCATGCCGCCCGGAACCTGATGCTCGAAGACCCGCATGGCGGAAATACGCGTAATGCCCCGCTCAAAGCCACGTTTAATACGTACGTCTTCAAAGTATTCGGATACCTCAAACAGGGGAGAAAGATTTAACCCGGTATCCCGGGAGCTTTCTTGTAATATACGTACAACGGTTTCTGCCGGTGGTTGTGAGGAACCGAAGGCAAGTGGTCCTGAAGCGGTATCCACTATGTCTACTCCCGCTTCAGCGGCTTTAACGTAAGTAGCCACCGCCATACCTCCGGTATAATGAGTATGGAGTTGCACCGGGATTTGGAGCCGAGCTTTAAGTCCCGATATCAGCTCAAAAGCCCGATAAGGAGAAAGCAAACCGGCCATGTCTTTAATACAAATAGAATCCGCCCCCCGATCTTCTAACTTAAGGGCGGTTTCCACGTAGTGATCCAAGGTGTGAACCGGACTAATCGTATAGACTACGGAAGCTTGTACATGCTTCCCGGTTTCTTTAGCTACCTGCATGGCTTTTTCTAAATTACGAATATCATTGAGCGCATCAAAAATACGAAAGATATCAATTCCGTTTTCCGCGGCCTTAACGACAAATCTTTCGACCACATCATCGGGATAGTGACTGTAACCAACTAAAGACTGACCCCGTAGTAACATCTGTAATTTAGTTTTTTTCACTTTCTGTCGAATTACCCGTAGTCTTTCCCAAGGATCTTCATCTAAAAAGCGTACACAGACGTCAAAGGTAGCCCCACCCCACACTTCCAGAGAATGATAGCCAATATCGTCTATCCGTTCTAAAATAGGCAGCATATCGTCTACGCGCATTCGGGTTGCCCATAAACTTTGGTGGCCGTCTCGAAGCGTGGTATCCGTAACTCCTAATCTTTTCATTAATTTTCCTCCCTATTCTCAATGAAATTCATCATTATTATGTATACAAACAATCCCTAACAAAGGAAACTCAGGCGCAAAATGCCGGCCTGAGTCTATAAAACTCCAAATTTAATTATAAGCGTAAGTTAAGCCTTTTGGCAATAAGCTTTTTACAGCTTATGGCCGGGTAATTACGGTAACTAATTCCTCTTTACAACCTAGAGTCCGGCTAACCATACTGGTAACGCTAGGTAACTGTGTAGTGTATGGACTGGTGCCTCCTAAAACTAAGGTTACGGCCTGCGGTTGCAAAAAAACTACCGCCTCTGGATAACCCTGGGCTAATAATAAGTTCTCTACTTTTAACTCTTTTTCCATGTCTTGCGATAAACTGAATAATTGTTTTTGGGCTTCCTGGCGCATTTCCGAGGTTGAGCCCGGATTATTAATAATCTCCCGGCAAAATTCTACTTGCTGGCTACGCAGACGATCCCGCTCCATGCGGAATTCAGCAAAAAACGCACTGTTATTTTCCGGTTCTAGTATACGGGGTGAGCTTACCGGAAAAAGCTCCGGCGAAACCAGAGCTACTTCCTCGCCGTTCAGGTCCTTTTCCAAAACGATTTGGTTTTCTTCCGGGTTAGTCTCTAGGGCTAACTTAGCTTTCTCTTTCATAACAAGTGCCTGTACAATGCTAGTCTGCTGCCAACAAAAATAGATTAACCCCCCCAGGACCAGTAGCGCCACCAATCCCCAAAATAAATTGCGACGTCGCACAATTAAAGTTAACACTTCCTTCACCTACCTTCCACAGTTCCGGGCATCACCCGAATTTTATAGGCCGGGACCCCCAAAACAGATTGTAAGGTCCGGGTTAATTGTTCTCGAATACGGGCGTCTTGAGCTCCTTCCGCGACGACCAACACGCCTTTTATTTCCGGTTTAATTTCTCGTATCACCAAGGGCTGACCCGAATTAGCGCCCCCACTGGATAACAGAACTAATTGTTCGTCCTGGGTCCGCTCTGAAGTAGCTCGGGTTCCACCCCGTTCATCCCGCTCTTCAACCTCACGTTGGTTATTTTTAAGATTAGTAGCATATTCGTAACGCGTTCCCGAAACTAAGGTAATTGCTACCTTGACCGACCCAACGCCGTTAATTTGCTGTAATACAGAACCTAACCGCTGCTCCAGTTTCTCCTCTTCCGTAATAATTCCAGACGCATGTGCATCCGATTTTTTAAGATCTCCAGAGGCAGACGTTAAAACAGCTAGGTTATTTTTATCGTTCTCCGGCGTAGTCTTCGTATTTTCTTTGGACCACCAACTAGATCCTAGCATTAAACAAACGCCAACTATACCGATCAATAAAAGGAAGCGAAGCCAATTCTGTGACCCTATTTTATTTTTTATTGGTTCGAGCATTTATTTTTCACCCCCAAGTTATTCAATATTTATAAATTCAACCTGAATCGCCTCTCGAGGAACCCCATAAAAATTAGCTACCATATCTTTTATGCGCCGCTCTAATTCCTTGTCGTTGCGGGTATTTCCGGCCCTCCCTTCTAACGACTTATTGGCAACGGCGTCCGGGGTGAACGGGTCGATCTGTGCTTCAAGCCCTTCGATTTTAACCGGTTCCACCGGCTGTACCGGCGTCGTTCCTGCATTATTAACCCCTAATCCAGACGCTGGGCCAGAGGGACTTTCTGAATGATGGTTTTCTTTTCGGTCTTCTTTAGCCGGAGCTAATTTTATCCGTAATAATACACGTTCAATCATATTCCAGGTATTGCCGGCTACTCCGGGCTTCATTTGAACTACGGCCTGTACCTTACTTATTTCCGGCACCAGAGAAACCATCGCCTCAATTTGTCGTGCCAATCGGCTTTCACATTCCTGAATAGTAGCCTGTTGTAAATCAGCGCTCATGGCTTGACCCTGAGAAAAAACACTACTCATCGCTCCGGCTCCCTCATCTCGATACTGCCAGGCCCGAATCGCCCAGGTTTTATCTTCGGCTAAAAAAGAAACGACTGGAACTAAAAGGGTAATAATGATGAAGAGTCCCATAACCACCTTAATAAATTTGCGCAAACTGTTTTCTGGCAAGAGCATTTCTAGAAAACCGGCCAGTAAAACAATTACCACTATTTCCCTAATTACTTTACGAATAACCTCCAGAAAGCTCACCTGCCTTATAACCAAGCTTATTTTTGATTAACGTAGCATAATGGTGAGACTGCTCGTGCCTAGTAGAATGGTAACGGTCATAAAAAACATTAAACCAACACTAGCTACGGTGATCATAATCAAACCCATGCTTCCACTCAGGCTATGCAAAACTTCTGCCGTTCCTTCATCCCCCAGGGGTTGAACTAAAACCGAGGCTATTTTATAAGCTAAGGTAATGGCTAATATCTTTAATACGGGAAATATGCAGATCCCAAATAAAATCACCAGACCCAAGATGCCAATGGAGTTTTTTAAGAGAAGTCCGTAACCAATTACCGCGTCAATAGCATCAGCAAAAGCTCCTCCAACCACGGGCACAAAAGTTCCGGTGGCAAACTTGGCGGCCCGTAGCGTTATTCCATCCGCTATTGCCCCGATCGCTCCTTGAATAGATAGTACCCCAATAAAAAGGGTCATGATTAAACCTAGACACCAGATACTTGCTTGACGCAAAAGACCAGCCAAACGGGAAACGTGAAAGCGATCGGATAATTGATTGACAATACTAAGAACCGCGGATAAAAAAATTAGGGGAAAAACCACATAATTTATTAAAGTACTAAATATACCTAAAGATGCGGTTATGTAAGGGCTTAATATCGTAGCCGAAGTGATACCTCCTAACGCTACCATTAAGGTCAGAAGCAAAGGCAGCAAAGCCTGAATGAAATTTACCATACGCGTGGTGGCCTCACGTCCGACTTCTACCGCTAGAGCAAAAGAACCGAGAGCAATCGTTAGTAGGGTTAAATAGCATACTGCTTGGGCCAATTTCCCAATCGTTCCTTCATTGAAAGCTCCCTGAAGATGAGACAAAACAGCACAAATTACGGCCAGTACCACCAATTGGGCTAGTAGGGCTGAATTAGCCACCACTTCACGAAAAAAATAACGTCCGACTCCCACCAGGATCGTTTTCAAATCCCATTTTACCTGGCCTTGCCGGATATCCTTTAATAATTGCTGCCAATCTAAAGATGGAAGATAATCACCTATTTCTTGATTCATCTTATGCACGGTTTGTTCCACTTGCTGGAAATCCATTTTTTGGAGCTGCTGGTTGATTAAATCTTCCGCATTTAATAAGACACCCGGGTTGGAAGGGCCTAGCCCATCCGTTTCGGTTGCCATACCTTGAACGGGATTAATCGTTCCTAGCAGCCAAAAAATCATCCATAACCCCAAAACAAGAAAAACTGGTCGAGAATAAAACATGCCGCACCTCCACCCTGAGCCTTAAAGCTTAAGCGAGCAACTTAAGTAAGGAATCTAGAATAGCAACGATGATTGGTACGGCTAAAACCATAATTATTATCTTAGCGGCAAATTCAACTTTAGAAGCAATCGCTCCTTCTCCAGCGTCCCGGCAAACCTGAGCCCCAAATTCAGCAATATAAGCAACGCCAATTATTTTCAAAATTGTAGCCATATAAAACTTATTCAGGTTGGCTCTCCCACTTAATTCTTCCAGAACTTTAATTACCCCGGAAATTTTATCCAGCATAAACAGGAAAATCAGGATGGCAAAAACCAGGCTGATTTGTAAGGCCAATTCAGGTCTTTGCGGTTTAATAACCAGAATTAAGACCGTTACCACTAGAGCCGCACCCACGATCTGTAATATCTCCACCCTTGTCCCCCCTACCCTGAAAGATAAGCGCTACGATCGGGAAGATTAGAGCTGAAAAATCGTTTTCACAATACTAAATAGATCATTAATCAATTGGACGACCATAAAAAGGACGACAACTACGCCGGCCAAAGTAACCATATTGGCTACTTCTTCTTTTCCCGCCTGCTTCAAAACTGTATGCAGTACCGAAACGACGATCCCCAGGATAGCGATTTTAAAAATTAAATCGGTGTCCATCCCCGTTCCCCCTCAATACTAATAAATTATCACCACGATCAATAAGCTAATAAGCAGTCCGGCGTATTTCCACATCGTTTCGTTTTTGCTTCTATCCTTTTCCGCCTTTACTTCTTCTTCATGTAATTGTTCGCGGGCTAGAAGGAGATGCTTTATTTGTTCCTCCCGCTCCGAGGTACCTAACACTTCCCCTAAATTATGTAGGATACTAAGTTCTCCCGGCTTAAGCACGGTTTTCTTTTGCCAGTTTAAGAGGGTTGACGCCCAGGCCTCACTGGCGGTTAATCCCTGTTTTTTCTGTAAGCCCCGGGCCGTTTCAGCAAATAACTCCTTTGCCGAAAATTCACACCGCGCGGCGACCCGGTTTAAGGCCTCCGGTAAAGGAGTGGCGGTGTAGCTAATCTCAGTCTGCAGCATCATTAAACTAGATTGTATCGCTCTAAGTTGGAGCGGCCGCAGGCGATATTTTTCGGCGATGCCAAAACCAATAAAACCCCCGGTTATCACCACTAGCAGAGCCCCGAATAATTTCAACACGACCTGTTCCTCCTTTTATCTTAGGTCACGTACTGACCGAGTAAAGGTCGTTCGGTGCGTCCATCAATTATCGCCTCAATCGTTCCTGGCCCACGCGCGTAGCTGAGTAAAACAAAACGTTCGAATATCTTTTGAGTGATCAAATCTCGAATCACCGGCCGCATTCTTAAATCCACCAAAGAAACCCCGTGTACCGTAGTGATTACCGTTACTCCAGCATTTAATAGATCTTCAATCGCTTCCGCATCTTCTCTACGTCCTATTTCGTCCGTTGCTACCACCTGGGGAGACATGGAACGAAGGAGCATGATCATCCCTTTAGCTTTGGGACAACGATCTAACACATCCGTACGTAAGCCAATTTCTTTCTGGGATACGCCCGCATAACAACCGGCGATTTCTGACCGTTCGTCTACTAGGCCGACATTAACCCCGGGAAAGCCTAGTTCAGGTATTCCATTACTTAACTGACGGATAATATCCCGTAGAAGGGTGGTTTTACCGGCTTTAGGTGGGGAGATGAGCAAAGTATGGTAAACTGATCGATTCTGAGGGTTAATCAAATAAGCCATGATCCGATCGGCCGCCCCTAAAACTTGACGACCAATGCGAAAATTCAAACCGCTAATATATTTCAACGTCTTAATTCGTCCCTTTTCGAGTACCGTCTGACCTACAAGTCCGACACGGTGTCCACCCGGTAAAGTCAAAAAACCGTTGCGAAATTCCTCTTCTAGGGCATAAATAGAACTTTGACTAACAATTTGCAACGTTTTGTGTAAGTCTTCAGTAGTCATTTCTACCCCTTCTTCTAATCGGGTAGTTAATCGGCCATCCAAGGTTACCCCCAGTTCTTTAGTACCAATCCGTAGTAAAAGAATACGACCTAGCCGCATCCGGATTTCTTCTAACTCCACTAACTCTTCGGCTGGGATGGTTTCCATTAAACGGCGTACCCGGGGAGTTAGATAGGATATAACTTCCTGGCTAGCGGTAATCCTGACGTCAAAATTAGCCTTCTGTTTTAATTTTTCCATTCGGGTGGGATACCCATTGGTTTTTCGCACCATCTCTATCTGGGAACGGAAATTTACCGTGGTCATCTTTTTCCCCCTTTCCATATATAGATACGGCTCTCTCCACCTTTTTATTCCAGGACCAAGCAAAAAGAGGAAGGACGATTAGCTGACGTCCTTCCTCTTTTTAAGCTATATTTATATTTTACAAATTATTGCTCCATTTCATCGTCCTCAAGTAAAGAGAAACTAAAAGTACTACCCTGGCCTAATTCGCTTGTAACCCAAAGCTTACCTCCGTGCTCCTTAATAATCTGGGTACTGATGTATAAACCCAGTCCCAACCCTTCTTCTACAACTCCATTACTATGACTAACCCGATAAAATTTTTCAAAAAGCCGTTGCTGATCTTCTTGAGATATTCCAATCCCCCGATCAGAAACCGAAAAAATCACCTGGTCGCCGTCCTTACGAAGGCTAACTTCAATAACTCCCCCGGCTGGAGAATACTTTATGGCATTGGCAATTAGGTTGACCATCACTTGTTCTAAACGGAAACTGTCACCAAAAACCCAACACTGTCCCTGGTTAAATTGGGTCTTTACCGTGGTGTTTTTTATCTGATGCCGGTTGGTCGTAGTCTGCATTTTACGGCTTACTTCCTCAACTAATTGGATTAATTCTAAAGGTCGATTATTCAAGTGCAATCGACCTGATTCAAGCCGTGAGATATCCAAAAGTTCATAAATTACCTGACTCATTTGGTCAATATTACGTAAAACGCCGTTTAACTGTTCGATATCTTTCTGGAAGTCAAACAGATCCGCCCAATTTTTACTAACACAACCGGGTAAATAATCAACTAAACGAGGCGTTAATTCGGCCCTTTGCTTAAAACGCATCTGAATTAATTGAATTAACCCCCGGGCTACGCCTAATGGATTACGTAATTCGTGCGAAGCAATATATAAAAACTCATCTCGAGCTCGATTATATCTAACTTTTTCCGTAATATCATGAATTTGTAAAACGACACAGGCCATTCTGCCTTCTTCATCCCGTACCGGGGTAGCGATCATTTTAGTAATTAATACCCCTCGGGTCGCAAGATGCAACGTTACAGCTGATGAACAGGCAACTCCCTCGCGTAAAGCTGCGTTTACCGGGAGATCTTTGGCCATTAGTTGGTCCTGATCAACACAAATCCCCTGGATTAATTCCACATAATCTATTTTTACGCGCGAATAAGTTAATGGATATTTAATACCAAACCATTCGGCAGCTGCGGCATTAACCCCAACTACCTGCCCGTTAGGGGTAACTAAAAGAACCGGTTCTACCATACTATCAATAAAACCTTCTAAAGCGCGGACCAATCCCTGGGTCTTATCTAACGCGTTCCCGTTAGCCCGGACCGTAAATCCAGACAAATTTTTGTTTTCTGGCGAATCTGCCGTATTAATGTCGGATTCTTTAACCCATCCTACCATCTTCCCCCTTCCCTTCCCCTTAAAATTATCAGGTAAAGGAGACCGGATTAAGCCTTAATTATTTATTAGCAACAATTATTATCTTCGCTACCATCCTACAATTTTCCTTTGTAACTTAGTCCTATTTATTTATATCTATGCCGTTAACTTAGTCCTAGTTCCTTTAAAAGCTGAATATCCTTATTCTTTAACTTAAATCATTTTTATGACCTGTTGTCTATTTACCTTTACCAAGTTGCTTTCTTCAGAATCAACCTTCTATTCCCAATATATATTATATTAACACAAATGTATATGGACAGCTCATTAAATCCTAAATGTTAAAACCATCATATCTATAAATATTAAAACCATCATATCTATTTAACAACCCATATTTAAATCAGGAGGGAAACAGCATGTACGATACCCCACCAAGATCCGTACAGCGTGACCAAAAATATATCGCCATCGGTTTCCCACTGGGAATGATGGCAGGTCCCCTCGATAAAGATCCCTTAAACCCCTCTGAACGTCTTTACTGGGTACGATGTGGCGATAAATTCCACGGCATAAAACTGATCGCTATGTATACCTGGTTAAGAGCAAGCGTTCCGACGGACGGTCAGGAAATAAGCGCTTATCTTCAAGAAAAAGGCCTCCTTGAAACGTTTGACGAACTGGTCCCTTATCTTAATGAATTACAGGGAGAAAAATTACTAATTTCTTTTAATCCGGATCAACTATCCGAAAAAATATTATCTTTAAGGGTTATTGCCCAAGGTATTGGCTTGGGCGTAAACCCAGAAAATTCTCGGGAATACTTTATCGCCCATTTTGATGGTCAACCGGTCGCCGGTATTGACCTCGCTTCTTACCTTCTTTGGACCTACTTTGACGGACAACGAACCTTAAATCAGGCCATAAAAGATGCTTCTGCCTTTATGCAGTTAGAAGAAAAAAAGTTAATGGAACGGCTCCCTTCTTTATTAGAAGTATTGCTCCGCACCCGATCCGTTTATTTTGATCTAATCGTACGACCTAGTATACCTAACCCGAAGGCAACCACGACTAAAATTTTTCCTAACTACTCGTTTATGGGATTAGAAAAAGATTTATAATCAAGACGGTAATACCGTGGTTGTTGTAAGATTCCGGTCGAAGAAGAATAATCAAATAGGACGATACTTGGTCGTAGCAAAGGCCCTAGTATATTTTCTTGGGACACATCATGGGTATTGAGCGACCCGTCCGTCAATAACGATAACTGTTCCGCCCATCCCCATACATCTAGCTGAAAAACCTCTACCTGAATACGTTTTAAGATCACGCGTACCGAGCAATCTTTTAAATGGGGCAAGTATTGTATGACATTTTCTTTTTCGCGGAGAAAAGCATGTACTAGTTTATTCTGATCCGGGATAAAATGCCGCGGGAACCAGGGTAAAGGGGCACTACCTTTAGCTTGTAATAAAAAATCAAATTTTAGTATCTCGAGAAAAGGGTTTAATAAGGACCTTTTAGTTTCCGTGACGTATTGAAGCAAAAAGGCATAAAGGGAATTAACGCTATGCGCTTTGCGATGTAGTCCATGTTTTTCCCAAAAAAAAGATATGGATTCAAATAAATCAAAAGGAGTTAAGTCGCACATAAATAACAGAAACTCTAACGCATATCGGAAGCGGTGGGAATTATAGTATTTTTCTACCAGGTCTTCAATCAGATGCAACCGAAGAATTTCGCGATACCCTAGTACTTTGGTCGAAAGCACCTCGTAAGGGGGCTGATCCGAAAAAACACAGCCAAAATCTGCGGCTTGTTCTCGAAGCCCAGAACCCTTAAGTAGTTTTAAAAACCCTAGTTGTAGAAGGTGAGGACGCAGGGAATATACCGCATTAAAAGAATGACGAAAAGAGGCATAGGACTCTAAAGGTAAGCCGGCAATTAAATCAAGATGCAGGTGAATATTCTGCCTCCGGGCAAGACGCTGCACTATCGGTTGTATTTGGGACCAATCATTTTTACGTTGAATGTAATTTAAAGAGGCTGCATTGAGGGTCTGTACTCCAATTTCAAATTCGAACAGACCTACTGGAACAGTTTCTAATAATTTTAGCGTATCCTCATCCAATAAAGCCGCCCCAATTTCAAAATGAAAACTGGTTGCTGCTCCCGTAATCTGGGTTTGTTCAATAATAAATTGAAAGATTTCCCGCGCCCTTTCGCGATGGCAGTTAAAAGTTCGATCCACGAATTTGATCTTATTCACCCCGGCTTGCATCAAAGCCATGAGATCTTTTTTTACGCGCGCCAAGGGAAAATAACGGACCCCTGGCTGAATAGAAGAAAGGCAGTACTGGCACCGGAAAGGACAACCCCGTGAAGTTTCATAATAAACGATTCGTTTATCCAAAAGGGGAATTTCATCGGCTAAACTAGATGCATCACCATAAGGAGAAGGGATTTGGTTAAGATCCGCAATCAGGGGGCGAAGAGCATTCACCTGTACCCCATTCCCTGAACGATAGGCCAAACCAGGAATGTCCCGTAGACGTTGTTCATCCGCTTTTATGGGTAATAAGCCAAGCAGGGCTTTAAACGTTTCTTCCCCTTCCCCTATTACTACATAATCAATATACGGGTGAGCCTCCATTAAATCCGCAGTGGCAAAGGAAACTTCGGGTCCTCCTAACACGGTAAGGGTGTCGGGCGCAACTTTTTTTAGTTTATTACAAATAATTAAAGTCTGCGTAATATTCCAGATATAGCAGGAAAAACCGACTACCTGAGCCTGCCGGCGATATATTTCGCCCACGATAAAGTCAATTTGATCGTTAATCGTAAACTCCTCCAGCCAAATATCCCACCCGGTCTGGGGACCATAACTCCGAAGATAACGTAAAGCCAAAGAAGAATGGCTAAAGCGAGCATTTAAGGTTGTAAGTAAGAGGTTCATCGATCTTGTTCCTTCCTAATCCTTTCCAAGGATACATTGATTTCTCTATGACCATCCAACTGTTAATCTAATCAATAGTTTAACGGAAGATAAGTACTACGTAAATCTAGGCTGAACAAAGTATAACCCTTGTGCACCCTACCGGTCCAATTAACGATAAAAAGCCCCTGCTTTCCAGGAGCCTTTAAATCGATTATCTTATTGATTCCAAGGCAATTATATATCTACTATTACTGGCCTTTGCTCTAAATCATTTTCGTCCTCATTATTATCATCTATTACCGCCGGTTGTAAATCATAGGAACCGTCATTAATATATATTACCTCATCACAGGTAGGACAAGTTACTTCAATTACCTCTTCATCTTCTACAATATCCGAATCAAAGCTGATCAGGTCATGACATTTAGGACATTCTAACTCAATCAAGTCTTGATCATCAAAAAATTCCTTGCCCAAACCAGGAGATAAGCCCCCTTCTAAATCATAAAGATCTTCATCAATTGCTTCTAAATAGGTTTCTAACTCCTGATGGGCTTCCCATAAATCATCCAAGCTATTCACCATATCCCCCATAACCTCAATAATTCCATGGAGGATGCGTCCTTCGCGGGTATTAATAGGTATTTCCAAGCCTTCGGATAATCCCTCTAAATAAGAAACTCTTTCCCTCAGTTCTTTCACCTTAGAACCCCCTTTATTTACAGTAAGGTTAATCGTTCAGGGAACTACACTATATCTTTCCTCCAAACTAAGGTTATATACTGATTAATCCTAAAGCCTAATCGACAAAATAAAAAACAGCCCCCTTTTAGGAGACTGTTTACCAAAGTCTAAAAAATTAGGATTAAATTAAATATAATTTCTAATTCAGTTAAGCCCGCTCCATATAAGCACCGGAACGAGTATCTACCCGAATTCGGTCCCCGACGTTAATGAACAAAGGAACGTTTACCACTGCGCCCGTCTCTACCTTGGCGGGTTTTCCGCCTCCGGAAGCGGTATCTCCTCTTATGCCCGGGTCTGTTTCGATTACTTCTAGTTCCACAAAATTCGGTGGTTCAACGCTAATGGGGTTACCTTGAAAAAACACTACGGCTAAGGTCATGTTTTCCTTTAGCCACTTGAGGGTATCACTCATCTGTTCTTTGTTTAGAGAAATCTGATCATAATTCTCAATATCCATCACTACATAATTTTCCCCATCTTGATAGAGATATTGCATCTGCCGATGATCAAGGCGACCTCGTGGTACTTTTTCTCCCGCCCTGAAAGTTCGCTCAATAACCGCTCCGGTTTTAACATTCTTTAACTTAGAACGCACAAAGGCCGAACCTTTCCCGGGTTTAACGTGCTGGAATTCTACCACGGACCAGACATCGCCTTCTAATTCAATGGTAAGACCGGTTTTAAACTCATTGGTTGAAATCATTCCGTCCTGCCCCCTTTATGCTGCAATCCTTAAAATATACTGTTTAAATTTTACCCCATTTTACCGCGTATTACCATAGTCCAACGATCATTAGGGCCCTCCCCGCTCGGAAGTTATGGTTAATCCTTTACGACAGTGGGTCAGTATTTCACAACCGACATCCGTAACTAGTACCAGTTCTTCAATCCGTACCCCACCCCAACCGGGTAAATATACCCCTGGCTCTACCGTGACCACCATACCTGCTTTGAGTATTGTTTGGTCTTTGCCCCCTAAAGTAGGTTCTTCATGGACTAAACGACCTACGCCATGACCCAGAGAATGCCCGAAATTTTCTCCATAACCCTGCTCGCTAATTACTTGACGCGCTATGGCATCGACTTCAGCTGCCGTAATTCCCGGGCTAATGGCTTTCAAAGCCACATCCTGGGCCTTCTGGACCAAGTTATATACTTCTTGCTGTTTAGGGGTAGGTAAACCAATGCACACCGTACGCGTACAATCAGAACAATAACCTTGATATACGGCCCCAAAATCAATAATCACCAGATCACCGGTTTGTAAGGTCCGCTCCGTAGCGGTACCGTGAGGATAAGAGGCCCGAGGACCGGAAGCTACGATCGTTTCAAAAGCCATACCTTGAGCTCCCCGTCGGCGCATGGCATACTCTAACTCTACCGCTAAATCCCTTTCGGAAATACCGGCCCGTAGCAGGGGCAAAATCTCTAAAAAAGCTTGGTCCGCAATAGAGGCCGCTTGCCGAACCAACTCTATTTCCTCAGGTCCTTTGAGCATGCGTAGTTTTTGGGTAAGGTCCGGTAACGGAATAAATTCGACCAAATCCCCTAACTTATTAGCCCAAATCTCATACTGTTCCCAAGTTACATAATCTTGTTCAAAACTTACGGTCTCGAGATTTAAGTCTAAAAAAACCGTTCGTAAGGTCTCACTGAGAGGCTGACTATACTGAATTACTTGAAAATAGGGAGCTTGATGTTTAGCCTGCTCTATATAACGAAAATCGACAAGCAGCAAGGCTGAATTCCGGGTAATTAAAAGCATTCCGGCGGATCCATCAAAACCACTAAGATAAGCTCGGTTTTCCGGTTTCAAGATAATCGCAGCCTCGGTTCCGGCCGTATCCATTTTGGCCCTAAATTGTTCTAAACGTTTTATATAAATATCCCCAGGTGGTTGGGGATCAAATTCACCTTCTCGGGGATAACCGTATAATTGGCCCCGATTAGGCCTTGATTTCCGATTAAATTTCTGAATTGCTAAAGACATCTCCCCAGGCCTTAAGGCCTTCCTCCTTCCCGGTAAAGCATCTCCTAAATCTAACTTGTGTAAATTTGAAGTCTTAAGAGGGTCTACTGCGCTTTCTGAAGCCAGCGTCGCGCCGCTTCCAGTCCCAAAAAATAACTTTCTGCCCCTAAACCACTTATCTGTCCCCGTACTACGGGAGCAATTACGGAATATTGACGAAACTCTTCCCGTGCATAAATATTAGAAAGATGAATCTCAATTGCCGGAAGATTTACCGCCTTCAAGGCGTCTCGCAACGCATAGCTATAGTGACTGAGCGCTCCGGGATTAATTAAAATAAAATCCACCCGGCCGGGGGCCTGGTGGATAGCCTCAATTAAAACCCCTTCATAATTCGATTGCAAAATTTCTATTTCCAACTCAGCATCCGCGGCTAAAGCCTGTAAAGATTGATTAATTTTTTCCAGGGAAACGTCTCCATATATCTCCGGTTCTCGCTGGCCAAGCAAATTAAGATTGGGGCCATGTAAAACTAAAACTCTAGGCAATTTTTTCCCTCCCCCACGACCAAAACCTAAGCCCCACTTACGGCCATCTGGCCGATGCGTACCGTAGGTGATCCTTTTCCGCCAAAAAAAGTCAAATCATTAGCCACTCCTTCTACTCCCTGTAAAAATTCCGCCAAATTACCCGCAATGGCAATCCCCCGCACGGGTGTGGTAAGCTCTCCATTTTTAATCCAGAGCCCGGCCGCACCGACCGAAAAATCACCCGATATGGGATTAGCGGTATGCATGCCCATTACTTCCGTAACGTACAAACCTTCACGGATATCTGCGATTAACTCTTTCTGGGCTACTGGTCCCGGTTGGATAAAGAAATTAGTCGTTCCTACCTCCGGCGTAGTTTTAAAAGAACCACGTACACCATTCCCCGTAGAAGTTATTTGATCACGGGCCGCTGTATAGGTGTTATATAAGAAAGTGTTAAGATTGCCTTTTTCCAGGACTACCGTTCGTCTACTGGGTACGCCTTCACCATCGAAAGGAGCGGAGGCAATACCCTCCGGCAGGGTACCGTCATCAATTATTGTTAATGCTTCGGAGCCTATTGATCGCCCTAGCTTGCCGGCAAAAAGCGATTTTCCTTTTTGCACCGCCTCCGCCGTTAAAGCCGGGGCTAGAACCCCTAAAAAACTGGTAGCTACATAAGGGTCCAGGACTACGGGAACCCGTCTGGTGCCTATCTTCCGGGCTCCTAACATGCGAACCGCTTTTGCGGCTGCTTCGCGGCCTACTTGTTTCGGATCTAGATCAGTATAGCGTAAACGGTATTGAACTGCAAAACCAGTCTGATTATCTTCCGGCTCCTGCGCTACTACCACCAGATATAAACCACAAAAAGTTCCACGGTAAAAAGCGTTTAACCCCAGCGAATTTACAATCGCAACCTCATATTC
>JAAYQE010000179.1 GCA_012519455.1 Syntrophomonadaceae bacterium
CGGGCAGCGTCCTGGCTGTCTGCTCCTGCACCGTGCTGCCGCTGTTTGCCGGGATTTATAGCCGGGGGGCCGGCATTGGGCCAGCGACTGCCTTTTTGTATTCTGGCCCGGCGATCAACGTGCTGGCGATCATTCTGACCGCTCGAGTCCTCGGCTTGGAAATGGGGATTGCCCGAGCGGTGGGAGCGGTTGTATTCTCAATAATAATTGGTCTGCTGATGCACCTGATCTTTATTAAAGAAGAAAGAGCCAAGGAAGCAGCCGCCCTGCAAATGCCCCCAGTGGAAGAAGACCCGCGTTCTTTGGGGCAGTATACCGTTTATTTCTTTACCATGGTGGCGATTCTAATTTTTGCGGCCTGGAGTAAACCTCCGCAACCAGTGGGTTTTTTCAACACTATCTATGAAATACACTGGTACTTAACCGGCTTCTTTTTGATCTTACTGATCGTTATTCTCAAAGCCTGGTTCAACAAGGAAGAAGTCATGACCTGGGGAGATTCCGCTTGGGGATTTGCCAAACAGATCTTCCCGCTTCTACTGGGCGGTGTCCTAGTGGCCGGCTTTTTGATGGGCCGCCCGGGAGTGGATAACGGGATTATTCCAGCTCGGTACATTGAGACTCTGGTCGGCGGTAATTCGCTGGCGGCAAACTTCTTGGCTTCAATAATCGGTGCTTTTATGTACTTTGCCACCCTAACGGAAGTGCCCATTCTCCAGGGTCTGATGGGTAATGGAATGGGCAAAGGGCCAGCCCTGGCTTTGCTCCTGGCCGGGCCTGCTTTGAGCCTGCCGAGTATGATCGTGATTAGAACGGTAATGGGTACCAAAAAAACCTTGATGTATATTTGTCTGGTGGTGGTTATGTCTACCCTGAGTGGCCTGCTTTTTGGGTACTTTAGGGGATAAGCAGCATGCAAAATGAGAGTTTAAGGTTATTAAGTCTCGGTAGATCGCAGCTAGTCAGTTAGTTTAGATGCTGAATGGTTATTTGCTAAAAAAAGAGAAGAAAGGGGAAAAAGGCTATGGAAATTAAAGTCTTAGGTCCAGGCTGCGCCAAATGTCATGCGTTAGAAAAGGCCACGCGAGAGGTTGTTCAGGAAATGGGTATTGAGGCCACAGTGAACGCGGTCAAAGATATTAAAGAGATCATGAGCTACGGAATCCTGCTTACTCCAGGTCTGGTGATTAACGGGAAAGTGAAAGCCTCTGGCAAGGTACTCAGCAAGAGCGACATTAAAAAATACATCAATCAGGAGGAGAAGTAGATCAGGATGGGATCATATGTCAATGACCCAAGTAAAAGGAAAACGTTATGTGATCGCCGAGCGGTCGTGATCAACTTAGATGAATCTGGCTCAGAATCGGGTAAATGTAGCTGCGGACCGCCGAAGACTAATCCTCTGGAGAATAATAAGGATGACGAAAATAACAAAACGGTTATAAATATTGATTTTTTGTACTTGGATCTGGATGTCTGTACCCGTTGCCTGGGTACAGAGGGCAGTCTGGAAGAGGCGATTGCCGAGGTGGGCCGGATTTTAGAAATTATCGGGGCTGAAGTCCGCGTGCGTAAGATCCATGTTCAGACAGAAGAGCAGGCTTTAGAGCTAGGATTCATAAGTTCACCTACTATCCGTATTAACGGGCAGGATATCCAATTAGAAAGTCGAGAAAGTCTTTGCGAATCCTGTGGCGATCTCTGCGGCGAGGATGTTGATTGTCGGGTCTGGGTCTACCAGGGACAGGAATACACTGTTCCGCCGCAAGGGATGATTATTGACGCCATTCTCCGGGAGGTTTACACCGGTCCCCAAGGCCTGTCAGCCCCGAAACCCTTAATCAAGACTTTGCCGGAGAATTTGCGGCGATTTTTTGCCGCCAAGCGAAGCAGGGAAGCAACCGGGGACCACTAAAAAAAGTAGGCTGAGTAGTCTATATTTTTTTAAAAGTGTCACTGTGATTAAATGGGAGGCGTTTATCCCATGGAAAATAAAGCAAATTTATCTTTTATCGACCGGTATTTAACCTTATGGATATTTATCGCTATGGCTTTAGGCGTTGGAGCCGGGTACTTCTTTCCCTCGCTAGCGATCACCCTTGAAGGCATGAGTACGGGCACTATTTCCTGGCCGATCGCTCTTGGACTAATAGTTATGATGTATCCGCCACTGGCCAAAGTAAAATACGAGGAAATTGGTAAAGTAGCCCGGAATAAAAGAGTGTTCGGTTTTTCTCTGCTGCAGAACTGGGTAATCGGTCCGGTGCTCATGTTCCTGCTGGCCGTTATCTTTCTGCCTGACAAGGCTGATTACGCCGTTGGTATTATTATCATCGGTCTGGCTCGTTGCATTGCCATGGTCATTGTCTGGAACACTCTTGCCAAAGGGGATAACGAATATTGTGCCGCTTTGGTAGCCCTTAATTCACTTTTTCAGATCCTGTTTTATTCGATCTACATTTGGTTTTTTATCACCCTGCTTCCGAAGGTGTTCGGGCTATCTTTTGGCGGGACCGTGGTGGAGATATCTATTTGGGATGTTGCCAGGAGTGTGCTGATTTAT
The DNA here is from genome assembly GCA_012519455.1 of Syntrophomonadaceae bacterium. Classification (GTDB taxonomy): domain Bacteria; phylum Bacillota; class Ch66; order Ch66; family Ch109; genus JAAYQE01. Next base: position 2,564 of record JAAYQE010000179.1, read on the forward strand.
CTGGGTATACCCTTTGGTGCCGGGTTAATCACTCGGTTTACGCTAATGACGACCAAGGGTCGAGATTGGTATGAAACAGTCTTCCTGCCCAAGATTTCACCGCTCGCCCTTATTGCCCTGCTGTATACCATTATCATCATGTTTACCCTGAAGGGGCAGTTTATTGTCCAA
>JAAYQE010000024.1 GCA_012519455.1 Syntrophomonadaceae bacterium
ATTATTTATATTAAGTGCGTCAATAAAGTGCGAGAGGACGTTTAAGGGACTCCCATCCGTGGTCGTCTCTGAATCTGGGGGCATGGTCCATCGCCTAACAGTGAATCTCCAAAATCTGGGATACGATGAATGTAGTAACCAGACTTCGGGAATTCACAGAACGTTAGTACGCCAAGCAAGCTCAGTACTTCTGGCAGGGTGCAAGTCTAGGCTGGGTAAGGTCTAACCAACCACCCATATCGAGTGTTGCGCCGAAACTGGTAACAGTAAGGTGAAGTGTACACAGAGAACCATATAGGCCATAGGGAGGACCGTAACTCCTTAAGCATATACAGCCCCGTAAACGCGTGCCTGTTAACAGGCAAAAAGCAGATGACGACGCGTTTAACGTCGCGGAAGTCAAAACAAAAGAATCGATAAAGGTGAGATTCTGGAAGGTCTGTCGGGGTCAGAGAACGTGGCATGTATGGAGAGAAGTACTAGGGAACTTGGGAGACCCTGTAGGTTCCAACAGAGCAATGATGGTAAGCCTAACCAATCGAAAAAGAGGAAGGCTGATGACCTACAGGGAGACGGATCAACTCGTAGTACTCGGAGGTCGGGAAAGCCGGCTACAAGGGAAAGGGGTTGACAGGAATATGCAGCCTGCAAAGGTAACATTAACCGGACAAGCAGGGCCGGAAAAATTAATGCAAACCTCACTGCAGGGAATAGCGCAGAAGGCAAAGTATAAATTTGCCTGAGTACGGAAGCGAATATTTCTGAAGAGCCCGATGCGGTAGTTCCGCACGTCGGGATCTGTGCGGGGGGTGTCGGGTAACCGACATCTCTACCGTGACGACGAAACCGCTAGGTCATAGTTAATTTAGGGAAGAAAGAATTTTCTTGAGTGCTTTCGAATAAGGGAGAGGTTTGAGTGGATTTTAAAATAAAGATGATTGGATTAATAGTTGTTTTCATATTGACTTTCATCATGGGTCGTAAAGTTAGATGTTGGATACCTTTGGGAAATGAATTTAGGGTTGGTTCATTTAATGCAGTAGGTATTTTATTGGTCGTATTTATAATTTTAGATTTTATATTCCCTGAGTTAAAAAACAGTTTCATCAGTATAGCAATTTCTGGATTAGTGTTCGGTTTTGCAAGTAATACATCTAATAAAGCATAGTTTAAAGGCCTTAATTATTGTTTATGGTAGGATGTATAATGGAAGTAGGTTTCTGCCGCGGCATCGTCTAACACTTCGGATTGGTTGCGCAGTTGCCCTAAAAAGCCTTCATCACAGAAATAATGAAGGCGAATTAATATGGATGCAGTATCAGTTATATAACGGATGGCAATTGCGCAAATCCGTGTTGAACGAAGCCGCGATTACCGGAACCTATGGAAATTGTATGTTTTTCCCATCCTTTGATTTAGCACAAAACTTGGAAAATAACCAACAAAATCGGTGATATAGTGATTTTGGTACCTTGGGAAAGGATAGTTCCCCCCTCCCCCAAAACGGGCCTGGTTAAAGGAGTATACAGTTGCTTCCACGTTACCCGCCACCGGTAAAAGAGTAGAGATTCGGCCAGTTTCCCCCACAATGTGGACAAAATAGAAATATCTACCTCGGATACTCTTAATATAATATCATACGGTTACACCCCACAAGTCTCAGCTTGCGATACCTTTCTATCCCCGTCACTATGGAAACAGATTCTTTGGCACTACCGACTTTCACACTACTGCCTCCTCTTTAAGAAAATGGTGTGGAGAAGGCAGTGACTGGGCTGCCGCACATTTAACAAGGAGTTAAAACAATGATTGGCGTACGTCTCGAAGAACCACTCATTTGTGCTTGGAAGGCAGTCCTTACACTGGTTTTTATACGGTTTTGGGTCAAATATGAGCAGTCTACTACTCACCTTACCGTGCTTTGTAGTTTGCCTTCTCCCTGGACCCATTCTACCGCAAACAGGGGGTGGTTTAGCCCCGTTCTCATTACTATTTGTATCGCCGCCCTTGCGGCGAGATGGAGGTTTTTATGAAAAATGCGACTAAAATTATTATAGTTATTTTACTTATTGCGAATTCAATATTTATATATGCTACGGTAATGCAGAAAAATTCAAAACAGGATAATCAAGTAGCATTAAAAGTATATTCTTTTGAGGGAGAGAGCGGAGAAATTAGAATTTCTAATGGAGTAATAGTTATATCTCAGGGCAAACAGATAATTTACGGTGGAAAACTTCAATATATTGGTGATAAGCAAGAAAATATAAAATCCTACACCAAAACTATTTATCAAACTAATCAAAATAGTAAACAAGTAATAATGACGAATTCTGTAGCAGTTGAAGGAGATTCAGAAGGAATGACATTTCCGGATGAATTTTTACTAAATAAAGATATAGGAGGATTAAGCGGGGAAAACTTATTCACTGAAGAAGGGTTAAATTCCCTTAAAGAGAATATGTATTTTTCTCTTGATGGTTTAACAGAAGATGGGAGATGGTTTAAATATCACGTAAAACTACAAGTGGAAGAATTAATGTCCTGACATAATCTATTGAGGTTTTATGTGGAAATTCAAGGGGCCGCCGTCCATGGCGGCCTCTGAATCTAGGGGCGTACGGCTTCGTATAATAGGGTGTTCCTAAAACCTGAGAGAATACGAATGTAGTAGCCAGACTTCTGGAACACTCGGGATGTTATGTGAAATACTAGCAAAGTGCCGCACGTCCTGTGCTAATTAAATCGATTAATGTAAGGGGGATATTTGTGAGTAAGAGAACAAAAGTTTTTTTGATTTGCATCATTGGGATATTTGCATTTGTATTGACAGGATTGTTATTCCTTATGGGGATAAGAGGAGAATTTAAAACATATTTAAGGGAAACATATCCGAGCTTATCATTTGCGGTTGAATTTACTAAAATAGATCCTATATATGGCAAGTTTTATTCCAAAGCAACATGTTTGAATGACTATGTTTCTTTTCCCATTTCAAAAAGTTTCAAAACTAAGCAAATATACGAGGATTATCCTCAGTATAAAAGTCAAATCCAATATAATTTGAAGATTAGAGGCATGATCGAAGGCAGTGAAATAAATAGCTTTATTAGGAGTGTGTCAGGAGGAGGAAAAATTCCATTTGAAAACGGGAATGCATATACACAAATAAATATGTATTTAACAGAAAACGCTGATGCTATACTAGTTGCAACAAAGTTTTTATCAATTATAAAAGAGAACAATATATCAACTGAAAAAATAATTCTGATATATGAAAGGGATAAACATATTTTTGAGATGGTATTATCTTCTGGTGATTATGATTTGAGTGCAGATGAACTTCAACAGAAAATCAAAATGATAAAATAATAATAAAGTGCGAGCTAGCGATTACCTCGATTAGTCGGCTGGCCCGGGTAGTCACCCGGAGCAAGGATGAATACGGTCGATTGGTCGTTATCGGAATCATCAGCCTGTTTTCCGTTCAGTTTTTATGGAACATGGCTATGACCCTGGGGTTAGTCCCGCTGGCTGCCTTTAGTCTTCCGTTTATTAGCTATGGCGGTTCTCAATTAATCATGCAAATGGCCGCGGTGGGCTTAGTGTTAAGTGTTTATCGACGCAAGGATATGGTAGGATTAACCGTGTTAGAAGCACCTTCGGCGAATAGGAAATAGATGTACGTTTAAGGAAAGTATTGTATGGATGACTGCTGTTTTGAGGTTAGCGTGGCGAATTTTGCCCCGAAAACCTCTTTCACTTTCTGGCCGTAATTGGGTAGATTTTTATATTTGACATTTTATTCTACACGATGTAGTATATGGCTATAAACTACATCGTGTAGAATAAAAAGAGGAGGGGGGTGCTCTTAATGCGTGAAATTCAAAAAATATCAGAATCGGAAATGGAAGTTATGCAAGTGATCTGGGGTTTTGAAAAAACACTTACCTCGGCAGAAATCCTGCAAGCACTTAACCAAAAAAAGGACTGGAAACCAACAACGGTTTTTACATTTCTTGCCCGGTTGGCCGAAAAAGGAATTATAACATCCTCAAAAAAGGGAAAAGTCAATCAGTATATTCCTTTGATATCGGAAAGTGATTATAGGCAGTTTGAAACCTATTCTTTCCTAAATACCGTTCATAAAGGATCAGTTAAAAGTTTTATTTCTGCTTTGTATGAAGGAGATGGTATTAAAAAAGAAGAAATTGAAGAACTAAAAAAATGGTTCGCCCAAAAAGTAGGTGAATAATATGCTTCCTATGGTTTTTAAAACAATATTGGCCATGTCTGCTACCGGAGGAATCCTTTTATTACTGATTTCCCTGTTGCGACCAGTTACAACAAGAGCATTTTCCGCAGCCTGGAATTACCGTGTAAGTCTTATTGTGCTTGTATTTTTACTTATACCGATAGGTTTTGTCCCTGGAAGGATTTTTATGGATATTCACCCTGGGTTAGTTGTTCATCCAATGGAGACGAGTATTATTTCTTTAGATGATATGCAGGATGATACAGTAAAAACTATTACAGATATGGGTTTGCCCCAAGCTTATCAGAGAACAGAATATACTTTTCATGTGCACCATCTTTTATATTATCTGTTCTGGGCATGGTTATTGGGAATGTTGATATTCATAGCTTATAAAGGTACAGAGTTTCTAAAATTCAAAAGAAAGCTTCTAGAAACAAGCTTACCGGTAGAGCAGGACAGCAGCATATATCAAATATACCAGGAATGTAGATTAAACCTGGGAATCAGACAAAAGATTAGTCTTTTATGCAACGATAGTATTAAGACACCAATGGTGACAGGGCTATTCAAAACTTGCATAATTATGCCAAAAGTAGATATGGATAAAAGAGAGTTAAAATTTATTTTTCACCATGAACTGCTTCACTGTAAGAGAAAGGATTTGTGGTTCAAGGCGGCGGCTTTGTTTGCTAATGCTGTCCATTGGTTTAATCCCCTGGTATATAGAATGGTTTATGATATCAATGAATACTGTGAAATATCCTGTGATGAAGCAGTCGTTCGGGATATGAGCATCAAAGAGAGACATTGCTATGGAGAAACCATTTTAAACGTTTTGTCCAGAGTGATTAACAAACAAGAAGGTCTTTATTCTAATTTATGTGAAAGCGAAAAAGGGATTAAAAGGAGGCTAACACTTATTATGAAGAAAAAGGACTTTTCCAAAAAAACGATAGCAATATCTATTGCAATATTAATTGTCGTGTGTATGATCGGATCAGCATTAGCATATATGCTGACACCTTCTAATGCGAATCTTGCAGAAGATTCCAATTGGAAAACTAGCCTGGATGAGATTGATAGTAAAACATTATTTGCGGACATGGTTACTAATAATAAAATAGAAGTAGACAATGCAGATAATTTTCAATCAGCAATTGAACAGTTTCTTTCAATAGTTGCGCAGAATCAAAAAACTGTAACAGAAGAAAAAGATATCGAAGCATTAACAGTTCCTGTACCAGACGGGAGAATAACTTCCACTTATGGGGAACGAGTACATCCCGTAAAACAGGAGCGTAAATTTCATACGGGTGTTGATTATGCCCAAAAAACCGGTGGAGATATTATAGCAGCAAATACTGGCAAGGTGATTGCTACTCATAATGATTTAGGCGGCAGTGAATACTATGGCAACTATCTCATCATTGTTCACAATGATGGAACAGCTTGTTTATATGCCCACTGCAGTGTTTTGGTGGTAAATACCGGTGACTGGGTCAATAAAGGAGATAAAATAGCTGAAATCGGAAGTACGGGTATGGCTACAGGTCCACATTGTCATTTTGAATTTAGAATCAATGGGAAAGCAGTTAACCCAATACCCCATATTGCTGTGCCTGAATAGACCGTTTCATTTCTGTCGGCACTTTTGTAAGGGAGTGCGAAAACACAGCTTGGAAAAACCGCCTAAAAAGTGCTAAGCTTAGGCGATTTTTCTCAATTAACAATCCTACCATCGCTCTCGTGAGGCTGGGAATTGAGAATATCAACTGTTAGATTAATCATCAACATTCCTGGTGAGTAGGTTTGAGCAGTGTGGCTAACATATTTTTTGTGCCGGGGGCATCTTCGTCATCAGCCGAAATTGGTATAATATGATGGACATAGTTTTAGTAAAGGAACGGGATGCAGTAAATGATTAAAAAAGACATACCGGGCAGAGGGAGTTTGGAATTAGAATATTTATTGTTAGATTATAACGGAACCCTAGCTTTGGATGGTTACTTGATGGAATCCGTTCCCGAGCTGATTTCTCGTCTGGCCGAGTTTTTGGAAATTCACATCTTGACCGCGGATACCTTTGGTCGGGTTCGAGCAGCGTGTGTCGATCTTCCGGTACAAATTCGGATAGTTAGTGGTGACGAAGGATCTTTAGAGAAAGAAGAAATAACTAGACAGTTGGGTCAAGATCGAGTAGTAGCTATTGGCAATGGGTATAATGATCATTGCATGTTGGAAGCCTGTGCGTTAGGCATACTAATCATGGGACCTGAAGGATGCGCGACGAAGGCTTTGCTGAGCGCGGATGTCGTGGTTAAAAGTATTGAAGAAGCCCTCGAGCTCTTGCTCTATCCTCAACGCCTGGTAGCCACCTTACGAAACTAGCTTTTTCGATATGAAGGGAAAGGTGAAAAACGCTAACTCAATGGGTATTTTTGAACGGGTTGCTATTCTAACTGTTCTCCTCTAATTAACCGGGCATATTCTACCTTGAGACAGGCGTTCATTACCAGGGCTACACCGTTGCGCCTGGAGAACTCTGCCGCTTCCTGGTTTTCGGTCCCAAGCTGCAGCCAGATTAACCGCGGCGGGTTCTTTAAGGAAACGGCCTCCTGGACAATCGGCAGCACCTCTTCACTCCGCCGGAAGACATCAACAATATCGATCGGCACTTCCAGCGGAATCGATTTCAGAGCGGGGTAAGTCTTTTCCCCCAGCACTTCTGAAATAAAATAAACCAAGGGGACGGTTCTCTTGGTTGCATAACTTTCTGATTATTGTTGTTATAAATCAAAAGGCGATAACGCACAAAAATTGGAAAAAATGAATTGAAAGTAGAATCTATCATAGTCTTAAAAGGATCCAGACTATTAAATTATCGATGACGAGGAAGAGGCTATAGGATTCCTGAAGAGAGCACAATAGGGGGTATCTGTAAGACAGTTGGCGCGATTAACGGGAATTAGCAGAGGTATCATTTGAAATCTAATCCAAAAGCAGCAACCAACCGCGAGAACCGTCCCCTTGGATGCCCTTGGATGGGATATTATCGGGATCGGTTGTGCAAATAAGTTTGGGCTTCATCATATATCTTGCGGTACCGAATCCTCTGAGGGACCGCCCAGAGTGCTTCAAAGCCGAAAAGGTACTCCCCTCTATAGAGAGATAAAAGCTTTTTTGCCAGTTCCTCCGTATTCCGAAGTTTGAATTCTTCATATGCCCTTTCAAAAAGGTCGATATCGCACTCGATTTGGTCCCGGCAGATAAAATAGCGGTTTTCCCGGCTGATGACGGATGTCCCAATTCCTGCGTATTCAAGGTCTTTTTTTATGTGTGCCAGATTAACTGCAATCAAGTTCTTAATATTATTTGAATCTGACTCCCACCAAATGGCATTATATATTTGTTCTTTGGTAGCGCCCTGTTCACCGGTATCAAGCAGAAAAGCCAAAAGCTCACGGGCCTTTTTTGTCCTAACTTTTAAAGGCTTTTGCCTGTCTTTGTCTTGATAAACGGTAAAGGCACCCAAGGTCTCAATATACGCTTTCATCGGGCTGTACCCGGCAAATTCCATCATCTGTCTGGTAAATTCGGGCTCTATTCCGTTATTGTACGCAAATTCAAGGACCGAATCGTAAGCCTTCCGTATCCTGAAATATTCATAGAGCCCTTTGTCGGAGCAAAGCTTAAGATAACGCCTTGTCAGTTGCGTCGCCTTATCATAGTCCTTTGTTGCTATTGCCGCCCTTGCCAGTATTCCGTATGCCAGCGAGGGATGGAGCATGATATTGGCACTTTCTCCTGCTTCTACGCACATGGTTGCGCATTTGACCGCGTTCGGATAATCGGATATAGCCGAAAAGTAACCCATGAGCCTGGCCAGGACCAGGTTTTTTAAATAAGCTCCTGCTTTGTCAAGGTTTTCAAAGATTTCTCGCACGCTGTCTTCCTTCGGAGCATCAGTAAAAATGAGGCTGTAGGTCAGCCGCTGCATTTTGGCCCAATGCAGTTGAAAATCTGTCTTCCGATAAAGAGGGGCGTACTCGTCCGCCAAAGTAAAATATTTTACGGCGGTTTCAAAGGACACCTCCACGCCGTTCATTCTGTCAATGAAGGTATTCTGATAGTGGATCTCAGCCGCCAACAGGTAACCGGCCCACATTTCTTCATAGTTTCCCGTGCTCCTGAGCCGTTGAAGCTCCTCTGACAATACCGACAGCGAACGGCTTCTGTTTCCCAGCATCTGATAAGCCTTGGCGGCATATATGCCGGTGCTGTGCATGCCCAGGTATTTTAGTTCATCTTCGGGAAGCTCAAGGGACTTTTCATAATAATAAACCGATTCCTTCATTCTGCCTGCAAAAAAGTGGATTGTACTTAAATACCTCTCGAACCAACCCATGACCTTCAAGTTTCCGGCATTAGCGCAGGCCGCTATTATTTGCCGGGCCAGGGAATAGGCCTCATTTATCTGCGAGTTCCAGCACAGGTTGTACAGCTTTTCAATGATAACCGAATAAGCCAGCTCGGAGGCCGGGCTGTCAAGTTTTGCAATCAGTTTATCAAGCAGCCTGTTTGATTCCTCGAAGGAAACAAAATTGCGCAAAACCCTGGCCTTGTGCAGCATGGCTTCAAAATAAAGGCCCTTGTCGTCCTCGTTCAATAAAGGCACCGCCGTATCGAGGCATGCTTTGGCCTGGACGAAATTCCCGACAACGGACAGAAATACACCCTTGGCCACCAGAATTTCTGTACTCGGCTCGTCAGATGCCTCATTAAGCGCCTGGAACCATCTCCGGAGTTCGCTGTAATTGCCGGCTTTTATGTAATCCCGGTAACATGCAAGGATTATCTTTTCCAGCAGTTCACCGTCCTTCGAATCCATGGCGTACCGGGCCGCCCTATTATATTGCCTTTTATCAAAATAATACCGGGCTGCTTTCTGCTGGAGCAAAGGTTTAAGGGAATTTTTTGACGCATCGAGCAGGCTGCTCCGGAATAGCGCGTGGTAGCGGTAAAATCCTCCGCTGGTTTTGATCGTAAAAATATTTCTGGATACCAGGCTTTCCAGGATGAGCCTAGTATTTTTTCTGTTTAAGACATCGTCCAGCATCTGCGCGTCCAGCTCGTCAAAGCAGGCGGATTTCTTAAGAAAATCCACCAAATCACCGGGCAGGTTGCCGATGCATTCATGAAAAAGGTAAGAGGATAAAGCCTCGCTGCCATAGGAAGGAATGTCGTTGATGGATATGCCGTTCTCCAGCAATACCTTGAAGGAGCGGACCGCAAGCGGCCACCCCTCCGTGGAAGTGTAAATGGCAGGATCGTCAAAGCCCAGGATATCGGCGGCTTCTTCCCTGGTAAATGCTAGCTCCTTCTGAGTCAGCTCGGTAATCTCGCCCCTTATCTGAAGCGGTAAAAGGTCAGTCCACGGGGCCACCCTGCTGCCAAGGCAGATCCTGGCATTTTTGGGCGGATACCGGAACAAGCAGACTATAAACCGTTTGACATCGGCTTCTTCAATTGTATGTACATCATCCAGGACCAGCACAAAATCTTGGGGAATGTTTTCAGTGCCGCATATCAGCGCGCCGGCAAGCATGGATACAAAGTTATCCTTTTCGGAAAAGGGCAGATATTCCGAGGCGGAAAAGTCAAGCTCGGGAAAAGTCTGCTTTATTGCTTCACAAAGTGTATTGACGAAGGTAAAAATATCGTCCTCCCCGTCAAGTGAAAGCCAGACAGCATTTGCGGCTGAATTGGCGATCTGCGACAAAAGGGTGGTCTTGCCGAAGCCCGCACCGGCATGGATATACGCAAGTTTCTTTGAACTGTTAAGGACGGCATCGATTAGATTCCCGCGGGCCATCTCTTCCATGGAGCCTTTCGGAATTGTTATCCTTACACTTGGCACATTGAGCATACACAATCACCCCGTGAATAATACCATTCATTAATATTATATAACGGAAACTCATAAAAAAAGAAAAAATTTAGATATGAAGTCAAAAAATATAGTTTATTAACGGTTTTGTTAATAGTCGGTATTTTATAATAATCTTGGGACGGGTTTCCAGCACCTTAGCTGGAGACGGATTTTAAAGGCGAGGTAAAGCTGTATGGAGCAAAAAGGAAAAGTTCTATATGAAAACTGCGGCATAAATGAGGATATGTTTCCGTGCCTGGGAATATGTTGTGCTAAAGACGACGCCGTGTTTAAGGCTTCCTATATAAAAGTATGTCCTTACTGCCGGATATCGACATCTCTGCCGTACGGCCCGAGCCTGAGAACGGCTACTATTTTTGAATGCGGTAGACTTGGGTACGGCAGAAGGGTGACGGAATGAGTAAATAATGGGAAAGAGAGGCTTTGAGGCTTAAAATATTCCGGCAAAAATGGATGATCCGGATAATTATTTGATTTTTAAAAAACTCAAAGGGGGATATGGAATGATTAAAAGAGTGCCGA
>JAAYQE010000025.1 GCA_012519455.1 Syntrophomonadaceae bacterium
AGAACTGGACCAGCGGTTGAAGGTGGTCTCACCTATCGGTTGGGTGGCTTTGATTGCGATTGGGATATTAATTATTGCGGCCCTTATTTGGGGAATTTTTGGTAGTATAGCCGATAAGGCTACGGGACAAGGCATTATTATCTCTAGCGGGGGGATTACCGGGATCATTCACCATGCTAATGGACAGATAACCGATGTTAGCATTAACGATGGGGATTATATTGAGAAAGGTCAAGTGATTGCCAGAATACAGCAAACCGAACTTATTGAAGAGATTAACAAATATAAGCAAGACCTGGCTGCGGCGCGGGCCATAGACCTGGATAATCTCGAACTTAATAACAGTCGGCTTAATTTTAATATCTATGGCAAAATTGGCGAGATTTACAAAAATTATCAAGCAGCTAAAGCAAATGTTGAGACGCAAAGGACCTACTACAATACTCAAAAGACTCAAGCTGAGTATGAGTTGGAGCAGGCCAGGATTCAATATGAAGATACTCTGGATAAATACAACAAATATAAAACTTTATATGAGAATGGTGCAGTCTCAGAGAAAGAATTAAGTGATTTTGAGCGGCAGTTGGAAGTTAACGAATTAGCTTATAAGACTAAACAACAAAATTTTATTCAATTACCTTTGTCCCAGCTGCTAGAGGCAGAAGCTACTTTTGAAGCCCAAAAACAGTGGCTTAAAGATACTATTTATGTTTCTACCCTAGATTTGGAGAATAACATCCAAAAAATGCAGCGGGATTTAATGAATAATAGTGAAATAATTGCCAGTGCTTCCGGTCGGGTGTTGGAATTAAGGGTTAAAAGAGGCGACATTGTCCAGGCTGGCGCCGTTATTTGCACGATTGCCGAAGAAAGAGAACAAACTGATTCTCTGGAGGCGGTTGTTTATGTTCCGGTAGATCAAGGCAAAAAGATAATCCCGGGTATGGAAGCCAATATCTCGCCCACTACGGTTAAAAAAGAAGAGTATGGGTTTATGATGGGGAATGTAGTTTCTGTTTCAGAATACCCCTCCAGTGCCCAGGGGATGATGCTCACGCTGGGTAACAGTGAGTTGGTGCAACAGTTATCCGGAGAGGGTGCCCCCATAGAAGTTAAGGTAAAGCTGGTTATGGATAGAAATACCCCTAGCGGTTATAAATGGTCTACCTCTCAAGGACCATCGCTGATAATCGATGACGGTACTTTTTGTTTAGGGGAAGTAAAAGTTGAAGAAAAAAGACCGATCAGTATGGTAGTGCCATTTATTAAAAAGATCTTACCTATCTAAATGATGTGCTTTGGATTTTGAGGTGATAATTTTGCAGGAAACGCAAAAAAGAAAAAAAGTTCCCTCTATATTACAGATGGAAGCAGTGGAATGCGGTGCCGCATCACTGGCCATGATTTTTGCTTATAATAAAAAATACCTCCCCCTGGAGCAGTTAAGGGTTGATTGTGGGGTTACTCGTGACGGGGTAAAGGCCAGCAATATTTTAAAGGCTGCCCGGAGACATGGCTTTATCGCCAAGGGATTTAGGAAAGAACCCGCGGAATTAAAAACCATCCCTCTGCCGGCGATTATTCATTGGAATTTTAATCATTTTGTGGTTCTGGAAGGATTTCATAAAGATAAGGTTTATATCAATGACCCTGGCAGTGGTTCCAGAGTTATTTCCGAAGAAGAGTTTGACCTGGCCTTTACTGGAGTAGTCTTAACCTTTGAACCGGGACCTGAATTTCAACCGAGTGGAAAAAAATCGAGCTTTTTTGCTTCCTTAAAAAGTTGGTTAACCGGTTCTAAACCGGTCATAACTTATTTAGTTTTAATCGGGTTATTAATGGTTATACCCGGTTTAATTGTCCCCGCTTTTAGCAAAATTTTTATTGATGATATTTTACTGGGCGGCAAGATTGCTTGGCTTAAACCGTTACTCTGGGCGATGGGGCTAGTTGTAATCCTACAGGCAACGTTGACCTGGTTGCAGCAGCATTACCTGTTGAAAATGGAAACCAAAACGGCGGTGACTAATGCCGGTAAGTTTTTTTGGCATATTTTTCGGTTGCCAGTCGTGTTTTTCCAGCAACGTTCAACTGGCGATATATCTAACCGAATGCAGAGTAATGACCAGGTGGCCGCCTTTTTATCTAGAGAACTGGCGGAAACGGCAATTGGGTTTTTAACCATCGGGTTTTATTTAATTGTTATGCTGCAATACAGTGTATACTTGACCCTTGTATCCTTAATTGCGGCCGCTTTAAGTATTGCCTACCTGCTTTATTCATCCAATAAGATTGAAACTTTAAATAAAAAACTCTTACAGGATAAAGGAAAAGTAATGGGTTTTTCCATATCCGGGTTATATATTATCGAAACCTTAAAAGCGTCAGCCTCAGAGTCGGACTTTTTTGCCAAATGGTCAGGATATCATGCTAAAGAGATCAATGCCCAGCAAGGCCTAGGTAAAACAACCCAAGTATTGTTCCACTTGCCTGATTTTTTGTCTGAGTTTGCCAATGTGATTGTGTTGTTCGTGGGCGGACTTATTATCATCAGCGGCAACTTAACTATCGGTTCCCTGATTGCTTTCCAGGGTTTAGTCGGTAATTTTATGGCCCCAGTGAGCGGGCTAAC
>JAAYQE010000180.1 GCA_012519455.1 Syntrophomonadaceae bacterium
GTACTACTTTTCCCTCATATTTTTCCGCCAATTGTTCAATTACCCCAGGTGCATTTACCGGTACCACTACGGTTCCTTTTTTCTGCCGGCTTAAAACTAACACTGAAACTAAAGCCGTAAATAATTCTTCGCTAATTAATTGACCCGCATCACTAATTAAGGTAAATTTTTCTAACCGCGTATCGAAAATAACCCCCAAATCGGCCTGCTGCCGTTTTACCATGTCCCGGATGGTGTCCCCTAAAATAGGAACGGAAAGATTTTTTTCTGGTTCGGAATACTCCACCAAACTAATATTACAACCCAATCCATGTAAAAAGGAACGAATTACCCGTTTTACATAGCGATTGGGCGCGCCTAAAACTAATTTGAATTGTCGTGAACGTAAGCGTTCGAGATCTATCGTATTTACGATTTCAGCAAAATAGGCTTGGCTTGCCTCCGGGTAGAACCGCCATTGACCAACCCGGTTTACTTCCACGCGCCGGAAGTCTTCCCGAGACAACAGACTTTCAATTTTTTTCTCTGCCGAACGGGAGATTTCTGCGCCTCGGGCATCGAAAAAGGTAAGGGTGACGTTTTCTGGATGATGGTGCGTACCTTGAATCTGCACCCCACCCTGCAATCCGAGATGCCGGGTGTTATAGCGAGTAATGGGCGTAACTACCTGGCCCAGATCCCAAACCTGCACCCCGGTAGATACTAATCCGGCAATAAAAGCCCCTTTCAGGGCCCGGCTAATTTCCCGATCGTCAGCTCCCACTGCCACGGTGGCTTGGGGATTTAACCAGGTTCCGTAAGCGGCGCCGAGCCGGGCGATAAAATCGGGCGTAATTTCTGTATTCGCTTCCCCGGTAACGCCCTGATTCCCAAAAAGAATACGGTTATTCCGCGTGCCCCAGATTAAGCTGGTATTAACGATCGAACCCTTTTCTACCCGTTTATACGGCCAGATCTTAGTGCTCGGTTTAACGATGCCGTGCTGGCCGATAATACTATCATCGCCTACTACGGCTCCTTCAAAAACCGCAGCATTAGCCTGGATCTGTACCCGATTGGCTAAGACTGCTCCCCTTAATTGGGCCCGTTTACCAATATAACAATTATTCCAAACAATACTGCGTTTTAAACTGGCTTGTTTTTCGATCACTACGTTATCGCCAATAATGGTAAATCCCTCAATCTGAACCTCGGGTCCAATATAACAATCCGCTCCAATTAAAACCGGCCCTTTAATGTGGGCTTTGGGGTCAATTTGCGTATGGGCCCCCAGCCAAATTCCGGCTCCGCTACAGGGTTCCGGGATCTCTAAATCGACCCGGCCGGAAAGGAAATCAAAGTGAGCTTGTCGATATTGCTGCAAATTACCAATATCACACCAGTAACCGGAGGCTATATACCCATAAATTGGTAAGCCTTCGGCGAGCAGCCGGGGAAATAAATCCTTACTAAAGTCAAAAACCTGACCCTGGACAAATAAATTAAGCACCCGAGGTTCTAAAATATAAATCCCGGTATTCACTTTATCACTAAAAACCTCACCCCAACCTGGCTTTTCCAGGAAGCGAGTAATCCGACCTTGCGTATCGGTAATCACAACCCCATACTCCAACGGCGTATCCACGGCCGTTAAAATTAGCGTAGCTACCGCCTTTTTAGCTCGATGGAATTGAATCGCCGCGCTAAGGTCAATATCGGTTAGTGCATCCCCGCTAATGACCAAAAAAGTGTCATCTAAGAAATTCTGGGCGTTTTTTACACTGCCCGCCGTTCCCAAAGGGACTTCTTCGATATAATACTGCAGCTCCACCCCGAAATCCGTTCCTTCCCTAAAATAATCCTGGATCTCCTGAGGTAGATACTGCAAAGTAACAGCTATATGGTTCAGGTGATGCCGTTTTAGGAGATGGAGAATATGCTCCATAACCGGGCGATTCATAGCCGGTACCATGGGTTTAGGCCGGTCACAGGTTAACGGGCGCAAGCGCGTTCCTTCTCCCCCGGCCATAATAATTGCTTTCATTTAATTATACACCTCTTAATATAGTTCTTCTTAAAAAAGGCACAAATAGAGGGGAATCCTTACCCCAATCACTCTGGGCCCAGGCTTCTTTCACCTGGACATACAAGTGCCCGGTCTGCCGGGCTACTTCATCCCAAGTAAAGCGGGTGCTTACTTTTTGGTAAGCCTTCGCTTGTAAACGTTGACCTAAATCCGGATTGGTTAAAATTTCTATGATTTGCGTAGCTAAAGAATCGGCGGATCCGGTAGCGGCTTTCAGACCATCTACCCCGTGCTTGACAATTTCCGATATCCCCCCCGTATCCGAAACGACTACGGGCACACCGGCTGCCATTGCTTCCAAAGCAACAATCCCAAACGGCTCATACAAACTGGGGAATACAGCAACGGTCGCACTCTGGTATAATTGATTACGGGTCTGATCATCAATGTAGCCAGTAAAATAAACTTGATGGGTAATACCTAATTGTCCGGCCCGATGTTTTAAATATCCTTCCCCCGGACCCCGACCGACTATAACTAATTTCGTTTGCGGATAAACAGCTAGGACGCGGGGCAGGGCTTCTAACAATACTTGCACTCCTTTTTCATGTACCAACCGGGCCACGCACAACACTATTTTTTCCTCAGGATGGGCATATTGATGACGAAAATCCTTTAAATAGGGCTGTAACCGCGGGTCAACCCGAAATTCATCTAGGTTAATCCCATTACTGATCATCGTAATCTTATCTACCGGTAATTGAAAAACCCGCTGTAGTTCATCTTGCATAAAATTACTGCAGCATATTACGCGCCAAGCTTCATAAACTAACCACCATTCAACACTACCGATAAACCGCTGCTCTTCCGTATGTAATCCATGATTGCGTCCATATTCCGTCGCGTGAATGGTGGCTACCAGCGGTAGACGATAAGCGTGTTTCAAGGCCTGCGCCACATAGGTTACCAGCCAATCATGTGCATGAATTAAATCCACCTGTTTTAAGGTATAGATCAACGATGCCGCGCATTCCAACAAACTGACATTCTGCTGCAGTACCTGGGGAATAAAACCCGGCGTAGTTAGAGAATAAGGCCTAGCTCGATGTACATATAATCCTCGCCGGTATTGTTTACTTCTTTCCCCCTCTACTCCGGGACAAATTACATGGACCTCAAACCCCTGCCGGGCAAGCGCCCAGGTTAGACCCCAAACATGCCGGCCCAACCCGCCTATGTTTTCCGGCGGATACTCCCAGGAAAGCACGATCACCCGCATTCCAAAACCAACCTCCGTACTTGATAGTCATTACTAAAGTATTTTGTGGTGTATCCGCTAAAGTTATACTAAAGACAC
>JAAYQE010000269.1 GCA_012519455.1 Syntrophomonadaceae bacterium
ATTCGATTCATGAGGACATTTTGAATTCTGTAGGATTAGTTTTTGGTAAAGGCATGAGTAGAATTAGAGATCCTAATTTTCGAGATAGAATTTTGCGTGCTTACGAATATAGCTGTGCAGTATGCGGGTTTAACGTTAGGCTAGGAAACAATTTAATTGCTGTAGAAGCTGCGCATATAAAATGGCACCAAGCAGGGGGGCCAGATTCTGAAGAGAATGGTGTAGCCTTATGTGCAATGCACCATAAACTATTTGACCGGGGTGTATTTACCATAACTACTTCTAATAAATTCATGGTAGCAGAAGGAGCACATGGAACAAATGGATTTGAAGATTGGTTAATGCGTTATCATGGAAAAGAGTTGCGTAGTCCGATCCGTCGGGAATATTACCCCAGGGATTCATTTGTTAATTGGCATTTAAATGAAGTTTTTCGTGGACCGGCTAGGTATCATACGGTTTAAATGGTAAAAAGCGAAGCTTTACACGAGAAGAAATCAGCAAGGCTTCCGCCTTTCCGATTTTCTACCTAAAGGGGTCACAGGTACTCCTCGAAAATTGTCGAATTGATTGAGTACAACCAAGTACAAGTTTACTTGGCAGTTTTGGCCATTTCTAGATGAGCACTGTCATGCTAAAGTCCTTTCAGAAGTCACTTTCGCTCATATGAAGTTGTCCTCAACTAGGTCCTTAACAGCTAAATCAAAAGTTGAATTATTTACGTATATTTCCAGAGAATCCAGGGCAAGCATAATTGAGCCACCGTCTATATGATGTACATTATGTATAAATTCGGAGAGGGATACTTCGATAACAGTTTAGATTGGTTGCGCAGTGCCCTGAAAAAGCCATCAGTAGCGTACGTGAAAGTAGAGTAGGAGTCAAAATTATGAGCAGAGCTTATTACTCGAAAGCTATCAAAGAATTTCTAGCGGATGATGATTCATTTATTCTTGGCGAGCTTGTGAGAAACCATCAATTTGCTTTGGAAGAATTACAACGAAATTCATGGATACAACAAATTCATTTTAGGGAAGATGCATTAAGCGTAGAAAGAGCACCAACAGAAAAAGTAGTAATATTTGATGAAGCTCAGCGTGCTTGGACACTTGAACAGACATCTGCTTTCATGCAAAAGAAGAAGGGTGTTTTTGGTTTTAATATGTCTGAGCCAGAATTCTTGATAAGTATCATGGATAGGCATGACGATTGGGCTGTTATCATTTGTTTGATCGGTGGGGGACAAGAAATTAATACAGGAGAAGCCGGTCTACCAGAGTGGTTCAATGCATTAAAGAAATACTGCACCTACTGGCAAGTTTTTATTTCTGACAAGTTATCTGATGTTGAGTATTGTAGAGGTTTAGAATTAGAGAATATATTAGAAGGGTTAAACGTAACTACCTTTGAGGAATTACACTTAAATACGTCTATACGTTCATTTAGAAGTGAGAACGTTTCCAAATTGGTTAAAGCAGTGTTAGATTGTGATCAAGTACAAGCGAAAGAATTGTTAATGAAACTTAAAGATAAATACCCGATAGTAATATCTAGAGATTTTGAAAGAGCGAAGCTATGGTTGAAAGACAAAGCCAGAGGAACAGAACGAATTGGCCTAGTTGCAAGCTCTGGGGGATATAGGTTAAAGCCTTACGGTATTTGTACTCAGATAAAAATTGACGCAAAAAACTGGTTTTTGAACTCAAAAGATGACGTTAGATCTTCTTTTTATCTTGAGGATGTGGCAACGGAATTTGATGTACAAGGTTTGGAATTAGACTGGACTTGTGTAGCTTGGGATGCCGATTTGAGATATCAGGATGGGCAATGGAACTTCAAGAAATTTCGCGGTACTAAGTGGCAAAACGTTAATAACACTGATGCAATTCTTTATCTAAAGAATGCATACAGAGTTCTGTTAACAAGGGCACGGCAGGGTATGGTTATATTTATACCTAGTGGGGATGATTCGGACTCAACACGAAAGAGTTGCTATTATGATGGTACTTACAACTATTTAAAAGGCATTGGTTTCGAATGTATCTAAGTTTAGTTTAAAAAAGAATACGGCTTCATGCACGAGAATAAATCGGCAAGGCTTCTGCCTTCCCAATTTATTCCTAAAGGGGTCTGGTACTCCCCGAAAATTGTCGAATAATAAATAGTTGATCGGCACGCAATGAAGAAATGACTAATTCAGGTCAAGAACTACCAGAGCCTGGGAGAGATTAATTTAAACGTGGTCCAACTTACCGTCATTAGGTTTGCTGGCGGCACTTTATCAGGACCCTTACCCTTCGGGGAAGGCCATTCAAGTTTACGAGTAATG
This sequence comes from Syntrophomonadaceae bacterium, assembly GCA_012519455.1. Lineage (GTDB taxonomy): Bacteria > Bacillota > Ch66 > Ch66 > Ch109 > JAAYQE01. Next base: position 2,330 of record JAAYQE010000269.1, read on the forward strand.
CACTATAAGTAATGCACACACTATTAGGAAAGAGCTCAGTAGCAATTTTGCTCTTGTTATTTAGTCTTATAAGGGTATAATATTGATATAAATTTGACTATTGGGAGTGGGAAAATTGAGTCTAATCATTAAGTCGTCAAGTGAGCTTCGGAAAAATTACAACAGTATCGCTGACATCTGCCGTAAAACTAAAGCACCGGTATTTTTAACCAGAAATGGCGTCGGCGACACAGTTATCATGGATATGGAAACATTCAACCAGCGCGAGGATGATTTGGCGGCAGCCGAGCGTCTGCTGGCGACAGAACGTTCCCGTTTGCTTGGAACTCAAGTATATACAGTTGATGAGTTTGAAAAGAATATGAGGGAAGCAATCGCCAGGGGAGCGGAGCATGGAGCGGAATAATAAGGTATACCAGGTAATTATCGCGTCCGAGGCAAATAACAGAATGTATGACCATTTTGAGTTTTTAGCACATGTCAGCGTTAATGCAGCAAACCGGCTTTTGGATGGATTGCTTAAAGATATTCGAAATCTCCGAACAGAGCCGTTTCGTTATCCTGTGTATAGCCGTCCATATCTTACAGTCGGCAAATACCGCTATATACTATCAAACAAAAGGTGTCGGATCGTTTATCAGGTTATTGGCGATCAGGTGTTTGTGGATGATATAGAAGATTGTCGGCAAGATGCTGACAAGAGCATCTTAAACAAATAATAAGCAGGTTAAAGTGACATTTGTGGCGAAATATGGCAATGTCACTTTTTTTTGTGACCATCAAAAACGATCCCTTATTTTTTGATCCATTTTAGATTCCCCCCTTTTAGGGAGCAGGAACGTATGGTGTATTGAGAACATGTCCGTGGGCAGCATTAGGCCGCTACGGTAGAATTTGTCTGCGATAATAAGCAGCAAAAGCAATTAGCGAAGCGGCAGTTAGAGGATACTTTACGGTGCCAGAAACTGTTAAAATATAATATGAATACTGACCAGCCGGAAATAAAATCGAATTTAACCTGAACGGCTGAAGCGAATAACGGGAGAATACGGTCAATGTTTTTACGCAGATTGAGTTTCCTAAATGAAAGGATTCGGAGTCCCCAGGTCTATCCCTTTTCTATACCGGCCTTTGCGG
>JAAYQE010000181.1 GCA_012519455.1 Syntrophomonadaceae bacterium
GGAGTACCTGTTCTTTTAAATCATACAAATACGTATGACCGTTTTTAGCGTAATGATTCAGATGAAAAAGATAAAAACAAACCCGCAGAACTTTTTCTACCGATTCCGAAAACCCTTTCAGGTCGTCTAAAAACTCCTTTTTACGTCGTTTTAAGCTCTCCGTCAGATGTCGACTGGTTTCTCTCCGATAGGCAGTTTTTTGGGCACCTTGACGTAGACTCTTGGTTGATTCCCACCTACGACGGATCTTCGGCATATCGGATATCAAGGCTTGTACCTGGTGCGAATTAAAAAGCTCCATTTTACCGTACTTACGGGGAGCAATCTGCGCCACTTCCAACCAGCCACTTCCAATTAACCAACGCATTTGATTAGGCGTTACTTTTAAAACCCGGCAGACCTGGGCTGGAGTGAGAAAACCATCCTGGTGTTTCAATCCTCGATCTCCCCCTTTCCCCGGTTAAACTACAGGGTTAAGCCTTGGGATACCTACTAATGTAATCCTACAGCGATAAAAGCAATGATAAAACTACACATAAAACCAGCCACGCATCGTTTAAGCCAAATTTTATTATATTTAAAAATACAAATTCCCGCTCCAGCAAAAAATAACCCCGAAGCCACTAAACCGAGAAAAGCAATAATCCAGGCCATTAATTTGTCACCTCCTGCGCTACAATTATAGCATAAACCGGAAAGCAAAAATTAAACAGATTTTGTTACGAAATCCAATGATTCTTCTAAGATATTTAACCCCCGGTTCAGGTCCTCCTCACTAATTACTAGGGGTACCAGAAAACGAATTACATTATCGTACAGCCCGGCCTTTAAAACCGTAAGCCCTTTTTGATAACAAGTACTAATTATCTGACTGGTTTCCTCAGCAGCCGGTTCGCGAGTCTGCCGATCTTTTACTAATTCAATGGCCACCATTGCTCCCAGTCCTCTTACATCTCCGATTAAAGAATACCTTTCCTGCATCTCTCGCAGCCTGGCCTGCATCACCGCTCCAATTTTCTGGGCCCGGGTAACTAGATCTTCTTTTTGTATTTTATCAATAACCGCCAGTCCAGCCACACAACCTAACGGACTCCCCCCAAAAGTACTCCCTACTTCGCTCTTTTCTGGTGCATCTACGATCTCCGCTTTACCCACGACCGCAGCAATGGGCAAACCGGCCCCTAGGGACTTGGCCATGGCCATTAAATCCGGCTCCAACCCAAAATGTTCGCAAGCAAACATACGGCCGGTACGCGCAAAACCAGTTTGAATCTCATCAGCAATAAAAACAATGCCGTATCGTTCACAAATCTGCTTAAGTCCTACCAAAAATTCCTGTGGCAAAACAACAAACCCGCCTTCTCCCTGAACCGGCTCAACAATAATAGCCGCTATATTTTCTGGAGTGCATTCCGCCACAAATAAACGTTCCAGACTCTCCAAACAATGCATACCGCAACCAGGATACGTAGCCTTAAACGGGCAGCGATAACAATAAGCGGAATAAGTTCGGTATACCTCCGGACAAAGAGGACTAAAAGCAGCTTTATAGGGTTTAACCTTGCTGGTTAAAGTCATAGCCATATACGTTCGTCCATGAAAGCCGCATTCCAGAGCAATAACGCCGGTCCGCTGCGTATATTTACGGGCAATCTTTACCGCGTTTTCCACGGCCTCGGCCCCACTGTTGATCATTAATACCTTTTTAGCGCAAGGGCCGGGAGTAATCTCCGCTAACCGGGCAGCTAGCTGAACATAAGACTCCATTAAGAAAATATGGCCGGTATGCAGATACTGATCGAGCTGGTTTTTTAACGCTTGTACTACTTCTGACGGACAATGCCCGGTATTCAATATGCCGAGACCGCCGGCAAAATCAAGAAAAACATTACCATCCAGGTCCTGAACCAGTGCGCCTTCGGCTCGTGCGGCAAACATTGCGCTGGCGTTTCCATAGCCTCGAGCTACGTAACGTTCTTTTAAGGCCAATAATTCTTTCGACTTGGGTCCGGGTAATTCCGTGATAATTCCTGGTTTCATTAGGCCCTCCCCTTCTCTGGCTTTTTCTTAATATTATCCAATACGGAATTTGGCTTCGATATCCGACTTTTCTAAGTCTACTTGTCGGTGCGACACAACGTAAACGCTGCGTAAAGCTTCCATTCGTACTTTCTGGCTTGCTCCTTCTTGATTACCAATAATTTCCACAAGCTCCTTCAGACCGTATTCTTTAAATTCCCGCGTTTCACGCGCCCACTGAATTGCGGCCACTAATTTCCGTACCTGACCGGCCATTTGTTCTGCAATACCACGATCTAGCACTTGATGACCCGGTAAGACCGATTTTAACGGTAATTTACGCAGTTCAATTTGGCCTCCGGACAGATCGATGAGTAATACCTGGACCGGCCGCTGAATTTCTACCAAGTGGTTGCTCAAGCGCACCAGAGCCCCGATATTAAGAATTTGTTTTCCCTGATAATTATGATCAGGAAAACCAAAATGCATGTGACTGGCCAGCGTTAAATCCGCTTCCGTCTCGTATATTTGAGAAAACTGAGTATGCTGAGAACCTGGATAGCGCTCTTCAGCCATTAGCATACCATGCACCATATGGATAGCATAGTCGCAGTTTTGTTTTTGCACACAATAATCAAGCCGGGGATCTCTTTGATCAATTTCCAAATGATAAGGCTGACCGGTAATTTGAACCCGCACGTTTTGATCTTGAAAATACAAACGCTCCCCGGAATGGATCAAACGTAATAAGCCTAACTCATTCTGAAGACCTAACATTGTATGCGGTAGGGTATTTAAGTCCTGACCACGTAAATCGTGGTTTCCCGCTATAATGTAAATAGGTACCTGAGCGGCTTTTAAGCTAGAGATAAAATAATTTACCACTTTTATGGATGGATTAGGAAGATCCCAAAGGTCTCCTCCGTGTAGAAGGGCAGTCACTTCCCATTCCCGGGCTAATAAAGCTACTTCATTCAACTTTGCGCGTAAGGCTGTAACGTAGTCATCCTTGCGATTAACTGGTGGGGTCCCTCGACAATGGGTATCGGTTAGATAAATAAACCGCATCTGTTACCGCCTCATTTCCCTGTTTCCCTGCACTACAGCAATATATTCTTTCTAATTCCCCGTGCGCCCCCGGTATTCCTTCCTTGCTTAACCCTAAAATCAGACAAAAACTTTCGTCTTACCATAAACATTTTCCAAATAGACAATTTCTATACAGCAGGACTTCCCGGTCTTTTACCGAACCCTTATGGGTAAGAAAGGAGGCCAACGTGTGAAAACCTGGTACGTAGAAGACGCTGGAGGAGGATGTAGAGCTTTTTCAGAAATTCTCGTTCTCGTCAGTGAAGATCCACCTGAAGTATATACTACTAAAATTCCCTTAACCTGGGAAGAAAATATAACTATCGAGCAAATGGCTTCTCATTTTGTGATCGAAATGCTACAAAAAGCCAAAGTTACAAAAAGTGACCAATTACTTGTATGTTCTGGAAATATTTTTCATGAATTTCACCGCTGGCTGACCGCGGAGGGTTATCGCTGGCAGTACCATAAAATGGATGGCATGGCCCATCAAATTGCCGAACAGACTTTTTACCAACAATTAATAGAAGCGGGATTCCCGCCTTTTGTTCATCCCTCAGACCACAATTATCGGCTTTATTACTTTTTTGTCGATAAATGGATTGATCAAGATCCGGATCGACAAAAGTATTTAAAAGACCGTAATAAGCGAGCTAAACCCCTGGAGCAATACTATACCCTTAAAGCAAACAATCGTCGCCAACGCATCTGCCACCATTGCCATCGCCCGATCCGGCCTTATGATCCGATGGTAGAATATAAATATAAACAAAATGGCCGACGACAACGCTGTTACTTCCATCCCCAGTGTACGACTATAAATCCGGGGAAATGCAAACTACGCACGCACACTTTTTATCACCAAGGGAAGGCGTTAACCGGCGTTATTTGCCCATGTAAAAATGAAAACCTGGTTTGTTTCATTTGTAAACGGACTTTAGAACCAGGAGAAGAAACTTTTTTCGGCTACGATCAAGAGAGCCTTTATCAAGCTCATTTATCCTGCTGTCAAACGTTTGCCCGGGATGTTTAACAGATAAACCGAGTAAGACCTTAACGTCGCATGCGAGGTTCTCCATGCTTACGCCACATAAGCATGCCTAGCAAAAGTAAAGAAATGATTAAGGCAAACGAGGCTACGCCGTCTAAATAGTACATAAAAGTCGACTGATTACTCTTGAGAGAATTTACGGTTAAAACTTTAAATAAAATTATTAATACAATCACTCCCCGAACCGTGGGGGCCACATCAGGATCAGTCAGACGCATAAGACCTTTCCTTTTCAAAGCTTCAGATTGAGGTTGATCTCTTTTTTGATCATGGTTTTCCATTCTTTTCCCGGCCAACTTCGCCAGGGTTTCCCCCCTTTCCAATTCTTTTTGTTCATTTTCTTAGTGTTTTTTCAGTATATCTAAATATTCGCTGACCGCTTCAATAATTCCTCTCTTAAAAGAAAAAAAGAAAGGGGCCCGCTTGAGCCCCTTTTTTTTATTAATATTTTATTCCTTATTTGGTTAGTAGCTCCCCATGGTACGAAAATCTGATTCCGGCATGTTTTGATAACCCGACCCAATTCCAGGAGTTAGATTTTGGCTACCCGAAGCCATAGATTGTCCACCAATCATGGAAGAACTAGATAGCCCGCCTATGCCAGGCATCATTGGACGATTGAATCCAGAGGATATAGATGGACTGGAATACTGGCTAAAGCTACCCGATGTATATCCCATTCCGGGGGTAAAAGATGGCCCTGAAGCCATGCTCATGGGAGGATATACGGTTGTCGGGGTACTAAATTGCGTTCCCGTTTGATAATTGGGGATCGGTTGACTGGAAAAAGTGGTTTGAAAAGTGGGACTGGTATATTGCGTACCAGTGTAAGATTGACTCGAAATCGGCTCTATCGTACCGCTTAATTGTTGCATCTGCTGACTCAAAGAGGTGCACATCTGCCGGATCTGGGCTAATTGTTGGGCTGCATTCTGTTCAGCCATACCTAGACGCTGTAATTGCTGGGCTACATTACTCTCCGATTGGGCCAATTGTTGTAACTGGATTTGGTTGTTCCGCTCTGATTGTTCCATCTGGTTAACCATTCGATTCATTTGATCCAAGCTGTGCCTTAAACCCTGCATTTGTTGTTGAAATTGCGGCATTTGATACACTAAAAATACCTCCTCATTTTTTTAGATTATTAATCGGATCTAAAGATTATTGTTCCAATCCTGTACCATTGCTATTACTGGAAGAATAAACCAACTTTTGGGTCCAAGCCCTAGGTCTTTCTAGCCGCTCTCTGGTTGACTACCACCATAAAACATGCTATTCTTGGTACAAAATTGTGTCTATTGCGAAAAGGAGGGGATTAATGTCGATATAGATTTAATTTTGGGATTAAACCTTTAAATTAGCCTTAAACTCGGAAACCTGGTTGGACGGTTCGGGAGAAAAATTAAAATGAGGTTTTGAGGGAGGTTAATATGGCCAAAGAAGTAAAGGAATTAGACCTAAAAAAAGTTGAGGTTTCTGGCCACATTCAGGAACTAGTTGGTAATCCTTCCGCTATCGGTCTACTAGGTCTGGCGATGGTAACTTTTGTTGCCTCAACGCAGAAACTAGGCTGGACTACTGACGTATCCGCGGTGATTCCGTGGGCTATCTTCCTGGGAGCATTAGCTCAATTTACCGCTGGAATCCTTGATTTTAAACACAACAATACCTTTGGAGCCACCGCGTTCTGCGGCTACGGATTTTTCTGGTTTGCTGTAGCTATGTCCTGGATGACTCAACTGGGGGTATTTGGAGCTAAAGCCGCGGAAGTTTTTGATGTCACTCAATTAGGAGTTGGCTTTTTAGGATACTTAATCTTCACCGTTATCATGACCTTTGGTGCCATGGGTGCCAATAAAGTTCTATTTATTATTTTCTTCCTGATTGATATGCTGTTCTTGGGATTATCCATGAGCGTTCTTACGGGCCAACCACATGGTTTCTGGCACAATTTAGCTGCTTGGTCTGAACTCTTAATTGCTCTTACCTCTTTCTACGGAGTAGCAGCCAATGTGCTAAATTCGCACTATAAGAAAGTGGTTCTTCCGGTTGGTAAGCCTTTTGGCCCCTGGGTTTAATTAGATTTTGGGTTAATTTTTACCTAATAACACATCGCCCGTACTGTAATCTAAAACCACAACCAGGTTTTCTTATATGTTCCATATAAATTAAGCACAAACCCTAATAAATTAGGGTTTGTGCTTTTTTATAGGGTATTTTCTAAAGTTAGGGGAAAAACCGAAAATTGAACGCCCGGTAACTTTTCTTGTAAATAAGCCGCCAGGAACTCTACTCCAGGAAATTCCGTAGCCGCGTGCCCGGCGTCAATAATGGCCAAACCGTGGTTAACTGCTTCCTGGGCTTCGTGATATTTAACGTCCCCGGTAATCAATACCTGTGCCCCCTGGGCAACAGCGGAAGCCACTAAAAACGCTCCACTTCCACCACAAACCGCTACTTTTTCTACATACTGATCTAGATCTCCATGAACGCGGACTACTGGTACCCGAAGCCCTTGTTTGACTCTTTCTACTAATTCCACCAAACGATGCGGTCCCGGCAATAGCCCTATTCGACCAGGACCAAACTGGCGTCCGGTTTGCTGCAGGGGATACAGATCGTAGGCTACTTCTTCATAAGGATGGGTTTCCCGCATGGCATGCAATACCGGACTCAATTTAGCCTCAGATATAATCGTCTCTAAGCGGTATTCGGCTACCTTTTCCAGGCGCCCACTTTGTCCGATAAAGGGGGACGTACCCTCTCGTGGCAAAAACGTACCGGTACCCAATAACTGAAAGGTACAATGAGAATAATTACCGATCCAACCGGCGCCGGCTTCACTTACCGCCTGCCGAACCTCATCTTCATGACCCTGGGGTACGAACACTACTAGCTTAAACAACTTCTCAGCTTGCTTACTACCAAATACCTGTAATTGTTGCAGTCCCAACCGTTCGCCTAGCGCCTGACTGATTCCGACGGAAGCATTATCCAGGTTGGTATGCGCCGCATAAAGCATGATTCCTTCCTGAACCAACTCTCGTAACCAACTCCCGGGATACCGATCGTAGCGCAGCTGTCGTAGAGGTTGAAAAATAAAAGGGTGATGGGTAATAATCAAGTCGGCCTTCTGTAAAAGGGCTTCCTGTAATACGGCTGGGCTATAACCAAGGCCTATCAGCACCCTTTTAACCGGCGCAGCTGGATCCCCAACCTGCCATCCGACGTTATCCCAGGCTTCCGCCAAACTAAGCGGGGCTAGTTGTTCAATGCATTTAGTCACCTCTTCAGCTCTAACCATTCTTTCCCTCCTTTTTCCCAAACCGAGCTTTCCTTTGGCCAGCGTTTTCCAAAAAGGGCCGAAAATGGGGTACTACGTCGATTTGCCCCCATTCGCCACGATCAATCCAAATATACGCATCGTGTTCTGGACTGAGTTTTACCTCGGTCGATTCTGAACGGGCCTCTAGGATTAAATACACTAATTTAAACTCCGGTAAATCTACCTCAGTTGTTCCCAATACCCGCTCAACGGAAATCGCTAAACCGGTTTCTTCGGCTACTTCCCGATAAAGCCCTTTTTCCAAGCTTTCTCCCGGGTCTAATTTACCACCGGGTAGATCCCACTTCCCGGCATTAGCCCCGGAGTTTAGTGACCGCTTAAGAAATAAGCCATCATTTTTATTTTTTATTAATACCTTAACCGATATTCTTAACGGTTTTGTCATTCTAATTTCTGTTTCCTTTCCAGACTAAATACCAAACCCTTTAATTCCTTGATTTGCCCGGTGTATTCTTTTAGTTTAGCGACAGCGGCCGGATCATGGCTTTGCTGTAGCTGAGCGGTTATTTTTTCTTTATGTGCAATCTGTCCATGCAGGTATTCAGACAACAAAGGGTGTTGCGCACGCAATAATAGAGGCCCGATTTCCAGCTCAACTTCACTAAACTTCTCCCCACTAGTACTAGACTTATATCTATCTGCTGCTCCTTTTTCCTTTTCTTGACGGCTTGGTTCAGCAATAATTATGGAATAAAATATTTGGTCTTCTTTTACTAAATCCTCATGTACAATTTGCCAACCATGCTGCCATAACCACTCCCGTACCCTTCGCATGGCCCCCATAGGTTGTAAGATCAATCGATGTAAACGAGCCAGGACTTTTGGAGACGCCTCCAGAAGATCGCAAATCGTATTCCCACCCATACCGGCTACTACCGCCACCTGGGCCTCCCCTGGTTGAATTCCGCCTAATCCATCCCCAAAACGAATTTCAATCTGGTGGGTCAGGCCAACCACTTCTACCTGCTGTTGAGCGCTGCGCAATGGTCCCGGGTTTATTTCTACCCCGATAACCCGCGGGGAGATCCCTTTTAAAATCAAATATATCGGGAGATAAGCGTGATCGGTACCTACGTCTACCACTACCCGACCAGGTTGAACTTGCTCCGCCAGGGTTTTTAATCTTTTTGATATACGCATAACTACCTCACCCCAGGCCCTTGTAAACTTAACTCTAGCTTGGCCTGGTTACATAATTCTGGACAATATAAAAAGGGGTTTTATCAACCCCTTAATTATTCATGGTGGGCACAACAGGACTTGAACCTGTGACCCCC
>JAAYQE010000258.1 GCA_012519455.1 Syntrophomonadaceae bacterium
TACGACCCCTTCGGAGTGTGGGGGTACGACCCCTTCGTCGGGGGAGGGAGACCCCCGGAGGCTTGCTCCGAAGGCCCTTCCCCGACTCGATCACGACCCCTTCGGAGGGGGAGGGCGACCCCCGGAGGCTATCTCCGAAGGCCCTTCCCCGACTCGATCACATCTTGCCTTGGCGATGGGGAAAGTGTTGCGTTCCGCTCGTACCACGGCGTCCGCCTTCTCGATTGGGATTTCGGGGCTATCCTTTACGTTGCCATAAAGGCTACTTCATCCTTCTTGGATTCCGGCCCGCTGTCTCGCTGTCTACGCTTGAAACCGGCAGTTACCTGCCGGTCTCCAAGACTCGCTTTCCGGTGGTTGGCTAACCTTGCCGGGTGAGATTCGCACTCACATCATGTTCGCGCCCTTTGCGTGGCGCACGGTACGACCCCTTCGGAGGGGGAGGGCGACCCTCGGAGGCTTGCTCCGAAGGCCCTTCCCCGACTCGATCACTTACAGTTTACTTACCGTAGGTACTAAGCCAAATCCGGCTGGTGTTACTGTTGTGTTTCCAGATGCGTCACTGATTTTAGCAGCGCGTGCGGGTATAAATGTTATTGTGCTAATGTTTTGGGCTGCTACCCCTATGATGGCGACATCATCAGCATGTATTGTATAAGTTACGGTTGTTCCGCTAACAGCCCATTGATCTGCCGTTGCTGCTGTTTTAGCAGTAGCATCAGTTCCTTGGTATAGAATTAAGTCGCTAGCTGCGCCTGCTGCTGCTACGTTAACAGCTTCACTCATGGTGAAGACGATTTTGTCTCCTGCTGCTAGACTGCCTGTAGGTGCCGCTGCTTTAATAGCTACGCTTTGAATTGTTGGTCTGACTTTGTCTGTTTTTTCTACTGCTACTGGAGTTTGAGTTTTATCCAGTTGATTACCCCACAGGTCTTTTACGCTTGCCAAGGTTCCACCCACTAAAGTGGCAGTTCCTAAGAATTCTTGTGCGGCACTATGAAGATTCGGTGTTGCGCCAAGAGTAATTCTCATGGTTGTTGCATCTAACCACTCTGCTGTTGCTCCAGTACCTAATGCTACAGCTGCAGCACTTGTTACCAATGTAACACCAGCAGCATCCGGGTTTGTAACATTGCCTAAGAGAGTACTTGCAGCTATTGCTCTATCCATGTTTTTGCTGAATGCAAGTACGATTCTGTCACCCTGGCTTACTTTGCCATCAGCGTTTGTGTCTTCATACTCAGCTTTCGTGATGGCTGGTAAAGTTGCGTCTGGGCTTGCAATTGTCTGCACTGCACTAGCTAATGCGTTTACGCCGGTTAAGCTCTTAATGTGCGGAGTTGCAACTGGTGTAATTGTGTTGCCAAAGCTAATATCTACTCCGGTTCCCAAGGTGATTACCAGCTGGTTAGATGTTGCACCTGCTGTGAAGGCTGCGCCTGTGCCAAAGGTAGTAACAGCGCTACCCGTACCTTGTGCCAGAGCAAAATCGTCTTTGGTTATACCGCTAATTACGATTTGCTGGTCATAAGTTAATTCTAGTTTGTCGCCTGCATCGATTTTGTAATTGCTGTTAGCGTCTACAAATTTCACTTTGGTAAGTGCTGGGCCTGTTCCCGGTACTGGTGTGGTTGGAGTCCAAGTTGCAGTATTACCAGCTGTTGTACTAATTGCTACGTTACCGTATTTTGATGTTACGTTAGCTACCTTGATTGTGTAGCCAACCCCGATGCTTGCTTCTTGAGCTACTGTGATTACTGCCGTCACTTCATCGGCCATAAGTTCTACACTGGTTACGGTCAGGTCAGCTGCACCCGGAGCTTTCACTGTGTAGTTAGCGGCTGTTTCTGCCGTTGCTTTAGTTACAGGCTTATCAAACTTGATTTGTACCTTTGTCAATGTAAGCTGGGTTGCTGTTGCTGGGCTAACTGTTGGTGCTGTCTGGTCAATGTATGTTATTGGCAGAGCATTGGCCGCTGTAACAGCTTCGTTCTTATTACCTGCTGCGTCTACAAATGCATCTTTAGCAAAGAAAATTTTTGATTTTGGTGACAAGGTATTAGTAGCTGTTATAATTGTTGTAGTGTCTTCAAATGTTAGTATTGAGCTATAGGTGTTAAGGGTCGTGGTCATCTTAGCGACATTAAGCGTATCTGTACCTGCGGAGGCACCGCTAGCTATTACAATAGCATCGGTGATTTTTACATTTGTTCCGATTGCTACCGCATCTGCCTTTACCGGTTTACTAAAAGTTAGAACTAGCTTCTTAGCAGTAGCATTATAAGTTGTCGATACCAGAACAGGTTTTCCTGTGTCTGCTGTGTAGGCTACGTCTACTGTGCTTGTTAACACAGTTTGCGGTTCCGCTTCATCAGATTTGAATGTTGAGTCTTGTGTTAGGGTTACTTTTCTGTTTGTTACTGCGGAGCCTTTGAATGCTGCAGTATCAGCGGTCTCAGCCAGTTTTATTTTTACTTCTTTGCCGTTGGTTGCTGTTTGGATTGTATCAGTTCCTTCTACTAAAGCAAAAGGTGCCCCTGCAGAAGAGCTTAAGGTTAATTTCGATACGGTTAGCGTGTTAACTTTAACGGGCTTTGTAAAATTAAGAGTTAATACGTTGGACGCTGCTTCAAAGGAAGCTGATTGCAGTTGTGCAACAGGAGATAATGAAACGCCTGTTACTGCTGCAATGGCATTGTCGGCCTTGTCTTTAATCGCAGCTTCAGCTACATTCAGGGTTTTTGTTGCTCCCAATGCTGCAACGGCTGAAGCTGTTGCTGTTGAAAGGCCAAAGGTTACAGTGGTGTCATTGTTAGAAAGTATTGCTGATTCGTTTACAGTGAAAGCTACTTGGGTAGTTCCGTCGGTTACAACAAATTTTGTTTTGTCTACACTCTCAACTTTAACGGGTTCTGAAAAGTTCACTACTACAGTTTTAGCTATGGCATTATAGTTTGCTGTTGATACCACTGGAGGTGTGGTGTCTTTAGCAGCAGTTCCTTGGAATTTAACAAATTGTAATGGATTTTTCTCTGTAGTAGAACCTGCAGCTGTAACCACATCCTTATTAATCCGGAAGGTATATTCACCTACACCCATTTCAGCTGATGTAGTTACCTTATATTTAGCATCAGTGATTTTGGCAATGTTTGCAGTACCACCAATAGTTGCACCTGTTGGGTCAAGAATGTCATAATTCTTAGTTGGCCCCGCAGCAAAAATCGCATTGGTGTTATTAAAGCCTGTTACTGCTTTACTAAATGTTACTTCAACTTCTTTAGCGTTAATAGCACTAAAGAACAAGGGTTCGTGTATATTAAAAACCCAGCAAACCCGCATGGCTCTAAGGCTTGAGGGGCTCTTAACCTCTAATTGTAGTTATCTAGGTAATTATTAGTAGCAGGTTTCATAAGGTTAGGAGAAATTAGATAATTATTCATAATAGATTTTCTTATAAATCACTGATATGCTA
>JAAYQE010000276.1 GCA_012519455.1 Syntrophomonadaceae bacterium
ACCCTTCTTGAACTGGGTGCGCTCGGCCCCCGGCGCTTGCCATCCCTTTTTGCCTTTATTCCAGGGTTTGTGCCCTTTCTGCCAATAATACCGGGCATCGGTTTTAAAGCCGTATTTGCAGCGCTGCTGCTGAATGGCGTTTTCTGTGCGGCTCGTGTCGAATCTCTCGTTAAATAGCCGTGTTATTTCGCGGTTGAAAAGGCCGCGGTCAGACAGCTCTTTTAGATAGGCGATTTGTTCGTCGGTGTATTGCCTCACCGTTCGCGGCACCGTGAGTTTGATACCGTGCTTCAGCCGCAGTGTCCGAATAGCGGCCTCTGACGCGTTCATGCCGAAGTGCTCGTTAAACAGCTTTGTCACTTCCCAGCTGCGACGCCCCGGCGTTATCTCGCGTAAGTAGTCGATATGCTCCTTAAAGTAAATCCGCTTAGCCATATCTACTCTCCCAAAAATTCAGACTGCAACATCGGCGGGAATTTTCTGTTTCTTTTTCCCTTGCCTCCCTCAACCAGTCCATATTCGTGTAGGAATGTTTGAGATTTCAGCACCAGCGACGCGTTATTTATGATCTGCGCCGCGGTGCTGGTGATCGCCTTGGCCCGGGCGATCTCTTTTTGCAGTTCATCGTCCTTTAGATCCTCATCGCCCAGGCGCTCAAGCTGCATGAAAAGATGGTTGTTGAGGTCGGACAATTTGTTGCGCGTTCCGCTGCCTGTCATTGTTTTTCACCTCTTTCGTTTACGTCTTTTTGGTTTTGTGGCTTACCCTGTTCCACCCACTCCTTTCCGGTTAGCGCATGGTAGGCGGCCAGCGCCGCGTCCAGTTTACGGCTCATGTGATCACCTCCTCGGTTTCTATTTCGGGGTCGTAAAATTCTCCGTGCCCCAGATCTTCAGTCCGCAGGGTGTCATCTTCCAGGACCAGCTGATCCACCCTGTCAAAGATGCAAGGCCGGATGTCCAGCAGGTCGTCAGCGTCGTAAACATCGAAAAGAGATAGCTGCCTATTCCTGATCGCCAGCTGGATCTTCTGAATTTCCTCGGCCATGCCCCGGCGCATGAAAATTTCCCATTGTTTTGGATGCGTCCGGCGTAGCATTGCCATATGGTTTTTGGGATAGAGAAGATCGGTCGCGCATCCGATGCACCCGTTCCGCCGGATCTTGTGAAATTTACCGTCGCGATCGGTCCAGCCCATATCGTAGAGGTCGGCATACGGCACATTGAAACGGCGGATATACTGCCAGATGTCGCTGTCGGTCCAGATCGAGATCGGATTTGAATGCCAAAATGGATCGCCGCCCAGGTGTGGCCTGCTGCTCTTGAAAAGATATCCGCGCGTTACGAAGTTCATCTGCCGCGCCCGGCTCTCGGCGGCCATCAGCCCCTTGAAGATGACATCGACCATCAGATCCGCCTGCACCCTTTCTGACGGCTCCTTTTTCAAGATGTCGCAGCAGGCTTGGCTGAATTTCACCTGCTTGAGCAGTTCGTAGTATTTGAGCAACTTCGGATCCTCGCTTTGGCTCTCACTGAACCGCAGAAAACAGTCAATGTTGATCCGCCGGGCCTTGAGCTTACTCCGGGACTTGCCTAAAAGCGGCCAGCCGTACTGGTCCACGCACCACCAGTATGACTTTCTGCGGCCGGCGGGCCAGGTCAGCCCCTCGCGCTCGAATCGTTCCATCATTTCCGGCGGGCAGGCGGCTTCCAGGGTGCCGGTGGTCTTGAGCTTGCCGTCGTCCTTTAAGACCTCCTGCACCCGGCCAGCGTCGATCAGGTGCTGCAGGACTTCCTGTTGGGCAACATACTTTAGACCCGGCCTGCCGGTTTTGGCAGGTGTCGCTTCGTGGAAGTTTCCGCAGCCCCATTCCTTGGCCATGCGCCGGGAGAACCGCACGCATTCCGGGTATTCCACTCCGGTATTGCCGTAGATAACCGCCATGCGCTCGGCCTCGGTAGGAAAATGCGTCCGGATCAGGTGCCATAAGACCGTGCTGTCTTTGCCGCCGGAAAAGGCCAGGGCAGGACGGTGGCGGCAGACGGCCAGGGCTTCCTTGACGGCATCTACAGCTTTGCCGATCTTATAGTCAAGATCGCGGGCCTGCTCTTTTTCGAGATCGCGGAAACTAATGTATGACATGTGCCACCTCCACCATCCCCCTCACGCACGCCCCCACCTTCGCCGCCCATCCCGGATCCTCGGCATACCATGCGCCCACCTCCGTCAGCGTTCCGGGCCTCCCGGCAAGCAGCCGGGCCAGGTAGTCGATGCAGTCCGCCCGGCTCTCGAACGTCATCCCCATGCCTGCCCGGTAGGCCCCCAGCCCGGCCAGGTTGTTTTTATCCCGGGCCAGGGCAGAGCTGCCCCAGCCTGATTCGTGGGCGATTATTCCGGCCAGGACTAGGGAATTTATGCCAGTAGCGGCCTCCGCGCGGATCAGG
>JAAYQE010000182.1 GCA_012519455.1 Syntrophomonadaceae bacterium
ACATCTTCCGTTTCAGTCAGGCGGGTTCAGAAGTGTCGGCGCTTCTAGGCCGTATGCCCTCGGCGGTGGGTTATCAACCTACCCTAGCTACCGACATGGGTAACTTGCAGGAGCGGATTACTTCTACGAAGAAAGGTTCTATTACTTCGGTGCAAGCTGTGTACGTGCCGGCGGACGACTTAACCGACCCAGCTCCGGCAACGACCTTTGCGCACTTGGACGCAACGACCGTTCTTTCCCGACAGATTGCGGAGTTAGGTATTTATCCGGCGGTAGACCCCTTAGATTCCACATCCCGGATTTTAGATCCACTCGTAGTCGGTCAGGATCATTATGATGTGGCCCGTGGCGTACAAAAGATTTTGCAGCGTTATAAAGACCTTCAGGATATTATTGCGATTCTAGGAATGGACGAATTAACTGATGAAGATAAACTGACCGTGGCCCGGGCACGTAAGATTCAACGTTTCCTCTCACAACCTTTCCACGTGGCCGAGCAATTCACTGGACAACCAGGAAAATTCGTATCGGTTAAAGACACCATTCGTGGGTTTAAGGAAATATTAGATGGCAAGCATGACGACCTCCCCGAAGGCGCTTTCTATATGGTGGGAGGTATTGAAGAAGCGGTTGCCAAAGGTAAAGATATGGAGGATTAATCCATGGACGGTAATGCATATCGTTTAGAAGTGGTTACCCCCGAACGACGGGTAATTGGTGAAGACGTGGAGTTTTTGGTAGCCCCGGCCTGGACTGGGGAAGTAGGGATCTTAAAAAACCATGCCCCGCTAGTGGCGGCCTTGAAAATCGGGGTAATGCATTTTACCGTAAATGGGCAAACGCGTTATGTAGCTATTGGCGGAGGATTATTAGAAGTCAACGAAAATATGGTAATTATGCTTGCGGAATCGGCCGAATTAGGCTCAGAGATTGATGTGGATCGGGCCAAAGCCGCTAAAGAAAGAGCAGAAGCGCGCTTGGCGGATAAACGGGATAACATCAATATGCTTAGAGCCCAGTTGGCCTTGGAGCGAGCCTTGAGTCGTATTCAAGCTTATGAAGCAGAAAATAGTTCTTATGCCTAACACTAAAATACGTCTCAAGTGAATACCGCAGTCAATAAATAGATGACTGCAGGGAGTGAAAAGATAATACTCTGTGATATCTGATAAATGACCGGTAATTCCGGTCATTTATTATTTTTGACTTTTTTTAGATAGGTTAAGCGTTTCTATTTTTCACTGGGAGTGCCTCTTCACTTTTTGGTTATTAATTGGAATTATAGGGCATATATTCCAATTAGGAAATTATTTTGTCGAGGTAATGTACCCATGCCTAGATTGCCAAGAGGCAAAAAAAAACAGCGGAGATCTTTAAAATCACGTTATCGTTTCAGCCCCAATCCTCTTTTAATCATTGCCTTAGTTTTTCTGCTACTCATTGTAATTCCATCAATCTTAGTTCCAGACCGGTATTTATTTGAACCACCTAGTTCTATTCAACCGAATTATGTTGAACCCTCCCTCCGGGTATTAGATCACCGCACGGGACAGGTTCATAACCTGTTATTGGAGGACTATGTGGTAGGAGTGGTCGGCGCTGAAATGCCTGCCTCTTTTGAAATGGAAGCATTGAAGGCCCAAGCAGTATGCGCTCGCACTTATGCCTGCAAGCGGATAGAGATGTATGCCCTAACCCCTAACCCGGCACATCCTACCGCTGATGTTTGCTCTAACCCCAATCATTGTCAAGCCTGGAAAAGTGAAGTTGAATTACAACGCACATGGGGCCTCCTCCAAAACACACGTAACCTACGCAAAGTAACCGAAGCAGTTAAATCAACGCACGGACAAGTGTTAACCTGGAACGGCGCGCTGATTGACCCCGTTTACCACTCTACCTGCGGCGGTCGCACCGAAAATTCGGAAGATGTATGGGCCTTAAAAATACCCTATTTACGCAGCGTAAGCTGTAACTGTCGTGAGCAGGCGCCGCGTTACGAAGCCCGAACTAGCCTATCTTGGGACGAAGTAGAAAAACACTTGCAGATACCCATCGCTTTGCCGGTAACGGCTGAGCTAGATACCTCGAGAAAAAGCCAAAACCTAATTCAACCCGGACAAAAAAGTCCTACCGGTCGTTTAAAAACCATTGAAGTAACCGGTCATTCTCTAGCCGCTTCCGAATTCCGTCAACGGCTGGGTTTAAACTCAACCTGGTTAACCTGGGAGACCAATTCCCAGGGGATAACTTTTCAAACCCGGGGCTTTGGTCACGGGGTGGGACTATGTCAGTACGGAGCTAACCAAATGGCTAGCGAAGGTAAAAAGTATCACGAAATCTTAAAATATTATTACCAAGGGGTAGAAATTCTGTCTGGATCCAGGTGAGCAGGGCGGCCGGTATTCTTTTTCTCCTCCTTAGACATATATATTTACTATAATTATTTGACTTTTTAGGTCTATAGATTGCCGGTCCATTAAAGGCAATTTAGCGGCCGTCTTGCGGAGGAGGTTACCACCATGCAAGACTATATTCATAACCGGGTCCTGGAGATTGGTAATTACATCGTTCAAACGGCCGCCACAGTACGACAGACGGCTAACGTCTTTGGCGTTAGTAAAAGCACGGTGCATAAAGATGTAACCGAGCGCCTTCCGCGGATCAACGCGCAATTAGCCCAGCAAGTACGTTATATTTTAGAGCTCAATAAGGCTGAAAGACACATACGCGGCGGTGAAGCCACGCGCCGGAAATACCAAAATGAAGCAATTGGATAAAAACATTTACCCCGAAAGAGGATTTAAGCAAAAGGGTGTAGAAATGTAGTAGCTAAATGTGTTATTTTATGGTCATAGTATATCGAATAGAGGAGAAGGTAGCATATGTTAAGCTTCGGGGAAGATATCGGTATCGATTTAGGTACCGCTAGCGTGGTGGTGTATGTAAAAGGACGCGGCGTGGTATTACATGAACCTTCCGTAGTGGCCATTGAAAAAAATTCAGGGAAGATCATTGCCGTAGGCGAAGAGGCTCGGCGTATGTTAGGGAAAACGCCAGGTAACATTATCGCTATTCGTCCTTTGCGGAACGGGGTAATTGCTGATTACAACGTTACCGAGCGAATGTTGCGTTACTTTATTCAAAAGGCTTGTGGTAAACGCCGTTTCTTTCAGCCTCGGGTATTGGTGTGCATACCAACCGGGGTAACCAGTGTTGAAGAACGTGCAGTTTTGCAAGCCGCTGTACAGGCCGGCGCCCGAAAAGCTTGGCTGGTAGAAGAGCCGTTGGCTGCAGCCTTGGGAGCCGGGATTAATATTTCAGAAGCTACCGGACACATGGTGGTCGATATCGGTGGCGGTACCACAGATATTGCGGTCCTGTCCCTGGGCGGGATTGTGTGTAACAAATCCCTGCGTGTAGGTGGGGACCACTTTGACGAAGCCATTATTCGCTATATTCGTCGTGAGTATAACCTGATGATTGGCGAACGTACCGCGGAAGAGTTAAAGATTCGTATCGGTACTGCGTGTCCGAACGGGTGGTTAAATGAAGATACTTTAGATATTCGAGGTCGAGATTTAGTTAGCGGGCTTCCCAAGGTAATCACCGTAACGGCGCAGGAAAGCTACGGAGCTATGCAGGAGCCGGTTGAATCCGTAGTTTTAGCGGTAAAAGAAGTATTAGAAAAGACCCCACCGGAATTAGCGGCGGATATCATTAATCATGGAATCGTTATGACCGGCGGCGGGTCCCTACTTAATGGTTTTGATACCCTACTATCCCAAGAAACGCGCCTAAGTATTCACGTGGCGGAGGAAGCGATTTCCTGTGTGGCACTGGGTACAGGGGTGGCCTTAAGTTCGATGAATGTGGTGTCCGGGATTAAATCGTCTAACCGGCGTGTCGGTGCGTGAAAGGATAGAGGGGGGGAAGGATAAGAGGTGTTGCGCGGTTTATATATGGCCGGATGTGGGATGATGGCTGAAGCAGCGCGGAATGACGTTGTTGCCAATAATCTGGCCAACGTTAATACTACCGGTTTCAAAAAAGACAATGTAGCTTTGCGTGCTTTTCCTGAGCTACTGATCCGGCGGATTAACGATAAAGGTGATCTTAACCCCCTGACCGGTCTGCTTGAGGTTACCGGGAACAATGACCCGTCTCTTTCTGAGGCCCTGGCCGCCATGCTCGCCGGTAATCCCCCGATTGTGGGAACCTTGAATACCGGCACCTTAGTGGATGAAGTAAGGACTTTTTATGATAATGGTGTTTACCGGGCTACTGGACGCAAATTGGACTTGGCCATCGCCGGCGAAGGGATGTTGGTTGTAGAAACCCTGAATGGGGAACGTTATACGCGTAATGGGGCCTTGCTTTTAACGCCGGAAGGTCGTTTAGTAACCGGAGAAGGCTATCAGGTACTAGGTCAAAATGGACCGATAACCATTGATCCGGCCGGTTATAATGAAGAAGAACTATTAATCAAGGAAAATGGGGCTCTTTACTTAAATGGGGAATGGGTGGAACAATTGCGCGTCGTTACCTTTCCCGATTATACTCAGTTGCGAAAACAGGGCGACAGCTTGTTTTATCTTATGGAAGACGCCGCGATTCAACCCGAGGTAGTAGCCCAACCGCAAATTCAAAGTGGTTTTCTGGAACAGGCTAACGTAAATCCGGAAAGAAATGGTAAAGCTAATTAATGTTTATCGGGCCTATGAAGCGAACCAAAAGGTAGTTCAGGCTTATGATAGTACCCTGGAAAAGGCGGTAAATGAAGTAGGTCGCCTATAAATCTGGGCCCATAAGCCAATAATAACAGGCCAATGTTAAGGAAGAAATAAACAAATAAATACATAATTTATACCTCCGCTATGGCTGGAGGTTTTTTTATGAGCAGGGAAAACGCAAAATAATGTCGAATTCTTGAAATAAGACCGGAATAAGGTTTTCTTTAACGTAATTACAAGGGGGATTGTATAGTTTTTATGTCGTTCCATAATGATCTCGATAATCCTCGCCTGCCTAGTCGGGTGCAAAGAAAGCAGGCGCGGCAAAAGCGCTCAAGATGGCGACGGATAGTTTTTCTCCTTACTTTGGTGCTCACGGTTTTTATCGGTTACGAATGGGCTTCCGGTTGGCTGGGTGTACCCAGTTTGACCTCTTTAACTACCGGATTAAACAGCAAGCAACCGATAAATATCCTACTGGTCGGTAGCGACAGTCGCGGTGGGGACCGGGGACGTAGTGATACGATTGTATTAGCCACCGTAAATCTACGGGAGAAACAAGTGTCCTTGCTTTCCATTCCTCGGGATACCAGAACTAAAGTTCCGGGGCACGGCACCACTAAGATTAACCACGCTTATGCCTATGGGCGGATCGAGCTTTTAGAAAAAACCGTAGAAGACCTGATGGATGTTTCTATAAACTACTATCTCCAGACCGACTTTGACGGTTTTGCTCGGATTATAGATCTCCTAGGCGGAGTAACTCTAGAGGTAGAAAAGAGAATGTATTATCCAGAAGAGGGCATTAATTTAAAAAAAGGGCTGCAGCAACTAGATGGTGATGCGGCATTAGGTTATGTACGTTATCGTTCTGATGGTTTAGGGGATATTGGCCGGATTGAAAGGCAGCAGAAGTTTTTCGTCGCGGCCCGGGAACAGTTTTTAACATACCGAACCCTGGTTAAGGCCCCCCAAATAACTAGCGAACTGATGCAGTGCGTTAATACCAATTTACCGGTGGCTAAGTTGTTGCAGATCGCGAATGGGCTAAAAAGCATGGAACAGGAACAATTCCAGACTTACCTGCTACCCGGAAGGCCACAAACGATAAATGGTTTAAGTTATTGGGTCCCGAAAGATAAAGAAATGCGTAGTCTGATCGCTCAGATAACTAAATGATAAAGTAGCCCTGCCGGATACGGCAGTCTAGTTAATTGCTCCTACCGCAAAACTCCGGTAGAATAACCATAAACGGTACTTAAATAAGGCGATAGGGCTAGCATTTTAGCCCCTTATTGTAGGTTAGCCGTTAATAAGAGGAAATTAATATATAAGGATGATTTATTTATAGAAAGGTATTTACCAGTGAAAACGGTTGTATTATCCGGGTATTACGGGTTCGACAACGCCGGGGATGAAGCTTTGTTAGCCGCCATATCCAGTACCTTACGGGAATACGCTCCGGATTTACGCATCATCGTATTATCCGCATCCCCCGCTCGAACCCAGCAGCTATATGGCGAAGAAGCGGTTAGTCGGGTTAATCCTTTAGTATTAGTTCGTACTTTACGCCAAGCGGATCTCTTGATCAGTGGAGGCGGTAGTCTGTTGCAGGATGTAACCAGCTGGCGGAGTATTCTTTATTATCTTGGGGTGGTGGCCCTAGCGCGCTGGCTTGGTACCCCAGTAATGTTTTATGCACAAGGGATTGGGCCGATTCAGCGTCCCTGGGCGCGTCGGTTGACCCGGATCATCGCCAATCGGGTACAGTTGATTACTTTACGGGACGAAGATTCCCGGCGGGAATTACAATTGATGGGCGTAACCCAACCGCCGATATTAGTTACCGCGGATCCGGTTTTAGGCATGAGTCGGACGGGAAAGCAAACCCTCAAGCGCCCTTGGCCGGGCAGTGTCTGGCCGGAATTCGCGGAAGACTTAGAGGCCCCGGAAGACGAAAAGGGGGACCGCGTCAATCTTAAGACGCTGGAAGGGCCGTTAAAGAGGGAAGGGCAGCCTAAACGGGTAGGTTTTGCCCTGCGTAATTGGAAAGACCTGAGCGGATACAAGATAGCCGTAGCCAGCGCTGCTGATTATCTAGCTGAACAGGGCTGGGAAATCGTATTTATCCCCCTTCAATATCCCGAAGATCTAACTGCCGCCTGTGAAGCAGCCACCAAGATGCATAATACTTATACACTTATGGAAGGGCGGAGTACGGTAGCGGAAGTAATCCAAGAAATTGCCCGTTTAGATTTATTGATTGGAATGCGCCTGCATTCTTTGATTTTTGCCGCGACTTTAGGGGTTCCCTTACTAGGGATTTCCTATGACCCCAAAGTAACGGCTTTTTTAGAGCAATTAGGCGAGAAACCGGTGGGGAACGTAGAAAACCTAACGCCAGAACAGTTAACGCAGGGGATCCAGGCGTTTATCCAGCGTCTGCCGGAAGCGCGTTCCCATTTACGCCAAAAAACTACCGAACTAGCCGAATTAGCGCGTAATAACGCACAAATGGCCTTGGAATTGATTAGCCCGGCTACCGCTCCTCCACCTCACGTCCAAATACTCGGAGCAAAAATTGATCGTTTGGACCTACCCCAAACCCTGGAAAGGATCGCAGACTTTATTGTCTCCGGTCGTACCCATCATGTGCTTACGCTTAACGCAGAAATTTTAGATCAAGCAGCCAGCAATCCAACGCTTTTAGAACTGATTAATAAAGCAGACCTGGTAACCCCGGACGGCAGCGGCATCGTTTGGGCCAGTCATTATCTGGGGGACCCAGTACCCGAACGCGTCACCGGCATAGACTTAGTCTTAGCCCTGGTACCCTTAGCGGCTGCGCAGAAATGGAAATTATTTTTTTTAGGCGGGGCCCCCGGAGTAGCGGAAACCGCGGCCCAAAAATTAACCGAACAATTTCCCAAACTCTCCATCGTAGGAACGCATCACGGATATTTCAAACCCGATTCCGAAGAAGAACTAAAAGTGCTAGAAATGATTCGCCAGTCCGAGCCGGATCTTCTTTGTGTAGCCCTAGGCGCACCACGACAGGAATTTTGGATTCGACAGCAGATAGAAAAAGGGAGTTATTCAGTACCGGTAAGCATCGGCGTAGGCGGCAGCCTAGACGTGATCGCCGGCAAAGTGCAACGCGCTCCCGCCTGGATGCGCCGTTTCCATTTAGAATGGCTAGGCCGGCTGTTACGGGAACCCTGGCGCTGGCGTCGAATGCTGGCCTTACCGCGTTTTGTCCTAAAGGTACTGCGTCAGGGGCGGGTGAGGAGTGAGGAGTGACCGGCGGAGATATCGACAGCCTCCTTAAATAGACAAATCTTATTTGTCTAACTTTGGTTAGCCAGGCCGCAACCGAAAGTGCTATAATATTATAG
>JAAYQE010000183.1 GCA_012519455.1 Syntrophomonadaceae bacterium
CAAGCCGTAGCCGAAGCGGTACAGGATTTATTTATGACCCCCCGTTTTCGGGTCTATGCCAATTTAGACGTAGTGGGCGTGGAACTTGGGGCGGCCCTAAAAAATGTGATTGCTTTAAGTACCGGAATTAGTGATGGAATGGGTTATGGGGATAATACCCGGGCCGCGTTAATGACGCGAGGCCTGACGGAAATAAAACGATTAGGTATCGCCCTAGGTGCACAAAGCCAAACTTTTGCCGGTTTAACTGGGTTGGGTGATCTTATTGTAACTTGTAATAGTATGCACAGTCGTAACCGACGGGCGGGAATTATGCTCGGCCAGGGGCACTCCCTTACAGAAGTTTTGCATTCCATCGGTATGGTGGTAGAAGGGGTAGAAACAACGAAAGCTGCTTATCATCTTGCAGCCCGGTTGGGGGTAGAAATGCCCATCACTAACCAAATTTACCGGGTTCTTTTTGAAGACCTCTCCCCGCCGGTGGCGGTAGAGAACCTAATGCTCCGGCTCAAAAAACACGAGCTTGAAGAAGTAGCGCAGGAAGGCGTGTAACTTAATATCACCGAAATAGGCTTAAGCCGGAAAACCGCTGCACAATCTTTCCCTCCCTTCTTTGTTTTTTCAGGTATAATCATGTCCCTCTATAAATATATTTGTATTGTTAAAGCATGGTAATTACCTTTCTAAAAGGAGGGAAAGGCCGGTGGACAGGATGAATATCTTTCAAGATATTGCTGAACGGACCGGAGGCGATATCTATCTAGGCGTGGTGGGACCGGTTCGCACGGGAAAGTCTACCTTTATACGTAAATTTATGGAACTTATGGTGATCCCCAATATTGAGCATCCTGCCGATCAGGAAAGAGCTCGGGATGAACTGCCTCAGGGAGCAGCCGGGCGAACCATCATGACAGCTGAGCCTAAGTTTGTGCCGGCAGAGGCGGTAGATATTGTAATCCGGGATGGCGTCAACGCCCGGGTGCGTATGGCCGACTGCGTGGGTTATAGTGTCCCCGGTGCTCTGGGCTACGAGGAAGATGAAGGGCCGCGGATGGTAATGACTCCCTGGTTTGAGGAGGCCATTCCTTTTCAGGAGGCAGCCGAATACGGTACTCGGAAAGTAATCACGGATCATTCTACGGTAGGCCTAGTGGTACTTACCGATGGTACGATTACGGATATATCCCGAGAAAACTACCTGGAATCAGAAGAACGGGTAATTCAAGAACTGAAAGAATTAAATAAACCATTTGTCGTTCTTCTCAACTCAGTACAGCCTTTTACCCAAGAAACCGGAGAACTAGTGCAAGAATTAGAAGCCCGGTACAATGTACCGGTATTGCCCGTTAATTGCCTCAGTTTAACCCGGGAAGATATCCTGCGCATCTTAGAAGAAGCGCTTTATGAATTCCCGGTCCGAGAAGTGAATATTAATCTTCCTCGGTGGATTGAGGAACTCGAACTGCAGCATTGGTTGCGGGTGCAGTTTGAAGAAGCGGTCCGCGATTCCCTGGAAGATGTACAACGCTTGCGGGATATCGATGGCTCGATTGATCGACTGGCCCAAAAAGACATCGTATTGGATGTAACCCTGCAGGAGATGAATCTGGCAACCGGGGTAGCTACGATCGATGTTTTGGAACAGGAAGACCTTTTTTTCCAGATCATGGAGGAGATAAGTGGTTTCCGTTTAGAGGGGGATCACGATTTGTTCCGGCTGGTGAAAGAGTTCAGCCTGGCCAAGAAGGAGTACGATAAGGTATCCCAAGCTTTACGCGAGGTTAGGGAAACCGGCTACGGTATTGTCACCCCACAACTAGACGAAATGCAGCTAGATGACCCAGAAATGATCAAACAGGGCGGACGCTATGGGGTGCGGCTCAGGGCCAAGGCCCCTTCCTTGCATATCATCCGCGCGGACATTGCTACCGAAGTGACACCCATTATTGGCACGGAAAAACAATGTGAGGATATGGTACGTTACATGTTAGATGAATTCCAGGATGATCCGATGAAAATCTGGCAAACCAATATTTTTGGTAAGACCTTGTCTGATCTCGTAAGGGAGGGGATCCAAAGCAAAGTTTACCGAATGCCGGATAATGCCCGTGGCAAACTTCAGGATACCCTTCAACGCATAGTTAATGAGGGTAGTGGAGGATTAATCTGTATTATCATTTAACCCTTTAACTTAACCTAAATTGGCGAAAAATCCCCTTCCTACAAAAACCGCAATCCATAGGGGTAGGAAGGGGATTTATTTTTTTAACGCCAAAA
>JAAYQE010000184.1 GCA_012519455.1 Syntrophomonadaceae bacterium
CATGGATTAGCAGGGATGGGATAATGAGCTAAAACTGTAAGGGGTTTTTCAGTGGTCTCGAACCGTCCCCATGGTTGTGAAGGAGGAATTTTTTTTGGAAGCTGTGATTTTTGATATGGATGGAGTAATCATTGATAGTGAATTATTGCACACAAAATTGGAGAGAGAGCTGCTAGAGGAATATGGAGGAAAAATTAGTAAAGAGGAACACGAGGCTTTTATCGGTACTACTGATTATTATATGTGGAGTACCCTGAAGGCTAAATTTGATTTAGCCCCCTCGGTTGATGAATTAGTAAAAATAAAGAAGAAGCGCTTTGCCCAAAACATGCATAAGATCAGACTTGTAGATAACTTCTATGAATTTATGTTAAAGCTCTATAATAAAAAATATGCGCTAGCCTTAGCTTCATCAAACAATAGAACCAATGTTGATCAAATAATGCAAAAGTTTGATTTAGGCCAATATATAAAAGTTTCTATCTCCGGAGAAGAAGTGGTCAAAAGCAAGCCCGATCCCGAAATATTTTTAAAAGCAGCCCAAAAGCTTGCGGTTAAACCGCATCATTGTTTGGTAATCGAAGATGCTACCGCTGGTGTTTTGGCCGCAAAATCGGCAGGTATGCAATGTTTAGGTTTTAAAAATCCCAATTCAGGTCAGCAAGATTTATCTAAAGCGGATCTAGTGGTAGAAAGTTTTAAGGAATTAACTTTAGATAACATAAAGAAGTTATTTCAAAAGTAAGTTGTTTGCTGAGGATGGCCATAAGAAATTATTTTTATTGACCAACCTTCAGGAAAATGATAAGGTGCAAATTAAAGTCCAGGACGGCAACGTGATAATTATGCCGGATAAAAGGCGTAAAACACTGGCTGAACGTATTGCCGGATATAAAGGAGATTATAAGTGCAGTGAATGGGATATGGGGAAGCCTTCCGGTCTTGTAGTTTCTATTGAAGGCTCCGACTAGCAGTACTAATATAGAGGTTTACTCATCGAAAACTAACCCATTCAACTCCGCTTTGGTGCTTCGCCAATTGGGTAAAAAATTATCCATGTATGCCATAAAACGTTCATTGTGCAACCGCTCAAGTAAGTGAACCATTTCATGAACTACGGTATATTCGAGGCAAGCGGGGTTCTTTTTGGCCAGGTCTAAGTTAAGCCATATTCTCCTGGCCACAGTATTACAAGAACCCCATTTAGTTTTCATTAATTTAACCCCCCATGACTCAACCTTCACCCCTATTATGGGCTCCCATTTTTCTATTAAAAGAGGGATTAAAGCTTTTATTTCAGTACGGTACCATTCCCGCATAACTATTTGCCTTTGTTCTTTATCACTGTTTTCCGACACGAACAAATCCAGATAGGTCATATTGCGGACTTCGACTCCTTGCTTCCTTTTATTGGTGTATATTACGTTTAGCAAATAGCGCTTCCCCCATAAATAATGACTCTCACCGGAAACAAATTCCCTTTCCGGCTGCCTTTCCTGATTTTCAAACCTTGATCGTTGCTTTTTTATCCAAGATAATTTGGATATGACAAAAAGCCTAATCGCCTCATCATCCATTCTCTTAGGCGCCGAAATCCGCACCCGGCCGTTAGGCGGTAGTACGGAAAGATGGAGGTTTTTTATGTTTTTCTTGAACAACTGGACTTCTATGCCGTCAACCATTAACTTCCCCACTAATATTCCCCCTGCTTGTCTACCAGCAAAAGAATTTCTTGGGCTAATTCTTCGTCAGCTATACATTCTTTGATTAAAGATAACACTAGCCTTTTTTTAATTGTATTGCCTCGCCAATCGCTCGGTGCTTCTTCCTTAATCTTTTTGTCCAATGAAATAGTTAAATCTTCGTCTTTACCTAAATTATCGTATAACGCCCTTTGGGCTCTAGTATCGATGCCCACCGGATATTCAGAAGTAGTCTCCGGTTTTTTTACCCTTTTGGCTATTTCCGCAATTCGTTTTAAATGTTCCTCATAAGATATAGCCGCGGCTTTTCTTTGCCGAATTACCTCTTCTAAAAGCACGGACATCTTCTCATAATACCTAGGATTGGTAGGCCTTTCCTCCACAATTAACCGGCGCACGTTGTTTTCAATAGTTTCTGCTACTGCTTCCTTATCCTTCCTGAGATTAGCGGGTAATTCTTTAACAAATTCCACCCCTCGATCTACAATAAGCTCCACCAAGGTCAGATCTCCAAAAACAGAAATTTTCCTGCTGTCCTCAGCACTGATGTAGTTATCGATTAAATGCCTCATAGCTGGTTCATAAGATTTCAAGTCTATGTCATCACCGGCGGCCAGCATTACTTCTCTGATTTTTCAAGTCAGGATACACCGACCATTATTTATACTGCGAGGCATCCATACCTCCCCTTAGTTCATCACAGCTTTGCCATAGTTTCCTGTATAGATCACTCTTTTTTATTGCCACTTTCCTATTTACCCCCTCAACCCTCCTAGATATCTTCTAGAATAATTACTTTATTCCCTTTCGCTCCCATTACTTTTCCAATTAAACGTTGACTTACATGATGAAAAGCCAAAGGACGAAATTGTGTCGCGACTTTGCAACCACCAACCATGGGGACGGTTCTTGTGGCCGGTAAAACC
>JAAYQE010000185.1 GCA_012519455.1 Syntrophomonadaceae bacterium
CCACAGCTTTTTACCGCCAGACCATCGAAAATGTGGTCCCGGTATCTTCAGCTAAGGCGGCGGAACTTACTAAGGTCTTTGAGAATACCTTCCGGGCCGTCAATATTGCCTTAGTAAACGAGATAACCCTACTTTGTGATCGGATGGAGTTAAATGTCTGGGAAGTCTTAGATGCAGCCTTTACTAAACCTTTTGGTATTATGCCCTTTTACCCTGGACCGGGTGTAGGGGGGCACTGTATTCCCCTAGACCCACATTATCTAGAATGGAAAGCCCGTGAGTATAATTTCAATACCCACTTTATCGCCTTGGCCGGTGAAATTAACCGGCGCATGCCTGAATTCGTCCGCGACAAAACCCTCCGTATTTTAAATCGGGCCGGCCTATCTTCCGCTAAGGCGAAAATACTGGTCCTAGGCATAACGTATAAAAAAGACATCAAAGACGAACGTGAGTCGCCAGCAATTGATATCATAAAGCTGCTGCAACAAGAGCAGGCTAGCATCAATTACCATGACCCCTACATACCCTATTGCAACAGCCATGGATTGACCATGGAGTCAATTCCCTTAACTGAAGAAAACTTGCAAGCCGCTGACTTAGTCATTATCGTCACGGATCATACGCATATCGACTACCAGTGGCTAGCAGACCACAGCCAACGAATCTTCGACACCCGCAACGCCACCAAAAACGTAAACCGCGGGCGAGAAAAAATAACTTTGTTGTAAGGGGCGAGGCGTACAAGATGAACGAAACCGAATTCTTTGTCCACGAATCATCATACATAGACGAACCATGTGAAATCGGCCACGGCACTAAGATTTGGCATTTTTGTCATGTCATGGCCGGAGCCAAAATCGGACAAAATTGTACTATCGGCCAGAACGTCGTTATCGCACCCGGAGTTATCCTCGGTAAGGGAGTAAAAGTACAAAATAACGTTTCTATATATACGGGCGTAATTTGCGAAGACGACGTTTTTCTGGGCCCCTCCATGGTTTTTACTAATGTAATAAATCCTCGAGCCTTTATCGAAAGAAAAGAAGAATTCCAAACCACCTTGATCAAAAAAGGAGCCAGTATTGGCGCCAATGCCACCATCCTCTGTGGCAATACTATCGGCAGCTACGCCTTCATTGGAGCGGGTTCCGTCGTTAGCAAAAATATCCCTGACTACGCGTTAGTCTACGGTAATCCCGCCCGGATCCAAGGCTGGGTCTGCCAATGCGGAGAAAAGCTAAATTTTGAAAATAATCTTGCTACCTGTCCGTGCGGCCTTAATTATAAAAAAATTGAGCCCTATAAAATAAGCAATATTAAAGGTGAGGTTTAAACCAGAATGAAGATACCCTTGTTAAACTTAGTCGGTCAGTATCAAAAGCTAAAAGAAGAAATCGATGCGGCCGTGGCCGGGGTTTTAAACCACGGTCGTTACATAATGGGCCCGGAAGTAAGAGCGTTTGAAGCCAGCGTGGAGCAATCCCAAAACGTGAAACATGCGATCGGGGTAGCCTCCGGTTCGGATGCTTTACTTTTATCTTTAGCGGCTTTAGGCATTGGCCCCGGCGACAAGGTAATAGTCCCTACCTTTACCTTCTTTGCCACCGCTAGTGCGGTCAGCCGGCTAGGTTCCATCCCGGTTTTTGTGGATATCGATCCGCTTAACTATAACCTGGATCTAAACCAGGTAGAAGCTATCCTGAAGAAAGATACCGGCATAAAAGCCATCATCCCGGTGCATCTTTTTGGCCAACCTTGCGATATGGAAAGAATCATGGCCCTGGCCCAGGCGTACAACCTCCAAGTCATTGAAGACGCCTGCCAAGCCATTAACGCGGATATATTTTTTAATAACGAAAAACCAAGCCCAGTGGGGGATGAAGCCGGTCTTACGTCTAAAGTTTCCCGTTTAACGTCTAACCCTTTACGCCCCACCCGTAAAGCGGGATGTATAGGGGACACCGGCTGTTTCAGCTTTTTCCCTTCCAAAAACCTGGGCGGTTTCGGGGATGGGGGCATGATCGTAACCAACAACGACCGTTTGGCCGAAAAACTGCGCGTGCTTCGGGTCCACGGCTCCAAACCTAAGTATTTTCACCAAGTAGTGGGCTATAACAGCCGTTTAGATACCCTACAGGCCGCGATCCTCAAGGTCAAGCTAAAATATCTAGATGAGTGGACCAACCAACGAATGGCCGTAGCCCGGCAGTACCATCAGGAATTCCAAAATCAGGGCTTAACAGATAAAGTGGTTATTCCCGAAGTAACTCCGGGCCATGTTTTCCATCAGTACGTGATTCAGGTGGCGGAGCGGGACCAGCTAGCAGCCTATTTAACCGACCAGGGAATAGGCACCACCGTTTATTACCCCAAGCCGCTCCATCTACAGGCATGTTACGCAAAACTGGACTATAAGGCGGGGGATTTACCAGTAGCCGAGGACTTATGCCACAAAGTCTTAGCCCTCCCTATAGACCCGGACCTAACGCCGGAACAAATCAATTACATAGTAACCAACATCAAACAATTTATTGCCCTATAACGTTTCACGTTGCACGAAAGGAAGTGATTGAGGAAAAGGATAGTGAAAAGTGATGGAGAACTTCAGATAAATAACTCCTCACGCCTCACGCCTCACACCTCACTCTACATGCTTAAAATTGGCCTCATCGGCTGTGGCCGAATATCTAAAAACCACTTCGAAGCCATCGCCGCCCAGCCTGACGCAAGATGTATTGCCTGTTGCGATATTATCGAAGAACGCGCTCGGGAAGCGGCGGAAAAATATAAGATCCCTTTCTGGACGACGAAATATGAAGAAATGCTGCAGCGGGAAGAACTGGACTTAATTTCCATCTGCACCCCATCTGGTCTACACCCGGAGCATGGCATTCTGGCAGCCCAAGCCGGTAAACACGTCCTAACCGAAAAACCCATGGGATGTAGACTAGCAGATGCTGATAAACTTATAGAAGCTTGCGACCAAGCTGGGGTCAAGCTCTTTGTGGTATTACAAAATCGGCTCAACCCAGCTATTCAACTAGTTCGGAGAGCCTTCGAAGAAGGCCGTTTTGGTAAGCTATATATGATTACCTCCAAC
>JAAYQE010000186.1 GCA_012519455.1 Syntrophomonadaceae bacterium
TGACGCTGGTCGGATTGACCGCTTTGTCCGTTGAAATAAGGATAAAGGTCTCTACCCCGTAGCGGTCCGCTGCTTCGGCCACGGTTCGGGTACCAAGGACGTTATTTTTTACCGCTTCATCCGGGTTGTGTTCCATCATCGGAACATGCTTGAAAGCGGCCGCATGAAATACAACTTGAGGCCGATATTTTTCAAAAACATAATTTATCTTTTGCATATCTTTAATATCCGTCATACAAGGCAATAGATCTAGACCCGGGTGTTTTTCCTCTAATTCCATGTCTATGTCGTACAAGTTATTTTCACAGTTTTCTAGTAAGATCAGTTTATGGGGTCGAAAACGACAGATCTGGCGGCATAACTCGGAACCAATCGAGCCCCCGGCCCCGGTGACCAGGACAATTTTTTGGTTTAGATAGTGGGCGATCTCCTCTAGGTTTAACCGGACCGGTTCCCGCTGTAACAAGTCTTCCAGCTGTACATCCCGAATCTTACTGACCCTTACTCGGTCATCAATAATTTCGTAAACCCCAGGGAGAATTTTAAGTTTGGCCGGGGTTTGCCGGCAGATTTCCAGGATCTCGCGTACCGTCTTTCCCGAAACAGAAGGCATGGCGATGATAATGTTCTCGATGCGTTCTTTGCGTACCAATTCTGGTATATCCTCGCGGGTCCCTAAGACTTTCAATCCATGCAGGTAAAGCGACTGTTTAGACGGATGGTCATCAATAAAGCCTACGGGAATAAGATTTATATCATTATCATTGCTCATAAGTTCCCGGACGACCATGGCGCCGGCATCTCCGGCTCCTACAATCAACGTGCGGTACTTTTTACGGGCTTGGGGCCGCAAAAAAAAGTCACGAACTACCCGCCAACCTAGCCTCGGGATACCTAGCATTAAAATCACTAATATCCAGTTAATAATATGGATACTCCGCGGAAGCAGCTGCCCATCAATTATGTATACTAGACCGCCTATGAGCAGTGAACCAGCTGTGGTAGCGACAGTAATCAAAATCAACTCGCGAATACTCGCGTACGCCCACATGCGGTTGTATAAACGACAGATATAAAAACTTATGATATAAATGGCAATCGCAAAGGGCAGCAGGTGGTGAATAGTAGTTAGGTATTTGGGGTCTATGGCTCCATCAAATCTAAGCCATAGGGCTAAATGAATCGCCACCACGATTAGTACTGTATCCAACAGTATTAGGATAACCGCTCGCCTACCTATTCTCATTGTTATCACTCCTCTGAACCTCTGCTTTATAATGGCCTGGAGGTTAAGTCCTGGCCACCCTCGACTTCAGTCATAGGACCAATAGGGTATAGAAAACAACCTAGTGAAGAAGCATAGAAAATCTGCGGCGAAATCGGCGATACAAATTTGGGTTATCCTTTAGGGGTAAGCAGCGATTACGGGTAAACGCTGCTAACTCCTGCTTAATTACGATGGTCTCTGCTTGAGCTAGACGTCGGCTGCTTTCAGGGCTCATAAGCTTCGTTATTCTTTCCACCGCGGTTCTGAGGGTCGGGGTTCGATGCCGGCCGGAATGAGCGTCCGATCCCAGTCCATGCACAGCCCCGGCGCTTAATAGTTCCTGGGCGATCCGTTGGGTCTTTTTGCCAAAACGTCCTAAGAGACTACCCGCCGTAATCTGCGTCAACGCTCCATGCTGAACTGGTTCTAGCAGCCAGGCTGGATTATCGGCTATGGCCCGATTTCTTTCCGGATGCGCCAAAATCGGCTTAATCCCCCTTAGCTGTAGCTCAAACAAGATGGATGCGGTATAGATCGGTACTTCATTAGCCGGTAGTTCTACTAGCAAATATTTACCTTCATCATTCAAGGTCAACAAACGGTTTTCTTTAAGCCAGCGTGGGATCTCTGGGCTCAAGGCTACTTCCATTCCCGGGAGCACTTGAATTTTTAGCCCGTGTTGATCGGCGTATTGATTTAAGTGCTCTACCCCTGCTTTGATCTCTACCGGAGGGGGCATAAACCAGCCTTCCATAAAATGAGGCGTGGCCGCCAGCAAAGTAATCCCGTCGTTAGCCGCAATCTCTAACATTTGATAAGCTTCTTCCCAAGATGCCGCCCCGTCATCTATCTGGGGCAGGATATGGGTGTGTAGATCAAACATTTTCCGCCTCGTGCCTTAACCCATATCGTTCATCCAACGTAAGTCCTCCTCTTTTAAACGCAAACGGGTTTTCTGCTTTTGTTGTTTTGCTTTATTCTGCATTTCCAAATCATCTAAGATCGGAATGGTGCCTAAAATAGGTAAATCAAAAATTTTCCGGACCTCTTCCGCGTCCTTAATGGTGTTATCTAAGAATTCCAAAAGGAAAA
>JAAYQE010000246.1 GCA_012519455.1 Syntrophomonadaceae bacterium
ATATTTAAATTTCCAGCTATTTTTGTCCGGTTAATATTCCTTTTGTAGGATACGTGCGGGTGCGGGTGATGGGCTAGACGATTCCGTTTTCGTTAAAATCTTCATTTCAAAATAAATAAAGGTAGCGGTTAACAACACTGATAAAGCATCAGCGATCGGGGCTGTTCGCCAAACGCCGTCGATCCCCCAAAAATGCGGTAGGATCAGGAGCAACGGAATAAACAACAGGACCTGCCGGGATAAGCTGAGTATCGCCGCTTGTATCCCTTTACCAACCGCTTGTAAATAGTTGGAACAGATGACCTGAAAACCGATAATAAAAATCATGGCAAAGTAGACCTTCATGGCATTAACCGTCATCTGGGTGAGCACAGTGTCACCTCTACTGAACAAACCGACGATTTGGGTAGGCCAGATTTGAATTACCAGGTATCCGGCAATCGAAACGCCGCTCGCACCGATTACTGCTTTTATCAAGGTTTCCTTAACCCGATCATATTGGCGAGCACCATAATTAAACCCAATAAGGGGTTGCGCTCCTTGGCTAATACCAATAATAGGCATAAGCAATAGGGTAATAATACTCATCATGATTCCCACTGCCGATAAGGCTAGATCACCGCCGTAAGCTAAAAGAGTTTTATTAATAATCAATTGTTGAACACTGTTGGCGAGCTGTAAAGCAAAGGGAGCAAAACCAATGGACATGATGCTTAGCAATACTGGTAACTGTAGTCGGAAATATTTTAATCTGATTTTCACTAGGCTTCGGCCTGAGAAGAAATAGCCTAATACCCAAAGGGCTGAAATAAATTGACCCGATACCGTTGCTAAGGCCGATCCTTTTATTCCCATTCCCAATTTAAAGATAAAGAAATAGTTTAGAACGATATTTATCGAAGCACCTAGAAGCTGGGTATACATGGCTGTTTTAGCATCGCCTTGGGCCCTGATAAAGTTGTTCATTCCCATGCCGAGGGATCCAAAGACTGCACCTAGCATAATAATCTGCATGAAATCACGAGCATAAGGCAAAACCTCGGCACTAGCTCCAAAAATTTTTAAGATTGGTTCCGGAAATAAGAGGTAGATAATGGCTAGACATAATGGCAGTACGACCAACATTACGGTCGCATTACCAGCCACCTTTTCTGCTTCTTCCTTTTTTTGTTCCCCCAACCGAATTGAGATTAGGGCCGTTGCCCCTATCCCAATCAAGAGGGATACTGCCATTAAAATTATCATTATGGGAAAAGCTACGGTGGTGGCAGCGATGGCGATGGAGCCAACTCCACGTCCTACAAAGATTCGGTCCACTACATTGTAAAGAGCATTGACTAGCATCCCCGCTATCGCTGGTAAGGAGAATTTCCATAGCAAACTACCTATGCTTTGATCATGCATCATGGTACTGTTATTCATTTATCCACGCCCATTTTCTTTTATTTTAATTTTTTTTTCAGCCTAAAAAACTTTTCGTTCATTGTAATATGAAACTAAGTGGGGGGTTCAAAGCACTTTCGGTTTAGCCATTTTCAACAAATTTTAGGAGGCAATGGGCGCCTTTTTCTTCCAATCAAAATAATGAGATCAATAGTTATCTTGGCAGAACTCATTTCTAGAACTTTTTGCATTCGTTCTTCCGTTACCCCCCAAGATAAAGGAGTCATATAGACCAATGGTTTGATAAGCGTATTGTCCAAATCTATCCTGTATTTCAGCTGCTGCATATCTTGTAAATCTAAATGGTTACGAAAAAGATTTATTATTTTGTTGCTCGAATATACCTGCTTATCGGTTTGAGCGTAAAAAATCTTTCTAAGTTCTTGAAGATATTGGCTTCCTGGAATAACCTTTATGATCATTCCGTCATCAGCAAGCATTCTCTGAAACTCTGAATAGTTAGATGGAGATAAAATGTTAACAATGAAGTTAAATTGTTTATTCGCAAAAGGACACTGGGCAATATCGGCAACGCACCAAATAGAATGTGGATACTCCCTTGAGGCAATATAAATTCCTTCTTTAGAAATATCCATGCCCACTCCTAAAAGATTATTGGCTGCATTTTGTTTTGCCTTTTCCAGTATATTGGATAAATGAGAACCTTCTCCGCACCCGGCATCTAGTATTTTAATTGGGCTATTTTTTGGTTTTGTATTTATTATAACTTTACTGATTTGCTGCGTTAACGGGGCAAAAAAACCATTTTTAGAAATAATATTTCTAAAGTTAAACATTTGTTTGTTATATTTTGTTTTATGCGCGTGAGATAGAAAATTGATATAACCCCGCCTCGCTATATCAAAGCAATGATGATTGGTACAGATTAAACTTTTTGAATCAACTATCTGCATTTGACTGGAACAGATGGGGCACTTAAAAATATTTGCATTTTCCGAAAGAAAGTCCGCGTTTTTAATCAT
>JAAYQE010000026.1 GCA_012519455.1 Syntrophomonadaceae bacterium
ATAACAATTAACCGAAACAACAAAAAGCGTAATTTTAAAAGGGTTTGCTTATTAAAAATTTGGGGCTGGACTGCTTTGCAGAGGCCTCCCGGCGCGGATCGACTGAAGCGCCAGCTTTTTGTTGCATCAGGCATTAAGGAGGTTTATTAATGATTCAGGCTTTGCATACCGGAAGCCAGGGCATGGTGGCGCAGCAGTTAAATATTGATACCATAGCCCACAACTTATCCAACGTCAATACGAATGGATTCAAGAAAAACCGGGTGGAGTTTCAAGATCTTCTGTATACTACCATTCGCCGGCCGGCCCAAAATCAAGATAACCAAGCCCAGCCTTTAGGCTTGCAACTAGGACTAGGGGTCCGGCAAGCGGCCATCCAGACCTTGTTCTCACCGGGAAACATGGTTGCAACCGGCAACCCATTGGACGTAGCCATTAATGGACAAGGTTTTTTCGCCATCGAAGTACCCGGTTTTGAGGGCGAAGAATTATACACCCGGGATGGGGCCTTTAAACTAGACGGTGAAGGCAATATTGTCACCTCTGACGGTTATTTAGTTCTTGGGACCGACCAAGTTCCAGAAAACGCTACGGACATAACCATTTCCCAAACGGGTTTAATTACGGTCACCTTGCCGGACGAACAAGAGCCCCTGGAAATCGGACAATTAAGGGTATATAAATTCATTAACCCGGCGGGTTTAGATAAGCAAGGTCATAACCTATACCGGCGTTCCGCCTCTTCCGGGGAACCGGTAGAATGGGACCCAGAAGCTGATGGTTCAATAAGGATTGAAGCCGGCTTCCTGGAAACTTCCAATGTGCAGGTCGTAGAAGAAATGGTAAGTATGATTACCGCCCAGAGAGCGTACGAAATTAATTCGAAGGTGATCCAAACTTCGGACGATATGCTAGGGATTGCTAACAACCTGAAAAGATAATTAACCTGAAACAAAGGTGAAATAATGGCGAAGATACTTTATAATCCTACAACCTTAACTACCCGACCCCCGGTAAGCGAGTGGCAAACGGATAAGCAAGCCCTATTGCGAACCAGCGGAACGGGAAATTTTAAAGATGTACTAGATACGCTATGCTCCAACCCCAATCTATCGGAAGCGGCGCCAATGCGGGTTCAAACGTCGGAGCAAAAACAATTGTTAGAAGCTTGTCAAGAATTGGAAAGCGTACTCGTTTACCAAATGCTATGCTCCATGCGAAAATCCATTCCCAAGACGAATCTAATGGGTATTAGTATCGGCATAGATATTTTTGAATCAATGCTAGATGAGGAATACGCTAAGTTAATGTCCCAATCCGGGGAGCTGGGTCTGGCTCGCAATTTGTATCAGGAACTAGCTAAAAATTTACCGGCCCAAGTACCAACCGCGCCAAAAAATTCATCTGATTTACCGCTAAAGCCGGTACAAGCGGGAGTAACACCAGCAATACCGGTTACCCCTTCCCCCCGGTCTTCAGCGGCAGCGTCTTCGGAAAAAACGTCTACGCCATGGGACCACATTATCGAAACGGTCAGCCAAAAATATGGCATTGATAGCCGCCTTATAAAGGCAGTGATGAAAGCAGAATCTAGTTTTAATCCGAATACGCGTTCTCAGGCTGGAGCCTGTGGCTTGATGCAGTTAATGCCAGATACAGCCCGTGCCCTAGGCGTTAAAAATATCTGGGATCCGGTGGAAAATATTGCTGGAGGCGTCCGCTACTTTCGCCAAATGCTAGATCAATTTGACCACAACTTAGTTCTAGCTTTAGCCGCCTACAATGCGGGGCCGGGTAACGTTAAAAAATACGGCGGTATTCCACCCTTTAATGAAACGCAAAACTATGTCCGACGGGTGCTTTCTTACCTGAAGTAAGGGGGTCTTCAATAAGTTGTCTGCCATGCGTACAGGTTCAGTAATAATAATAATGATCTTAACGCTGTTTATTGGCTCAGGCCTTGGCTTTGGAGCCTATCTTTATTTCCGGCCTGAGGTAGGACAAGGCTCTCACTGGAGACCGTTTTAAACGTTGCTGATCAACGTTTAAAAGAAGCTCGCGATTTAGAAATTGACGGTGAACTAACCCTAGCGCGCTTAAAATACACGCAAGCCCGCGACCTTTTTGAGCGCCAGGGAAATCAAGAAAAATTAAACCAGGCCAATGAAGGTATTAACCGCACCCTCAAGTTAGCCCAGGATTATAGCCTGGATACCTCCGCTTTGCAGCAACTTCTAGCCCAAAAAATAGAAGCGTTTAGAACTGCAGACTTTAATAAATGGGAACTAAATGGTCAGCTGGACTGCCGTTATATCGACGGACAAAAACGCTACGCGGTGCACACGGTGGAAAATCTCGCCTTTCAAGATGCGGAAGTAGCCCGCCGCCTTATCGGTTGGAACGCATATTATGAGGGCCTAATGGAAACCCTCTTACCCTATGCTCTGGCCCCTTCGGCCAGTTCTATAACCCAGAGTTGGCGTAATTCCCTTGCCTTTACGGTCAACAGCCAGCTGCACCTTAATTATACTAAACTACCGCCCTACCAGACCGTACGCTGCTGGTCCCCTTTTCCTATCCTTACGCCATCGCAAACGGATATTCAACTAATTACGGCTCAAGCGGATGAAGCGACCTTTTTCCCCCCTTGGTCCGATCCGGAAACCGGCATTGTGTACCTGGAGATGAAAAACAGCGGTAACCATGACTTAAATATGCGTCTAGTATACAGTTTTAAAACCAAAGAAATCTCCCTAGATATTAACCCTAATCTCGTCGGATCTTACGATACCAACCAAAGCTTATACCAACGTTATACCCGTTCGGAACCGCATTTAGAAATTAGTGAGCAAATGCAAGAACTTGCGGTCCAGATCACGGCTCGAGAAGAAAACCCCTATCACAAAGCCCAAAAAGTTTATCAGTGGATGCTGCAAAATATCCGGCCCGGGCATGTTTCTTATCCTTTAGTTTTAGCTTCATCTGCCAGCCACTACTGTCTCGAGCATAAGATGGGGGATTCTACTTTACAGGCCTTTCTCTTCGCTACCCTGTGCCGATCAACCGGTATTCCGGCCCGAGTAGTGAGTGGTTACCTTTTAGTTCCTGGTTATGAAAAGCCTTGGAGTTGGGCAGAATTTTATCTACCCTATTATGGGTGGGTACCGGCTGATCCAGCGATGGCTAAAACGATAAGTCTCGCCCCCCAATTAAAAGAAGAGCAAAGACAACGGGTGGAAACGTATTATTTAGGTCACCTGGATCCTTACCGCTTGATCCTTAACCAAACATCACCGGCAGCTCTTTCGCCGACGAAAAAAACCGAACGGAATATGAGCTTGTTCTTACTGGAACCGGAAGCGGAAGCTGGAGGAAAAAATATTCCCGTGGAAGCGATTAAATTCACTCTTACCTTTCAACGCCAGTGAGCCTATCTTAGTTGCTTTACTTTTCTTTATTGCTAAGTGGAAAAAAATGATATATACTGATAATAAAGTATAAACAGCTGATGACATACAACCGTATATTTTTAGGTAGAGTTGGCATTCCACCAACGGGTTATGGGGCAAGGAGGTCAAACGCGATGCTCGTGCGTAAGGCTGTAATCCCGGCCGGAGGGTGGGGCACCCGCTTCCTTCCGGCAACTAAAGCTCAACCAAAAGAGATGTTGCCCATTGTTGATAAACCGGCAATTCAGTATGTCGTAGAAGAAGCTGTAGAATCAGGCATATCCGAGATTTTTATCGTTACCCGCATTGACAAACCTGTCTTTCTTGATCATTTTACTCCCTTTATTGCCCTCGAAAACCATCTCCTCCAGCGCGGTGAAAATGATTTACTCGCCCTCGTTAAAAGCATTAGCCATTTAACCCCGAAAATCCGTTTTATTCTCCAAGAAGAGGCTCGCGGTCTAGGAGATGCGATTAATTTTGTCAGTAATTTGATCGGTAATGAACCCTTTGCAGTACTCCTGCCGGATAATCTCATTCAGGCCCAGGTGCCCTGTCTTAAACAAATGATTGACCTTTACGAAAAATTGCGTTCCCCCCTCATCGCAGTCGATGAGGTAGAAATGGACATAATTCATCAATACGGGGTGATCAACCCGGAAAACCGTAATTACCCTTTCTTTTTAATCAAAGACCTCATAGAAAAACCCACACGCGAACAGTCTCCCTCTAATCTAGCCATAGTCGGCCGTTACATACTTACCCCTGCTATTTTTCCCTTGTTGGCCCAAGCAATTCCGGGGATCGGCGACGAAATCCAACTTACCGATTCCCTTCGCATATTGGCCCATCAAGAAAAAATATACGGATTCCATTTTATGGGGACGCACTTCGATGTAGGTGATAAATTAGGTTTTATAAAAGCGAATCTGGCCCTAGGTCTTCAACGTACGGACCTGGGCCCAGAACTGCAGCGTTTTATCGTAGACCTAGTGAACAACATGTTAACACCTAAAACTAACCAACCAGTTTGGCCCGAGCGAATCGCCGTCGACCGGCCCGCACCACCATTCCATCCGTTACTAAAATATTAGCATTAGGGTCATCAATCTTTTGCCCGTCAATCTGGACGCCACCCTGGGTCACCAAACGCCGGGCTTCACTGGTGCTAGGAACTAATTTTAATAATAGCAGCAAACGGCAAAGCCATATTTTATTATCCTGGATATCACTGCGCGCTAGCTGTATCTCGGGGATCTCATCCGGCAGTTCCCCTCTTTGGAAAACCTTGCAAAATTCTTCTTTTGCAGCTAGGGCAGCCTCAATTCCATGATACATGGTCACTACCTCGGATGCTAAGCGCATTTTTACATCCCGAGGATGTAGTTCTTCCTTCTCCAGACCCTGGGCTATTTGCCGGATTTCTTCTAACGGCACCCGGGTAACCAGTTCAAAATACCGCAGCATTAATTCATCCGGCAAGGACATAAGCTTCCCGTAGATTTCTCGGGGGTCTTCATTAATACCTACATAATTTCCCAGGCTTTTGCTCATCTTCTGAACCCCGTCTAGGCCCTCTAGAATCGGCATGGTTAAAGCAATCTGCGGCTCTTGACCATACTCCCTTTGTAAGACTCTTCCCACCAAGAGATTAAATTTTTGATCGGTTCCCCCTAATTCCAGATCAGCCTTTAACTGTACGGAATCAAACCCCTGCATCAAGGGATAGAACAGTTCATGAATGCTGATCGGCAGACCTTGCTTAAACCGCTTGGAAAAATCATCCCTCTCTAACATCCGGGCGAGGGTATATTTGGCGCCTAATTCTACTACCTGGGCAAAATTCATGGGTCCTAGCCACGTACTGTTAAACACGATTTCGGTACGATTTGGATCTAGCACCTTAAAAATTTGCTCTTTGTAAGTTTCGGCATTCGCTAATACTTCTGCCTCAGAAAGCTGTTTACGGGTGTCGGAACGCCCACTGGGATCCCCAATCCGACCCGTAAAATCACCAATAATCAAAACTACCTGGTGGCCTAGATCTTGGATCTGTCGTAACTTATTTAGAACCACCGTGTGCCCCAGATGAATATCCGGCGCGGTGGGGTCTAGTCCTAATTTGGCCTTCAGGGGTTTTCTCGCGCGTAAAGATTTCTCCAATTTTTGGACTAATTCCTCTTCTGGTATGATTTCAGCTGCTCCGCGTCTAATTATTTCTAGTTGGCGCGCTACTTCCGCCTGCATGCCCCGACGCCTCCCTTATATTGGTTGATTATTAAATAGCAAATGCATCATAGCATACCCTTCCAGGTATTGCAAGTCATCGGTTTCATCCCCCCTTATCTGTTACCTGGTAGACGTTTGTGCTATAATAAACCGAAAAAGTCATCATTAACTTATTTCTACTTCCATAAGGGGGAAACTAGGGTGAAGGAAAATAAACCCCGCCGAAAAATAAAAATCGGCCGGCTCATAATTTTATCACTAATGTTTATATTTTTCATTGTAGGAGGAATCGGACTGGGATACGTAGTCGGCGCAATCAAAAATATGCCCGATTGGGATCCCCGTAAACTGCAAGCCGCAGAAACTACGTTTATCTACGACTACAAAGGTCAGCCGGTAAGTAAATTGCACATGCTGGAAAATCGGGAAGAAGTTAAATTAAACCGAATGCCGGATCACCTGAAAAATGCTTTTTTAGCTACCGAAGATAGTAAGTTTTATGATCACTTTGGCGTCCGGATTGATGCCATTGCCCGGGCGGTATTGGCTAACCTGGTAGGAGGATGGGGCAGCGAGGGGGGCAGTACGATTACGCAGCAACTAATTAAAAATGCCTTCTTTAATAAACCAGAAAAAACCCTAGAACGTAAAATTCAAGAATTAGTTCTGTCCCTACAACTGGAACGAAATTATACGAAAAACGAAATCCTAGAAATGTACCTTAACCGTATTTACTTCGACGGAGGGGCATACGGGGTCCAGGCGGCATCGCAGTATTATTTCGATAAAAATGTAGAAGATCTAGAATTGCATGAAAGCGCCATGCTGGCCGGCGTGGTGAAGAGTCCCGCACGCTATTCACCTTTTCGCCATCCGGAAGCAGCCAAAGAAAGAAGATCAACGGTATTAGATCGCATGGTAACCAATAACTTTATTTCTGCGGCCGAGGCTAATCAAGCTAAAGAAAAACCCCTGGCCATAGAACGCAAGGAAAGTAATACGTCAACCAATAAATATCAATACTTTCTTGATCACGTATTAGATGAAGGTACTGAA
This sequence comes from Syntrophomonadaceae bacterium, assembly GCA_012519455.1. Classification (GTDB taxonomy): domain Bacteria; phylum Bacillota; class Ch66; order Ch66; family Ch109; genus JAAYQE01. The sequence goes on from JAAYQE010000026.1 coordinate 6,735, forward strand.
ATCTTAGAAAAGACCGGGAAACTAGAAAATCCTCAACAAGCTATGTTTCAGGGAGGATTGCGTATCTTTACGACTCTAGACCCCCGTATTCAGGAATACGCGGAAAGTGTTTATGCGCAGGATAAGTACTTCCCCAAAGGAAAATCAGGTAAAATAATACAATCGGCGATCGTAGTAATTGATCCCCGCAGCGGAGAAATTAGAGCCGAAGTCGGTGGACGAAAATACGAGCAAAAACGGGGCTTTAACCGGGCAATCGCCGCGAAAAGACAGCCGGGGTCAGCTTTTAAACCGATCGCGGTCTTCGCCCCAGCCCTGCTTAAAGGTTTTGGTCCTAGTACGGTCTTAGATGACTCCCCGGTTACTTATAATTTAGGGGGCAGTACCTGGACCCCGCAGAATTATGATGGTAAATACCTAGGTCCGATAACCATGCGTACTGCCGTTCAGCGTTCCATCAACGTGTACGCCGTTAAACTACTGGAATTAATTGGCCCAAATGAGGGGTTACGCTTTGCCGAAGAAGCAGGCATTACCACCATGATTTCCCGAGGGGCACGTAACGATTTAAACCTATCTATGGCCTTAGGTGGTTTAACTAATGGCGTAACCCCTCTGGAATTGTCCACAGCTTTTGCGATTTTTGCAAACCAGGGAGTTTACAACAAACCCTATGTAATTACAAAAATTACCGATAAAGAAGGAACTGTTCTGTATGAACACCGTCCGGAGCAAAGAGTGGTAATGGATCCACAAAATGCGTATTTAATGACCAGTATGCTCCAAGCGGTTTTAGTCTCTCCCGGCACCGGGACGGGCGCTAACTTTGGGCGCCCGGCAGCGGGTAAAACCGGGACCACTAGTGATTATACTAATGCCTGGTTTGTCGGATATACCCCAGACCTGCTAGCCGCGGTTTGGATGGGCTATGACAATCAAAACGAATCTATGGGTCGAGTTTCCGGCGGTAACTATCCGGCGCAAATCTGGAAAACCGTAATGGCCAAAGCCCATGAAGGAATACGTGTGAGCAATTTCGATTTACCTCCTGGCTTAAGCAATATTACTGTTTGTAAACAATCGGGCAAAATACCGAATGGTTTATGCCCGGCCGAAGATCAGATTAGTGAAATATTCAGTCAGGATAAAATCCCGACTGAAGTCTGTGATTTACACGTTCAAGCGGAGATATGCCCGGAATCAGGTAAATTGGCTACTAGTTACTGCCCTTACCGGGTTACCCAGGTCTTTGTTAAACGCGACATAAAAGGAGAAGGTGAGGAGCCGGCAGATACCTTACCGCAAGAAAGCTGTAATCTGCACGGACTGGACGCAATATTCCCAACCCTACCGATTCAGCCAGATTCAGAAAATACTTTACTAACTCCTGATGATGAAAAGGATAAAAAGAACCAAAATAAGCATGAAATGAACGGGAACTGGCTTAATTAGGCCCGTTCCCGTTTTACTTTTCCCGTTCCTTATTTTTTACTTCTTTAATTGAACTACGGTTACCCCTATACCCCCTTCATGGTATCCGCCTAAACGGTGAGATTTAACGTGAGGATGACTAGATAGGTAATGCTGTACCGCAGAGCGTAGGGCACCGGTGCCTTTACCGTGGATAACCCGTACCTCAGCCATGCCAGCTAAATAAGCATCATCGAGATATTTTTCTAATTCTACTAAGGCCTCATCGACCAACATCCCGCGCAGGTGTACTTCGGGGTTAAGTTCGAGGGTTTTGTGCGCCATCAGCTGGCTTACCCCACTGTAGTTCTCTCCTACCGTATAAGATTCGGATTCTTTTTTCTCCGTGATTAAACGTACATCGCTAAGGGGCACCTTTAACTTAATAATCCCTAGTTGTACTTCTACTTCTCCTTCCGTAGTAGGAGCCTTTAGTACATACCCCCGCTGGTTTAAGCGCGGAATCAACACTGAGTTTCCCGGTTTAACCGTAGCTGCTAATGGACCGGCAGAAGCGATACGCTCTCCGACATTACCAGTCTTTTCTAGGTGATCAGCGACCTTCTCCGCGACCTGAGTCCAGGCGTCATAGGACTCAGAATAATGCTGGCGCAAGCGTTCCCGTTCCGCCTGGGCTTTTTTTAACGTCTCCTGATTCACGGTTTCCTTATGCATCTGCCGTAAATTCCGTAAAATTTGATCCGCCTCGAGTCGCGCTTGCCGCACGATTTCCAAGGCCTCTTCGTGCGCCCGCTGGAATAAAAGCGTTTCCTTTTCACGCCAGGCTTCTTGGCGCTTACCTAGTTCTTCTTCTTTTCTTTCCTGACGTTGACGCATTTTTTCGGCTTCCTGTCGGTCCGCTTCGCTTTTTTGCTGCGTTTCTTTTAAATCCTGAATTAGATCACTTACCTGTAATTCTTCGGTAGTTAAATATCCCCGGGCCCTCTCTACCAAGTAGGGATCTAACCCCAGCCGGGCGGCAATTTCAAAAGCGTTGCTTCGACCCGGTAGGCCGATTAATAAACGATAGGTAGGCCGCAACGTTTCTACATCAAACTCTACCGCGGCATTTTCTACCCGCGCGCGGTTAAAAGCAAAAACCTTGAGTTCACTATAATGCGTGGTCGCCACGGTCCGGGCTCCTTGTTCCAAAAGATATTCTAAGATAGCCATAGCTAAGGCCGATCCCTCAGTAGGGTCCGTGCCGGCTCCCAGTTCATCGAGCAAAACCAAACAGCGTCCCCGCAGCTGATGAAGAATCTCGATAATATTGGTCATATGGGAAGAAAAAGTACTAAGCGACTGCTCAATGCTTTGCTCATCCCCAATATCGACGAAAATCCCATCAAAAACCCCCAAACAAGTTCCCGGTTCGGCTGGAACCTGTAAGCCCGCCTGTGCCATCAAAGTTAATAATCCGATAGTTTTCAGGGCTACGGTTTTACCCCCGGTATTAGGCCCAGTTACGACTAGCGCATCAAAATCCTTCCCTAAATTAACGGAAAGCGGTACCGCTTTACCGGGAATCAAGGGATGCCGTCCCTGACGGATATCCAGCCACCCGTCAAGGTTAAGTTCCGGCTTGATTCCATCCATTTGGTAACCCAATTTCGCCCGGGCAAAAATAAAATCAAGTCCGGCCAAATTATCCAGCGTTTCCCGTATCGGTACTACTTGTCCCCCTATGGCCACCGTTAATTCCTTTAGAATACGACGTACTTCTTCCCGTTCTTCCACCTGTAAACGCCGAATTTCGTTATTAATCTGCACCACAGCCAGTGGTTCAATAAATACGGTAGCCCCACTGGCGGATTGATCATGTACAACCCCTGGAAATTGATGCCGGCACTCCTGTTTTACCGGTACCACATAGCGGTCACCCCGGATGGTGACAATCGATTCTTGTAGATACTTCTGAAGATCAGACTGACGCAAAATACTATCTAGTTTTTCCCTCACCCGCACCTGAAAGGTATTAATCTGACATCTAATCCGAAGCAAATCAGTCGATGCGGTATCCTTTACTTCTCCCTGATCGCCAATACATTTTTCAATTTTTTGTTCTAATTCAAAAAAAACACCCAACTTAGCCACTTTTTTAGCCAACACCTGTTCACTGATAATACGCGTCGCTAAAAAATGTTTCAAGCGACGACTGGCACTCAAAGTTGATGCTACCTCTAATAAATCAGTGGGCTCCAAGATACCCCCAATCTCCGCCTTCCACAAAGCCGAGCGGATATCCCAAATCCCTCCCAGGGGTAATTGAGGCTCTAGACGGATTATCTCCCGGGCCTCCGCGGTTTCTTGTTGCCAATGTTTAATCTCGTTTACGTCTACCGAAGGTATCCAGCCCTCGGATATTTCCTGTGCCAATCCGCAGGTACAACAGCTTTTTAAGCGTTCAAGCACCTTATGATATTCTAGTTTATTTAAAACGCGTTGATGCATAATAAACCCACTCCATTGAGAAATCACTCCCGGCCATAATCGACCCAAGCTTAATCTATATTTATTACTCCACGATAGAAATGTCCTCGGGTTAACCCGGCAGGTACCAGTTGCTTTAACGCTTCCCGATGCGCCGGTAAGGGCTTAAAACCATCGGCTCCCCGATCCAGGTGTTCCTGTAAGCGATTTAACTCCGTGCGATAAATTTGGACAATCTGACGCACGTACTCCGGTAATTCCCGGCGCACCTCTAAACGCAAGTAACCAAACTGCATACGCACTAAGGCTTCAAGCTGGTCCAAAAGATCTAGGACGCGAGGATTATAAAGGTACATCCGACAGTGTTCATCCATCTCCACCGGGAAAAGAAAACCCATGCGGTCCTGCAAGGCAAAACTCTGCTTACGACAGGGGGTACTGCAAGCCTGAGTGGCTGTACGCCGACCTTGAACCGCCCCCACTACGCAGTGTTCAGAAAGCATTAAGGGCCAGTTACCGTGGATGAACACTTCTAAATCCTTCCGGTCCATCGGCGTAGTAATAGCTGCCAATTGTTCCTGATTTAATTCTGGGGAAAGGGTAATTTGCTGTACTTGCCTTTCCCGTAAAGCTTGAATGGAAAAACGATTAAAACAGTTCAACGAATAGTCCGCACAGACTAGAGTTCTATGCTCAATTTTCTTATCGGAAGTGTATTTTGAAACCAGTTTTAACCCCCCGGGGTTACCAATTAACCATCCGGCCGGCGGTTTACCCGTAACTTTTTCCCAGGTTTCCATCTGTCGTAACACCCCTTCCTGATCCGTTTCCATCACAATTCGAGGTAAGGTGACCACTAAACGGACCGAACGGGACCGACCGGCTTCCCATACTTGTTCCAGTTGAATTCGCTCCTGGGGTTTACTACGAAAAATACTCTCTGGTAAATAAATCTGATCCGCTCCGGCTTTCAGGGCTTCCAAGGCCGAGGCCCAATCCCCTACCGCTACCGTCAAGCGCGGGCATCCTGATGACGTTGTAGCCAGTTCCTCCGTTCTACCCTCCGGTAGTCCTCGATTGCTAAACACGGCTTCTGACACTAGGGGGCCACGAAAGGCATTAAGTCTTTTTTTCTCCAGCGCGGCTACCATTTTCCGACGCACCTGATTAATCTCACTTATCGGCACCATCACCCCGGGAGCAATATCGTATTGTACCTGCTCCAGCTTAAATATGGTATTACCTAGACGATTTAATTGAGCGTAGAGTAATTCTCGCGTTAAAGGATGACGTGTAGCCGCTTCCCCCAAAAATTCACCGGTTACCTGTATCTGATTTCCATCACCATCTACGGCTTGTAATACCAAGGGGGAACCGATCGCAGCGGTAACTTTTAGATGTAAAGGAATAAGCCGCTGCGGCCGACTAAATGAATTTAAGGCTCGCTGCATGAGCTGAACAGCATAAGTTTTAAAAACGCGATCCCCGGGACGAATCGATCCCTCACCGGGTAAAGTAACTATTTCGCCGGGAAATGCTTCTTCTCGCGGCTGGTTCTCTACCATCAGCCGCTTAACCGTAAGCCCCTGCCGGCCTCCACGGGTAACCCAAATTTCTAACCCATCGCCCAAGCGTAGAGAAGCCTCTAACTTAATTTGTACTAAACGGGTCCGCGCATCAAAACGATGTACGCGGCCGAGATAAACTCCCCGATTATTAGGACGCTGATAACTCATTAGCTCCCGACCGGGGTTACCCATAAAATAACCCGGGGTAAATTCCCGGTTAAAAATTTGCTCCAATTCTCGCGCGTGCTCGAGATCAACCTGATATTTCTCCGGCTGATCCCAACAACGGTCTAAGGCCTGCCGATATATACGTACTACGGTCGCTACATACTCTGGCCGTTTCATGCGGCCTTCAATTTTTAACGAATCTATCCCCACCTTAATTAACTCCGGTAAAATTTGTAGCGTATTTAAGTCGCGGGGACTGAGTAAGTGGCCGCTATTATCCGAATTAGAAAGGGCATTCGCTCCACCGGGAGAGGTAAGTTGATAAGCCAAACGACAAGGTTGCGCGCATCTGCCTCGATTGCCGCTGCGGCCGCCGATCATGCTACTCATTAAACACTGCCCTGAATAGCAAATACAAAGGGCGCCATGAATAAATACCTCTAATTCACAACCGGTCTGAGTGCGAATCCGTGAAATTTGTTCTAGGGTAATTTCGCGGGCCAGAACGACCCGCTGGATTCCCCATTCCTTTAACAGATTAACCCCGGCCGCGTTATGAATAGTCATCTGGGTGCTGGCGTGTAACCGTAATTCAGGGAGAACACGCCTTAACTGCCGGATTAACCCTAAATCCTGCACAATAACCCCATCCACCCCGATACGATGTAAATAATAAGCGTACTCCAAGGCCTCGGGCATCTCGCGGTTATCCAGCAACGTATTCATCGTAACGTAGACCTTAACTCCCCGTAAATGTGCATAGTTTACCGCTTCCGCTAATTCTGCGTCAGTAAAATTAACGGCGGAGGCACGGGCACTGAAGACTTTACCACCCAGGTAAACTGCATCCGCTCCATTTTCAACCGCCGCTCGCAAGGCCGCCATTTCTCCCGCTGGCGCTAATAACTCCGGTTTATTTTGTCGCTCCGTACCCAAGCGTTCCGCCACCGCGACCTCACTTTTTCCCGGTTTCCCTATATCGACCTGATCTACTTGCTTCACAATAACTAATCCTGCTACTCCCTTCTCCACGCAATAATTGGTAAAAGACTAGGGCGCTACGCTACCTGCGTACCCGAATTAATCCAGAGCAAGGAAGGATTTCTACTCCCTGCGGCTCCAGGGTATCTAAAAATAGATTTAACCCTAGTGAATCACTGGCAATATGCCCGGCAATAACTACGTTTAAATGGTTTTTTTCCGCTTCGGTCCGGTGTTTTTCCGGCATATGCATAACTACTACAGTTCCCACTCCGGCCTGGGCTAATTTCTCGTAGGCAGTTGATGACCCACTCGTCCCCCCAGTCATATCCACATAAATCTTACCGGCCCTTTTCTTCTCCGAACCTACAATCACTTCCGGTCCTGCTTTTATCTTACGAGCCTCCTGATATTCCGGAATTTCCTTGAGGACTTTGACTACTTCACCTACGGTACGGGGATTCTTTTCGCTAAATAGTTGGTTAAGAAAACGCGTTACTAAATTATCTGCCGGCGTATGTACGCACATCAAAGGGAAATCTAAAAGACGGGCTGCATCCACGGCCCGATTGTGGTTTAGGGGCATTAAACCACGGTGTACCTCGGAGATTCGGCTGGCCAAAAGGCCTTCGGCCACATTAACCGGTACACCCAGCCCGTATAAAATATCTTCCTGTAAATGCATTACCTCGTAAAGGGCGGCCAAAGCCATACCTTCCGGATGATGTGAAAGAATTAAATCCACACCCGCCCCTTTTTCCCGTAATCGGTCCGCCAAAAGAACCTCTCCGACTTCCATATCAATACCGGCGAGAATGCGTTTTACCTCCACATCGTCATTTCCGTATAAAATTCGGGTATCACTGAAAGGATTAAATAGTTTCTCAGCATCAAAGAAAGGTTTATCTTCTTCTTTCAGTTCCTCAAATTCTTTCTGCGTCTGCGTTAAGATCCGCTTTACTTCTTCCTCCCCGCGTAGATCCGCTTCGATACCTAAACGAACGGCCTGTTCGTAAATCTCCCGTAATTTCACTTAAATTCCTCCTGTTACCATATTTAATGACCTTTAATTAGGACTTTTTAGACTAATTCCGGTAACTATAAGCTACATCCATCCAGACCGGTCCAGATCGATCGGATCGATCCGATCGATAACCTTCACCCCGTGACTAAAGTCCTATAGTTTAACTATATTTTAGCGATATTTAAACGGCTTGCCAAGATATGCAACCGGCTATCGGAAAATTAATACTCCGCCCCGGTACTATCCTCATCCAGAAGTTTTACTAGATGATCATAATCCTCTTGCAAATGGACCAATTCATCAGCCAGATTGAGCGCCGTTAATACCGCAACTTTTCCCGGCGAAAGGCTAGGATTACGCCGAGCTATCTGTACCATTTTTTGGTCAACCTGCTTCGCAATACGCTTAATATGCTCTGGTTCTGCGCTTCCTTTAACTACGTATTCTTCCCCATAAATAGTGACCACAACCCGGGATGGTTCCTCCGGGGATTTAGCCGCTGTTTTCACGCTTTAAGCCTCCCTGCCAAATCTTACAAAATCTATTTCGGCATAAGTAAACAAAATTCCTTTTACTTCGTCTATAATCTATCAAAATTTCGCCGGGAGAAGGGAAAGAAACCTTTATCGGTAAAATTAATCATAAATTAATATACCCTTTACCGTAATTGAATTCCCAGTTCTGTAACCAGAAAATCCCTTACCTGTTGATGCTGTTTATTAACCTCTTCATCCGTTAAAGTACGGTCCCCGGTCTGATAAACTAGTGAATAAGCCATACTGCGATATCCGGGAGGAATAGGTTCTCCCCGATAAAGATCAAATAACGTTACTTGTTTGAGTAACGGTTGCCCAGCTTCCTGAATCCGGGCCAGTACCGTCGCAGCAGGTAGATCATCGGGAATAATCACGGCTAGATCGCGTTGTACGGCCGGATACCGGGTTATAGGAGTGTATCGCTTGCCCGGGAGCCTTAAAGCCAACACCCGCTCCAGGTCCAACTGAAATACACAGGCCCTTTGGGGTAATCCATACTCTTCTAAAATATCCGGATGCAATTCCGCTAATAACCCTAGTACTTCTCCATCCTGTTTAATTTCGGCGCTGCGACCGGGATGAAAAGTCGGGCCTAGATTAGCCGGTAGAAAATGGTGATCCTTTACCCCTAATCCCTCGAGTAAGGCTTCGACTACCCCTTTTAAGAAATAAAAATCCTGGGTCCCGGCTGGGCCTTGCCAGCTGCGCGGAAAATCACCCATGGTTAGACCGGCAACATAAAGCCTCTCGTCAGGCAGCCCCTCATTCCGTACCGCAAGGTTTGCTTCGTTCTGGGGCAGAAAAACATTACCTAGTTCAAAGATGGCTAGCTCGGTGACCCGTCGGTTTACGTTACGCGATGCTACCTCTAACAGATTAGGAATCAAGGTGGTACGTAAGCAGCTTTGTTCCTCGTTTAAGGGGTTAGCCAAGGAGATAGTTTGGCGCAAGGGATCAACAGCTGGAAGACCAATCCGGTCGAATACCCGAGGGCTAACCATACTAAAAGTAACTACTTCGCTTAGTCCGCAGGCCACCAAAA
>JAAYQE010000187.1 GCA_012519455.1 Syntrophomonadaceae bacterium
GGTCCTATTATTCTCTCTTTAAGCAGCTCTATCGCCCCACTTTTGCCGCAAACGAAGCCCAATAATTCGCTTGCACCCAGTAAGGTATCTAATGAAATCGGGGCCAAAATTCATCTTTGTCTTAACCTTAAACCGGCGTTAACCATGGAACAACTTGATCAACGTCTGCAACGGGATTTAACCACCTATGCGCGTAAACAATTTAAAAACGCACTGGGCGATTTATTACCCCGAGCGTTAATCCCGATAATCGTAAGCTTAAGTAAGATCCCGGCTGAAAAATATGTCCATCAGATTACGCGTGAAGAAAGACACCAGCTACTAACCTTGTTAACGGATTTACGTCTGACGGTGACCAACACCCGGCCCCTTGCCGAGGCGATTGTTACCACCGGAGGGGTATCGGTTAAAGAGATTGATCCTCGGACCATGGCCTCCCGGCGCGTCAACGGATTGTACTTTGCTGGTGAAGTGATAGATATTGATGGATATACCGGTGGCTTTAACTTACAGGCTGCCTTTTCCACCGGTTATGTAGCTGGTAAGGCGGCGGCTAAAGCGATTCAAGCCTTAGAACCCAAGGATTAACCTTAGAAGGTCGGGTTTGGTATATTTTTCAGTTTTCATCATAACTCTAGTAGCAGAGAGATAATCTGTACTGGAGGTGGATTGATGCATAAGTTTGAAAAATTTGAGCGCTGGTTAGTACGTTTTGTAATCTTGGGTTTAGTAGCTTTAGTGGTCGTACAAGCCTTGATGACCCAGGATCCCTTCCGGTTTTATTTAAGTTTTGCGGAAAGATTAGATGGAAAGAAATTAGAAAATATCGAGCCCAGCCAAACCACTCTGGCCCCGATAGAGCTAGATAATCCAGAACAAACGACGGAAAAGAAAAACACTTCCGATTTTGTAACTTTGGAAATAACCGATTTTTCTTCTTTGCAGAAGGCTAATATCTTGCTAAACGGACAGATAATTGCTGATTTTCGGGAAAAATGGGTTACGGTTCCCGTCCGTACGGGAGATATCTTGGCGATTGACGGCTCTTTCTATCGCCAGCCTTTTACGGTTATCGTCCGAAAGGTTTCGTCCCATTTGCAGTATCCAAAAGTTAACCAGGTGATAAAAATTGAACAGAATCTGGTGCAAATAGGGGAAATTAAAGATAAAAAAGATCCTGATTCCTAAGGCGAAAGGGATCTTTCTTGTTTGTGTTTCTATTATGTAGTAAAATATTCTATAGTTAGAGGAATAAATATGGATCAGTACGGCCGGGGGTGATAAGCATGGGCAGTAAACAGGTGGCCAATGCGGCAGTCCGCATGGCTTTAACGAATAACCGAGCCGATGAGAGCGCTTTAAAAAAAACCTTTGGCGAAAGCGGAATCAGGGCCGTGGCGGTTGACTATGGTGGTGAATTTGTCAGTTCAGTAAGCAAGATCGTGGAAAGGGCCGTAGTTGCAGCCAAAAGAGAAGGGGTTATTAAAGATACTCACGCTGATGAAGGGGCTGTAGCTGGAGCCGCTCGTGAAGCGCTATCGCAAATTATGCCTAAAGCTCTTGGTCTAAACGTAGGTGGGAAAATTGGTATTGCCCGCTGTCGAGATCATGTTAGTGTCGCTATTTTTTTTGGTATCGGATTATTGCATTTAGATGAGGTAGCCATAGGGTTAGGGCATCGAGCGGTACCTTAAACGATACTAAATATATTAAAGATATATTTAAGCTAAAAACATATCAATATAAAGCTACTTTAGTAAGAAAAGAATGGGAGAAAGATCAGATAAAAGAATTAGAAAGTGGGAGAGTTATGTCCTGTAGGTGCCGGGCCTTACGAGGGGCAATAACCGTCGAAGAAAACTCGGCCGAGAAAATAGTTCAAGCTACCCGTGAACTATTAAGCCAAATGGTACAAGCTAATGAGGTGGATACCGAAGACTTGGTAAGTATCATTTTCACGCTTACCAAAGATCTAGACGCTGTTTTTCCGGCGGTGGCTGCACGTTCTTTTGGGTGGAATCAGATTCCACTCCTCTGCTGTCAGGAAGTAGAAGTCCCGGACAGTATGCCGCGTTGTATTCGGATTTTAATGCATATTAATACGGAAAAAACAGCGCAGGATTTAAAACATATCTATCTGCGGCAAGCAGTTGACCTGCGACAAGATTTGGTCCCCTAAAGCACGCAGTTTTTGGAGGAGTTTTGGGTGAAAACATATCGGTTAGCTTCTAGAGAAGGACATCCGGAAGATTCGATAATTAAAGTAAACGATAATTTAACGATTGGTGGTTCGGATTTGATAATTATCGCCGGACCTTGCGCGGTGGAAAGCCGGGATCTTTACCTGGAAGCAGCCCTCTTAGTAAAAGCCGGTGGAGCACAGATATTACGGGGGGGTGCCTTTAAACCGCGTACTTCTCCGTATTCTTTTTCTGGTTTAGCGCAAGAAGGGTTGGAGATTCTAGTTGAGGCCAGGGCTAAAACCGGCTTGCCGGTCGTTACTGAGGTTATGGATGTTCGGGATTTAGAGCTGGTTATTCAATATGCCGATATCCTTCAGGTAGGAAGCCGTAATATGCAAAATTTTAGTTTGCTACAAGAAGTAGGCAAAACGAATAAACCGGTTTTATTAAAACGAGGCTTTGCGGCTACAATCTTAGAATGGCTGCTGGCGGCGGAGCATATTATGAAGGCCGGAAATCACCAGGTTATTCTATGTGAGCGTGGGGTACGTACTTTTGAGACCTTTACGCGCAATACCATTGACCTAGGAGCGGTGGTAGCGGTCAAAGAGCTTTCTCATTTGCCCGTGATCGTTGATCCCAGTCATGGTACCGGTAGAGCTAGTATGGTAGCGCCAATAGCTCGGGCCGCTATTGCGGCCGGGGCAGATGGGATTATCGTCGAAGTCCATCAAAATCCGGACCAGGCCCTCTCGGATGGTTTTCAATCTATAACCCCTGAAGCCTTCACGCGGATGGTAATTGATCTGCGGCGTATTGCCGATGCTGTAGGTCGAAATTTACCGATTTAAGTGGTAAAAACTAAAAAGAAGGACCTGACAATTAGCATAAAACATGCTAATATTAATATTATGATAGAGTCAAGGAATAAACGAAATTATAGTAAATTACCGGTGATAGCAATCGACGGGCCCTCCGGAGCGGGGAAAAGTACAGTGGCTCGCTTGATCGCGGAACACTTAAACTTCATATATATTGACACAGGAGCCATGTATCGGGCGCTAACGTTAAAAGCGTTACAAAAAGAAATTAACCTAAACGATGAGCAAAAAATGAGCCAGTTAGTGGCTAATACCCATATTACTTTGCTTGGGGAACCGGGTAAACCACAACGGGTTTTATGTGACACAGAAGATGTTACGGATTTGATTAGAAACCCCGAAATATCGCGATGTGTTGCAGTAATCGCCCAGATACCTGAGGTTCGAAGACAGATGGTGCGGATACAACGGCAGCTAGGGAGACAGGGCGGAGTAGTAATGGATGGTCGCGATATTGGTAGTCAGGTTTTCCCAGATGCTCAGTTTAAATTTTTCTTGACGGCTTCTAACCGAGTGCGCGCTCAAAGAAGACAAAAGGAGCTTCAAGAAAAAGGGTTTCAGGTAGATTTAACCGAATTAGAAAAGGAGATGATTGAGAGGGACCTATCAGACAGTCAGCGTGAGGTAGGGCCTCTGGTACAGGTTTCTGACGCCGTAGTCATTGATACGACGGAAATGACGGTTGAAGAGGTTGTGGGTAAAATACTGGAAATAATAAACGGGGGAGAAAAATAATGTTTTACCCGTTTGCCCGGGCAATTTTCTGGTTTTTTTTCCGGGTTTTGTGGCGGTGGAAGATTGAAGGGTTAGAAAAGTTCCCCAGTGAGGGACCAGTGATAGTCGTAGCTAATCATATTAGTGTATGGGACCCGATTGTAATTGGTACAGCTCTTCCTCGTCCAGTATATTTTATGGCCAAGGAAGAGCTTTTTCAGTTTCCTATATTTAGGAATCTTCTACTCCGCTTACATGCTTTCCCGGTAAAGAGAGGTCAACCCGACCGTAGTGCCATTAGACGCGCGCTTGAAGTCTTAGATTCAGGGCAGGTCTTGGGGGTGTTTCCGGAAGGATCCCGTAGTAAAACCGGCGAATTGCAAAAACCTCTGCCCGGAGTGGCGATGATTGCGCTCAAAGCGCGAGTACCGGTGATACCAGTGGCTTGTATTGAAACGGATCGTATACTAAAAAAAGGATCTTGGTTCAAGTCTTTTAAGGTACGGATTGGCGAACCGGTTGAGTACTCTGAATATTACGAGCAGCGCTTAAATACCATAAACCTGGAGATTGTTAGTCAGAGAATCATGGAACAGATTTCCTGGTTGCTGGAAGAAGATAAAAAGCAAGCGGATTTAAGCGACTAAATTATTTAGACTAGGGCTCCAGGATGAGGAGTGGGGATTTTTGGAAATTATCCGCGCTGATGCGGCTGGATTTTGCTCTGGGGTCAAACGGGCCGTGAAAATGGCTGAGGAAGTAGCCGTTGCCGGGAGGCGGTCCGAGCAAAGACCAGTATTGGTTTATACTTTAGGTCCCATTGTGCATAATCGATTAGTAGTAAATCATTTAGCGGAGCAGGGTATTAAAGGAGTAGAAAGTTTAGAGGAACTTTTGGAAAAAAATTCTCCTGATACCGAATGCCAATTAATTATTCGTACCCATGGCGTTGGCCCTGGCGTTATACAAAAAGCAAAAGATCGGGGTATAAAAATAATTGATGCCACCTGTCCTTTAGTTAAGCGGGTACAGCGATTAGCCGGAGATTTAATTGCCGAAGGATTTGACGTCATTATCATTGGTGACCGCTGTCATCCCGAAGTTATAGGGATTCTGGATTGGACGCACGGTCAAGGCAGGGTGATATCTAGTGTAGAGGAGGCACAGGCCATTCCCTACGGCACCCGATTGGGCATTATCTGCCAGACCACCCAAACCGAGCATACTTTTCAAGAGATATCAGCTATTTTACATGAAAAAGCACGTGAGGTACGGGCTTACAATACGATTTGTCCGGCCACGCGGGAAAGACAGGAGGCAGCCAGGTCACTAGTAAAAAAGGTAGAGTCAATGGTCGTTATAGGTGGGTTTGATAGTGCAAATACGCGAAAACTTGTTCAGTTGTGTGCTGATTCAGCTAAACCAACGTATCAAGTAGAAACCGCCTCGCAGCTTGATCCCACCTGGTTTAAAGGAATACAAAGGGTAGGAGTAACTGCGGGTGCTTCAACCCCAGATTGGATAATTGAGGAGGTAGTAAACAAAATGTTGGAATTTGATCAGGAAAGCACGGTAACTCAAGAGATGGAAGACGAAAGTTTAAAGGCTGCCACTGAAGTGGATCAGGGTGAAAACACAGAATTTTCCCCGTCTTCTTCGGAAAATCAAGAGATAGAAGAAGGAGGGGTTCAGGATAGCTTTGAGGCCCGCGAAGAAGAAAACGAAGTAGTCGAAACGCTGGAAGAACAGCTTACTCGCGATATGCCGGATCTGCGCCCAGGAACGGTTACCGTAGGTAAAATCGTCCAGGTAAGGGACGATGAGGTGCTGGTCGATGTAGGGGGTAAATCCGAAGGTATTATTCCCCTAAAAGAATTATCAGTACGCAATCTCACTACAGCCCGAGAAGTGGTTGAGGTGGGTGATGAAATAGAAGTTTACGTAGTACGGGCGGAAAATGATGAAGGGACGATGATCCTCTCTAAACGGAGGGCGGATCAGATTAAGGCTTGGGTCGATTTAGAGGCTGCTTTTGAATCCGGGCAAGAAATGGCCGGCGAAGTGGTACAGGTAGTTAAAGGTGGTCTTTTAGTCGATGTCGGAGTCCGGGGATTTGTACCCGCTTCTTTGATTGAACGGGGTTATGTCAGTAATTTAGATGTTTATTTAGGTAAAGTTCTCCGCCTGCGTATCATTGATCTCGATCGCAATAAGAACAAAGTGGTTTTATCGCAAAAGGTGATCCTAGAAGAAGAATATGAAAAAGCCCGGGAAGAATTATGGGCAACGATTGAAGCCGGGCAACAACGGCCGGGAATTGTACGTCGTTTGACTACTTTTGGTGCTTTTGTTGATGTCGGAGGAGCCGATGGACTTCTGCATATTTCCGAGATGTCTTGGATCCATATCAATCATCCCTCCGAAGTGGTACAGGAAAACGATGAAATTGAAGTCTATGTACTGGCGGTCGACAAAGAAAAACAACGGATTTCTTTAGGCTTAAAACAAATTATTCCTAGTCCCTGGGAAAAAGCAGCTGAAAAGTATCAGATTGGCGAGATTGTCTCGGGTAAAGTCGTACGTACGGTTCCCTTTGGGGCTTTTGTCCAAATTGAACCTGGAGTGGAAGGCCTGGTGCATATCTCACAACTGGCTCCTTATCGGGTCGAACGTACAGAAGACGTAGTTAATGCAGGGGATGAGATTCAAGTTAAAGTTATAGATTTCAAACCGCATGAACAGCGAATGAGTTTGAGCCTTAGTAAAGCTAGAGAGGAACTAGAAGCAGCGGAGCAACAAGAAATCGTGGATGCTTATCAAGCCGAGCAAACTGAGGCCGAAGATCCTATGGTAGTTGGGGAATAATCTATGGATACCTATCAAGGAAAGGAGGGGTGAACTATGGCATATTATGATTTTAAATGTGAGAGCTGTGGGCATAGTTTTGAAGTTAAAACCTCCCCTCATGACTTGGATAAGGTACAGTGTCCACAATGTGAGGGGAAAAGCTTAAAAAGAATTTACGGACATTTTGGGATGTTTGTGCGAATGGGTAAATACAGTGGTACCTCAGGGCCACGCCAGGGACCGGGATCTGAACCGCCAGTACCACCTGCGTGCCTTGATTGTTCACGTAGTGGATGAAATTTATAAACCGTTAGCGGGTTATTCGGTCGTGTACCGGAGATTATCAAATTTGCAAAAAAGAACCGGTAGCAGAGTCTGGGAGCTATTGGTTCTTCTTTTTTTAGGGGGATGGAAACGTTGGCTAAAATAAAGGCAACCGGGATTATTTTGGCTGGAGGACAGAGCAGTCGAATGCGGAAAAATAAGGCTTTTTTGCCGGTAGGCAATCTGCCGATAATCGAGCGTGTTTTAAAAGAGTTGCAGGAAGTTTGCCAGGAGCTGATCATTATCACTAATACACCAGAGGAGTATCAGCATCTGGGGGTTCCGGTCGCTGTTGATCTTATACCCCGGAAAGGGCCGCTAAGTGGAGTCCATGCGGGACTAGTGTTTTCCAAGTATTACTATAATTTAGTGGTTGCTTGTGATATGCCTTTCATTCACCCGAAATTAGCCACCTTTTTACTAACTCAAACGCCTGGCTTTGATGCTGTAATCCCTCGGATTCAAGGTCAACCCCAACCCCTGTTTGCGGTTTATTCTAAAGCCTGCATTAAACCCATTGAACGTCGTTTACATTCCGAAAAAAGGAGAACGACCGACCTTTATCAGGAGATCAAGGTTTTATGGGTGGAGGAAGAAGTAATTCGGTTGATCGTTGATCCGGAAATTGTTTTTTGTAACGTGAATACACCGCAAGAGTGGGACCGAGTTAATACCCGCATAAAAAATGAGTAGGAGCAGGAAATAGTCAATAAATATCGAAAATATTAGAAATATGTAACTTCTAGTTCTGCAGGTCAAAGTAAAGGAGCAGGTGATCCATATGGTGGTGGATAAACTAAATCCTGAAAACCATCAAATAATGGTGGTCGATGATGATCGTGGAATTCGAATTATGTTGCGCTATTTTCTGGAACAAGAAGGCTATAGC
This sequence comes from Syntrophomonadaceae bacterium, assembly GCA_012519455.1. Classification (GTDB taxonomy): domain Bacteria; phylum Bacillota; class Ch66; order Ch66; family Ch109; genus JAAYQE01. The sequence goes on from JAAYQE010000187.1 coordinate 7,839, forward strand.
GTAATTGAGGCTTCAGATGGCTCTCAAGCTTTAAACTATTATCTTGAATATAAACCGGATGTAGTATTAATGGATACTTTAATGCCTAAAATGGATGGTTTTACCGCTTGCGCCCAAATACAGCAATTATCCGGGGGTAACGGTACCTCGGTACTTATGGTTACGGTCCTGGATGATCCGGAGTCGGTGGGTATGGCTTTTAACGCCGGGGCAGCTGATTATATTACTAAACCGATAAATTGGGCGGTACTACGTCACCGTTTAAAACGGCTGCTTCACACCCGAGTTACAGAAGCGGCTTTACATAAAGCGCATCGGGAGTTGGAACAGCGGGTAGAAGAGCGCACCGCAGAATTAGTCCGGATTAATCGAGCGTTACAGGCAGAAATTGCAGAACGTAAACAGATAGAAGATAAGTTGCGCTACCTTAGCTTGCACGATGGTTTAACCGGGTTGTATAATCGGGTCTACTTTGAAGAAGAAATGCATCGCTTAGAAGGGATGCGCTATTCTGCCGTAGGCATCATTGTTGTTGATGTAGATGGTCTTAAATTTATTAACGATACCCTGGGACACAAGATGGGGGATTCCTTGCTGGTACGGGTCGCCCAAGTACTTAAAGCTTGTTTTCGAGAAGGGGATATGGTAGCCCGGATTGGCGGGGATGAATTTACGGTTTTATTGCCTAACCATACTAAAGCAATGGTAGAAAGAGCTTACCGCCGGATACAGGAGGCCGTGACCCAGCATAACGAAATGCATAAAGAACTGCCGCTTTGCCTTTCCCTTGGTTTTGCCGTTAATCATAAACCAAATATGCCTTTGAGTGATGTTTTTCGGGAAGCAGATAATAATATGTATCGAGAAAAGCTAAACCAGCGAGGTAATATCCGAAGCGTAATGATGCAAACGTTGTTTAAAGTACTTCAAAAAAGAAACCTTAGTTCTGTAGACCAGATGGATTATTTACAGGGGCTAGCCCTTAAGTTAGCTACCGCAATAAAGTTACCGGAACACCGTTTAACGGATTTACTGCTGCTGGTACAATTTTACGATATTGGTAAAGTGGGGATCCCGGAGGGGATCTACTTTAAAGCAGGTCCTCTTACCGCGGAAGAGTATGATGAAATGCAGGGGCATTGTGAAATCGGTTATCGTATTGCTCAATCTGCCCCGGAATTAATTCCTATTGCTGATTGGATCCTCAAGCATCATGAATGGTGGAACGGTAAAGGGTATCCCTTAGGTTTAAAGGGTGAGGAGATTCCCCTGGAATGCCGTATTTTAGCGGTTATTGATGCTTATA
>JAAYQE010000188.1 GCA_012519455.1 Syntrophomonadaceae bacterium
AAGGAAACCTGGATAGACTCGACCCCGGCAATCCCAACGATGCTAAAAACGTAGCTTATAAGGATGTGGTAATAAGTAATGATTCGGAAGAACTCCCAGCTATCGAAGGTACTGACACCAGGATGGTAAATGATTTAATGACTATCAATCTTTACAACGGTTATCCTGGCTATCAGGCATATATTTACTCTGCCATTTGGAACAAAGGCACCGTACCTACCAAATTTGAAGTATCCTTGGCAGAGGGTACTATCCCTGATTGGCTGCATTTCCAGATTGTTAAAATCGATGGTACTGTATTATTCGATAATTTGAATGAGATTGAATTGCTTGAAGGAATGCAGATTGATCCCAATGGTGGTGTATGTGTAATAATTAAAGAAAGAGTTCTTCAAGAAGCTCCTCAGAATGCTACAGCTAATTTCACTATGCAGTTGAAGGGCATTCAGTGGAACGAATACAACTTTGATCTGCCCAACGTAATTACTGCGGATACTGCGGGCTACTAAATAATTAGAACATGACGGTTAAATAACCGGGGATGAGGTCCTCATCCCCGGTTATTTTTTTTCTGCCCAAATCCCCTGTTCAAAATGTAAAAAATTTGCTATAGTTCCAGTGGAAGGATATAAGTGAGGGGGGAACCACATTGAACAGGGGAAAGGAACGCTTGCTTGGGCAGCAATCACCGAAATATACAGTATTGGTGCTGCTGTTTTTATTACTTGCTTTTCTCCTGGATAATCTCGTTTTTGGCCCACGTATACATGGTTTTATCGGTAATTACTTATTACCGGCGCTTATGTGGACCTTGTTTATAATCTTTATTGCAAAGCTCCCCGCAGTACGGCCCGCAGGTAAACTGCGCCAGCGTCGCCTCCTGCGATGGTTGGCCTTAATGAGTGTCTTCATTGCCATCCTGTGTACTATGCTGCTGGGCGTAATCGGTGGATTCGGTAAAAGTCCTTACGATCACAGTTTTATAGGGATTATTATTAATATTGTTTCTCTGGGAGTGGCGTTAGTGGCTATAGAAATGACCCGGGCCTGGCTGATGAACCGTCATTTTTCTAAAAGACTTTTAATCGGTATCCCCCTTATATCCTTTCTATTTACCTTCTTTTCCTTGCCTCTTAACCAGATAACTAATCTGAACGATAGACTGGCAGTTGTCAAATTTGTCGGTACCAATTTTCTCCCAGGACTGGGGCAAAACTTACTAGCTACTTATCTGGCCTTTCTAAGCGGACCAGTTCCCGGGATTATTTACCGAGGGGGCTTGACGGCTTTTGAACGTTTATCCCCGGTGCTACCTAATGCCAGCTGGGCAAGTCAGACCTTGCTGAATACCCTGGCGCCAGTTTTGGGTTTGATGCTGGTTTGGCAAATATACCGGGAGGAAACCGGGAAAGTAAAAGTCTATAAAGGTCAAGATGATACGCTGGGATGGGTGTTGACCAGCCTAGCGGCGATCATCGTAATCTGGTTTTCCATGGGGGTCTTTAGTTATTCACCCCGGGTGATATTAAGCGGTAGTATGCAGCCAGGCATTAATATCGGGGATATAGTAATCATTAAAGAAATTGATGGGAGTCAGGCCAAACTGGGAGATATTATCATGTTTCCCTTGAATAACATGAAAGTAACCCATCGGGTAATAGCCATCCAGGAAAGAGATGGGAAAAAGTACTTTACTACTAAAGGGGATGCTAATAGTGAACCTGAACGAGATCCGGTATCGGAAAAGAATGTAAAAGGTAAGGTGGTCATGGTCATACCGAAAGTAGGGAAATTCACTATGTTGATGAGAGGCGGAGGGTAGAAGCCATTATTCTTTGGCAGCTTGGTTCGAAGAATGGGATTAGTGAACTCGTCCAGCTTCGCTGAACATCGAGGCTTCAGATGGAGACTCTACTCCACCTGAAGTTAAAATAATGTAACCCCCACTTATAGAAGTGGGAGTCTTTAAAACTCGGATAATATTTTTAGTAAGGGGGCGATTGGGAATGGAAAGGACTATAAAAAGTAACATCCGGCGGGGGTTGATAATTATACTTACCTTACTGCTAGTAGGCTCAACCGGGCTAACCGCCTGGTGGTTTAAACAGCCCACGGAAAAAGCCAAGGAGGTACCGGTTTATACCTGTCAACAGCAGATACAGGTGGATTATCGGGTATTCATTACCCCAAATAACTTCTTCTCTGAAGCAATTGTCGGTCCAGGTCAGGCATATATAACTCCATTAACCCAATACATTGAAACCGTGCTTAATTACAACTTTTCCGCGGATACGTCGTCTGATATCTCCGGGCAATACCAGGTGGATGCTACGCTTACCGGTTACATATTACAGGAGACGAACGACGGCAAAGAGATGAAAAAAGAAAAAGTTAAGGTCTGGACCAAGCCCTATGCACTATTTCCCCCCACTCCCTTTTCCGCCCAAGACCGTAAGCTGGAAGTAAAACAGGTAGTTCCCGTTGATATTCAATATTATGCGGCTTTTGCCGAGCAAATTGTGAGAGAATTAAAATTCTCTGCCGATGTGGTAGAACTTACGGTTACCTACCATGTACAGGGCAACGCCTTAACTCCTGCGGGGCAGGTCAACGAGCCCCTTAAGGCGGTAATGGTCATACCGGTAAAAGGAACTTCTTTTATGGTTCACGGAACGCTGGCTGATAAGAAAGAAAAATCTATTACCAAGAGTGAAACTGAAGTAGTTCCAAGTGTAAAAACCGCCAGAATAGGATTTGCCGTAGCTGCGATTTTATTTGCCCTTTTACTAATACTGGTTGTTTTTAAAACTACAGCGGAAATCAAGGACCCGGAAGAAAAGAAATTACGAAAGATAATAAGAAAACATGGAGACCGGATAGTAGCGGGCTTCAGTTGGGTACCGGCTCTATCAGAAAAAAATATCATTGTTTTGAATTCTTTCGATGACCTAGTTAAGGTAGCTGACGAGGTGGAGCAACCAATCCTTTATAATGAGGTCAACGATACGGTACATTCATTTTACGTAATCAATGAACCTCTGATATATCATTATTCTCTGAAAACAAGCACCCAAATGAACATATATCAGAATCAAATTACAACTAAAACTGATTCTCTGAAAATCTAATATATTGTACAAAAGTATAGAAAACTAAGTGTTCTACCGGGTAAGTTAAGATTAGACTAAAGTGCATAGTAAGATACAAATAATTGTAATATAGTAGTTGTATCACTAAGTCGGAAAGTGAGGAGAAGACTTGAATAAAATTAAATACTTAATTTTAGCTATAATTTTATGTCTCGCTATTACCGGCAATGCTTTTGCGGATGAGGCTAAACCTCTGATGGAGTGGGGCACTAGTTGTGTATCTAGCGATCCACCTGGTACCTTGGATTATATTGATCCGGGTAATCCTAATGGGGCCTTAGATATTGGAAGTATGCAATGCTGGACGAATCAAGATAACCACCTGGAATGCAAAATCACTAACGGGTATCCGGGTTACCAGGCCAGTGTACATACTGAAATCATAAATATTAGCGGGGCACCGGTACAAATAAGTGGTATTGAAGTTATCGGCAATCCAGATTGTGTATTGGTTGGCTTAACCGATACGAATGGCAATAATCTAATTAACCAAATAATAGATAAGAATAGCAGTATTGAGGTAAAAGTAGTTAACCGAATAAAACAAAATGCTGCCCAGGCTGGAGAGTATAGATTTGAAATTAAACTTTTATTTAATCAAGATGATACATTTTCTCCTCCTCTCCTAAATTCATCTTTGTATAATTCAGGAATTTCTTCAATCTATTTTAAAAAATTCTTTCTAACCGGCGGATTTATTTTTAATACTATACAAAAGTTTTTCTCTGAGACTGTAGACAAACACCATTTTTAGGCCGCAAGGCATGGGAGCACTGTTTGTCTACAGTCTGGTGCCAGGTGTTACTGCCCCTGGCGATTTTTTGCATGTCCCTAATTGATGATTATTCATAATTAACAAGTGTCTCTAATTAAGGCCTGCGCTAGGGATACTTTTAATTCAAGAATTTATATGAAAGTCGTCATTGCCGGAAAACTGTTTTGTTATCCCGCCATTATTCTGTATTTCATAGAGGATTAGTTGGGTTCGGTTACTTAATCCCAGTTTGCGCAAAATACTGCTCACATGGCTTTTAACCGTAGGCTGGCTTATAAAAAGCTTACTTCCTATTTCTTTGTTAGAATAATTTTGAGTGACTAGTTTATATATTTCCTTTTCGCGGGGAGTTAAAAGAGAGGTGCTGTTCGATTCGTTGACGCCTTCGCTATAAGGAGGTCCCAACTTATCTTTTACGGAAACGGTAGGCTCATCCTGACTGTCTACTAACTGTTTTAAGGAACCAGGGAAACATATTACTCCTGTACGGCAGCCCAACTCTACGGCTTTGACCAGGTGACAGGGGAGCATCGATCTGGCTAGGCAGCCATCGACCCCGGCGGATATGGCCTTACGTGCCTCTTCGCTGTTTTCGTTGTTCATAAATACAAATACCTTGGTATAGGGGCAAGCCTCTTTGATTTGTTTTATGAACAAAATACTTTCCTCACCGGACTTAAATTCACACAGAATGGCGTCGGGTTGAATTTTTTGAGCATAGGCTATGGAATCTACATTGCATTCTGCTACGTGCACTACCTCAAAGCAAATCTCAGAGGCAAAGATTGCAGCTAAACCCCGCCGCACTCCCTGTAGTTCACACATCACCAACAAGCGTATCTTTTGCATGTTTATCACCTCTGAAAGTAAGTATATGAAACAAAAATGAAGATAGGATTAAAATCCTATCTTCGGTAACCGGACGATCAGCCATTAGGATAATCCAAACAGCCGTTCTTGGCTTTGCGCTCTCATTCGGAATGAGATTGCCTTTTCGGTATAGGATTAGGATAATTTTGTAATTTTTAAGATCGTACCACAGTTTATAAATTTTTCCAATATGAAAAATAATTTACAAAACGACACATTTCACCTGTGTTGGGGTAAAATTCAGTTTAATGTACAAAAAAATAAGTCTGAACCTTGAATAATCATATTTTTGACACCTAAAGACTGATTAAATTCGTTAATTAAGTAATAAAATTTTAGGAATAAACATAGACAGAAATTTGTTTTATCCATCTTAAGTATAATATGGTTTAATAAAGTAGATGTTGCCTCCATAAGGGGATGATTACTAAGGGGTAAATGATGATGAAAGTCTCTCATCTACCTCTTGTGGATCACTACTTATAACGTTAAAGTTAGAAGGCGGTACTTGACTTGGAATTAGATAATTGCTTACTCTGGGATTAGGTAGTTTAGATTACACTGAGGAAGTGATTTTTCCAGGGCTATGGAAATGTATTTAAATTACGGGTTTGGTTATCAAGTGCTGGAGGTTAAGGAGAATAATTTAATTCAAGTATTAAGTTTGAATCCCTTTCCCCAACTGCGGAATGAAGAGGAAGAAGTTCGCTTTGCCCTGGAACACCCAATGGGGACGCCACGTTTGCGTCAAATTGTTAAGCCCGGGGAAAAAATAGTGATAGTGACCAGTGATATTACCCGACCTATGCCCACCCGTAAAGTACTTCCTTTGGTAATGGAGGAATTGCGGGTGGCCGGCATTAAGTGGGGAGAGATTATCGTGGTACTGGCTCGGGGGATTCACCGTCCGCATACGGAAAGGGAAAAACGGTTTTTGGTAGGGGAGGAAATCTATGCGCAGGTTGAAGTACGGGACAGTGATCTACAGGATTGGGTTAGGCTAGGTACTACCCGTCGGGGAACCCCTGTAGAGATTTATCGACCGGTAGCGAAGGCTGATCGACGGGTATGCCTAGGTAATATTGAGTACCATTATTTTGCCGGTTATAGTGGAGGAGCCAAGGCGATTATGCCCGGGGTATCAACTCGGACTGCGATTCAAAGTAATCACCGCATGATGATAGATCCTTGCTCCGGTCCAGGCGAATGGGAGCATAATCCGGTACGCCAAGATATTGAAGAAGCGATTCAATTTATTCCCATTGATTTTATCTTAAACGTGGTACTGGATGACCAAAAGCAAATCGTCAAGGCGGTTGCCGGTCATTATCAACTAGCGCACCGGGAGGGTTGTCGATTTCTTGATCAACTATATAAAGTTGAGATTTCTAGTCTGGCGGATATTGTGATCACTACACCTGGAGGGTACCCGAAGGACTTGAGTTTATATCAAGCCCAGAAAGCCTTGGATAATGCACAGCATGCAGTACGTACGGGGGGAATTATTATTTTGGTTGCAGCTTGTTCCGAAGGTCTGGGAGATAAAGTTTTTGAGCGGTGGATGCTCACAGCCCAGCATCCCGAACAAATGGTAGAAGATATCGGTCGGAATTTTGAAATAGGGGGACATAAGGCGGCTGCAATTGGTAAGGTTATGAAGAAAGCGCGAATTTTTTTAGTATCTGAAATGGATCCATTAATCGTTCAGCGTTTATTTATGCAGCCTTTTGGAGAAGTAAACTCTGCGCTGAAGCAAGCTTTTAAGGAGTTGGGTGACGTAGCCGGCCAGGTGATCCTCATGCCGGCGGGGAGTTCGACTTTGCCGGTTTTGCGGCACGCTACCAAAGCTGGTGATTAAAAAATAGCGTGTTACTTTATTCAATCTCGCGTAGCAAAGTTTTCATGCATAAAAAAACAAAAGTGATAGACCTTCCTCCTTTCCTACAAATGTCTTACACCTGTAATTACAGGTGTAAGACATTTCTCAATAGAGCTTGAAATCAGTTTATGCATCAAGAACGACCTTCTCCAGGTCACTCGTTTGTGAAAAAAAGAAAAAACTTTTGCACAATGCTTTTTATATTTGATAAAATAACTATTGTAGCAAACAAAGGAGGCATAAAATGTCGTTAAAGCAAACCCCCTTATACCCTATGCATTTGAAGTACCACGGTAAAATGATTGAATTCGAGGGCTGGGAATTGCCGGTTCAATATGAAGGCATGGGAATCATTAAAGAACATCAGATGGTCCGTGAAAACGCGGGGCTTTTCGATGTATCGCACATGGGAGAGATTTTAATAACCGGGGAAAAGGCCGAAGCGTTTGTACAGAAACTAATTTGCAATGATGTAAAGATAATGCAGGATGGCCAGGTTCTTTACAGCCCCATGTGCTACCCCAACGGCGGGGTCGTTGATGATCTCCTAGTCTACCGGTACAATCTCCAGAAGTACCTCTTGGTGGTAAATGCGGCCAATGTGGACAAGGATTTGGCCTGGATGAAGGAAAATCTGCTGGAAGGCGTCAAGGCCGAAAATGTTTCCCCCGAATATGCTCAACTTGCCCTGCAGGGGCCTAAAGCTCAGGACATATTGCAGACTCTTACCGATACTGATCTGAACAGCCTTAAATTTTTCTGGTTTAACCCGGCAGTTAAAATAGCCGGGGTAGAATGTCTGGTTTCCAGAACCGGTTATACTGGGGAAGATGGATTTGAAATCTATGTACAACCGGCAGAGGCGGTCTTTATTTGGGAAGAGTTAATGCGGACCGGCGGGGAACAGCTTTGCCCGGTTGGTTTAGGGGCCCGAGATAGTCTTAGATTCGAAGCCAAGCTGCCCTTATACGGGCAAGAGTTAGATCAGGATATTACACCTTTGGAAACCGGTTTGGGTTTTTTTGTCAAGCTCAACACGGATGATTTTATCGGTAAGGCGGCCCTAGTGCAACAGAAAGAGGCTGGCCTGACCAGGAAACTAGTGGAATTTTCAATGCTGGGCAAGGGAATTCCCCGTTCCCATTATGAGGTGCAGAAAAATGGCGTGGCGATTGGCCAGGTAACTAGCGGTATGCATTCTCCCACCTTTAAAAAATCGATCGGATTAGCCCTAATCAAGATTGAGCATAGTGAACCCGGCACAGAGATCGAGATTATTATTCGTGATAAAGCCGTTAAGGCAATGGTGGGAACCGGCATATTCTACGGCAAAAAAACCAAGTCTAAATAATACGCCTTAATTGGACCCTTGTCAGCAGAAAAAACTGCTAGATAACAAACCAAATAAAATGTTATATACGGAGGGGTTAGATTATGCATACACCGGAAAATTTGTTCTATTCCAAGGAGCATGAATGGGTTAGGGTAGAAGGAAATAAGGGCTATATCGGGATTAGTGATTTTGCGCAGCACCAGCTAGGGGATATTGTTTTTGTGGAATTACCGGAACTCGACCTGGAAATTAATCTGGGCGAATCTATTGGGGTTATTGAATCAGTCAAGGCGGCCGCCACCCTTTTTAGTCCAGTTCCCGGCACTATTATCGAAGTCAACGAGGACCTGGAAGAAGCCCCCGAACTTTTGAATCAAGACCCTTATCATAACTGGATTGCTGTTCTTGATTTGAGCGATAGCAGTCGGCTAGAAGGTCTAATGTCCGCCGAAGCTTATAACGCTTATTGCCAGACGCTTGAATCTTAGGGAGGCCAACGATGAGATATACGCCCAATCCCTCCCCGGTCGTGGATGAAATGCTCCAGACCCTTGGTTTAACCAGTCTGGAGGAATTGTTTCAGGACATAAAACCAGAGCTGCAGCTTAAGGAGGGCTTGAATCTACCGGCCGGCCTGAGTGAAATGGAGCTTCGCCGCCTTTTGAAGAATTTAGCGGCCCAAAACCTTAATACAGACGATTATCCATCCTTCCTGGGGGCTGGGGCTTATGATCATTATCTCCCGGCCGCCCTGGAACAACTGCTCTTACGTTCCGAGTTTTATACCGCCTACACTCCTTACCAGCCGGAAATAAGCCAGGGAATTCTGCAATCCATCTTTGAATATCAGACCATGATCTGCCAACTGACCGGGATGGACGTAGCCAATGCTTCCCTGTATGATGGTGGAAGTGCCCTGGCTGAGGCCTGTAATCTGGCCTGCGTAAATAGTAAAGGAAAGAAAAAAGTGGTTATCTCGGATACAGTTCATCCGGAATACTTAGAAATTCTCAAGACTTATTCCCTTTCCGGCCGCCTGGAAGTGGTCGTGGTACCTGGCCGGGACGGGATCGCCGATACTACCGGTATGCTGGCCGCAATTGATCACGAAACGGCCGGCGCCGTAATGCAGCAGCCTAATTTTTATGGGCTGTTGGAAGATGCCGCCCCGGTGGAAAAAGCAGTGCATGACCAAAAAGCTCTGTTTATTATGGCGGTAGAACCGATCTCCCTGGCCTTATTGAAGTCCCCGGCTGAATGGGGCGCGGACCTGGTCGTGGGTGAAGGTCAGCCGCTGGGGAGCAGCCTTAGCTTTGGCGGACCCTATCTGGGATTTATGGCCGCCAGGAAAAATCTGATGCGCAAAATTCCCGGTCGGATAGTTGGACAAACCAGCGATCTAGATGGCAAGCGAGCCTACGTTTTGACCCTACAGGCTCGCGAACAGCATATCCGGCGCGAATTGGCTGCCTCCAATATTTGCTCTAACGAGGCCCTCTGTGCCCTGGCGGCCAGCATGTATCTGACCTTTGTCGGCGAGCAGGGTCTTAAGGAGATTGCGACGCGCTGCCATCACCTGGCTAGATATGCGGAGCAGGAATTCCAGAAAGTCGGGATGGAGCTAAAATATAAACAACCCTATTTCTGTGAGTTTGCCCTTAAAGTCAAAGATCCAGCCGCCGCCAACCGAAAATTACTGGCTAACGGAATTATTGGCGGTTATGAGTTAGATGATGCTCTGTTATTGGCCTTTACCGAAAAAAGGACAAAAACTGAGATCGATCAACTAGTAGCAGTCTTGGGAGGAAAATAAATGCCTAAGCTTATTTTTGAAAAAAATGTCCCGGGCAGTAATTCTTTTAGCCTGCCGCCCGGTCAGATACCGAATCCAGCCATTAGCAAGACTATCCCGGCCCAATTTCTCCGCCAGGAAGCCCTGAATCTGCCGGAAATAAGTGAGGTTGAAGCGGTCCGGCATTTTACGGAGCTTTCCACCCGGGCTTATGGGGTGGATAACGGTTTTTATCCGCTCGGTTCCTGTACCATGAAGTACAATCCCAAGATTAACGAGTGGGCAGCCAGACTGCCGGGCTTTGCCGGCATTCATCCCTACCAGCCGGAAGATACGGTCCAGGGTGCTCTGCAGTTATACTATGAAATGCAGGAGATGCTAGCGGAGATAACCGGCATGGATGGTTTTTCCTTACAACCAGCGGCTGGAGCCCATGGCGAATTAGCCGGAGTGATGATTATTAAGGCCTATCATCAACAGCGGCAGGACGCTAAAAGAACCAAAATAATGGTGCCGGACTCAGCCCACGGAACCAACCCGGCTTCAGCTAATGTGGTCGGTTTTGAGGTCATCGAAGTAAAATCCAACCAGCGCGGCCTGGTAGACCTGGAGGATCTGCGGTCCAAGATGACGGATGAAGTGGCCGGATTAATGCTGACCAATCCTAATACTTTAGGGCTGTTCGAAGAAGATATTCAGGAAATAGCCACCATCGTCCATGAAGCTGGTGGTCTGCTCTATTACGATGGGGCTAACCTGAACGGCATCATGGGTGTGGCTCGGCCCGGGGATATGGGATTTGACGTCATCCACGTCAACCTACATAAAACCTTTGGCACTCCCCACGGCGGGGGCGGCCCGGGCTCGGGACCGGTAGGAGTTAAAGCCCAGCTCCTAGATTTCTTGCCGAAACCGATCACAGTTAAACAAGGCGAGGAATACCGATTTAATTATGATCTACCCCTATCTATCGGCAAGGTCAAGAATTTCTATGGAAATTTTGGAGTCATTGTCAAAGCCTATGCCTATATCAAAGCCCTAGGGGCGGAAGGCCTGAAAGAAGCCGGTCAACACGCAGTCTTAAACGCGAACTACCTGCGGCATCAATTGCGGGATGATTACCATATTCCTTTAGATAGATTGTGCAAACATGAATTTATTATCAATTCCAAGAAACAGGCCGAAAACGGTGTTACCACGCTGAGTATTGCTAAGCGCCTGATTGATTACGGCAATCACCCGCCTACCATCTACTTCCCCTTGATCGTTAGTGAGGCCATGATGATCGAGCCAACGGAAACCGAATCTAAGGAGCGGTTAGATGAATTTGTGCAAACCATGCGCACCATCGCGCGAGAAGCAGCCGAAAACCCGGAGCTGGTCAGCCAGGCCCCTCATAAAGCGGTAATCAAGCGGGTCGATGAAGTAACAGCTGCCCGTAAGCCAGTGGTCAAGTGGGAGGCCGGGGTCAAGATCTAGTGAACTTTTTTCATCGCGGTTTGCGATTGAGCGTAGCGAAAGGAATATCTATAGACATGAAAGACTTGATAATTATCGGCGGCGGTCCGGGCGGCTATGTAGCGGCGATCCGGGCCCGGCAGTTGGGGATGACGGTCGCCATTGTGGAGAAAGACGCTTTCGGCGGAACCTGTCTGAATCGCGGCTGTATCCCGACTAAGGCCTATTACCGGAACGCGCTAGCCATGAAGGACCTAAAGGCCAGTCAGGAATTTAACATTCAGGTGGGTAGCATCTCTTTCGACATGGCGGGGGCTAGACAGCGCAAGGATCAGATTGTCCATAATTTAGTGGCTGGCATAGAAAAACTGCTCCAAGCTAATGGGGTAGTGAAAATAAAAGGTGAGGCTACTATACTGGATAAAAACACAGTGCTGGTTAATGGAGAAAAATTTCAGAGCCGAAACTTCCTGCTGGCTACCGGTTCCGTCCCCGCTTCCTTAACCATCCCGGGCATTGATCTGCCGGGAGTAATGAACAGCGATCAGGTATTAGAATTGGATGAGGTTCCAGCCCGGTTGGCGATTATTGGCGGGGGAGTCATTGGGCTCGAATTTGCCGGTATCTTTAGTTCCCTAGGCAGCAAGGTAACCGTTTTTGAATACCTGCCGGAGCTCTTAAACACCATGGACCACGAACTAGGTAAACGCCTACGCGTCTTTCTTAAAAAGCAGAAAATAAATGTCCATACTTCTACCCGTGTAGAAAAGATTGAACTGGATGCAGGGGCTTTAAAGACCTTAAAGATTAGCGCTGAGGGTAAAAAAGGCCCGATTGAAGCTCAGGTTGATCTCGTATTAATAGCTACTGGAAGAAAACCTTTTACCACCGGACTAAACCTGGAGGAACTGGGGATTGCCACGGATAAAGCCGGTTTCATTCTGGTAGACCGCCATTTTTCCACTAACGTAGAAGGCATTTATGCCATTGGAGACGTTATCGGGGGACCGATGCTGGCCCATGTCGCCTCCGAAGAAGGGATGGTGGCTGTAGAAAAAATGGCCGGGCTAGAGACGGATATGCATTATCAAGCTGTACCGGCTTGCGTGTTTACCATTCCCGAAATTGCCAGTGTTGGTATCAGTGAAGAAGAGGCTAAAGCCCAAGGAATCGCTTATCGAACCGGTAAATTTCAGTTTGGCGCCAACGGCAAGGCCCTGACTATGGGAGAAACCGATGGTATGGTCAAAGTGCTGGCTGATCCGGAAGAAGTAATTATCGGGGTGCACATCATCGGACCCCATGCCAGTGATTTGATCATGGAAGGAACGATGATGGTTAAAAACCGCCTGAAAGTTACCGATGTTTCTGGAACTATCCACCCCCACCCTACGCTATCTGAGGCCATAATGGAAGCAGTGTTGGATGTGCATGGACAGGCTATTCACCTGGCCCCACCCCGACGCGCTAACTTATAGAAGGTGGATTTAACCGTATGAAACAAATAATCAACTACTCGACTGATCCCTATTTCAATATGGCCCTGGAAGAGTACTGCCTAATGCAGTTGCCGGCCAACGCTAATTATTTTATACTCTGGCAGAACCAGCCGACGGTGGTCGTCGGCCGGAACCAAAACACGCTTGAAGAAATAAACGCTAGTTACTTGGAGGAGCATGGGATAAAGGTGGTGCGCCGGCTTTCTGGAGGAGGCGCCGTCTACCATGATCACGGCAACCTCAACTTCACTTTCGTGGTCGATGAAAATCAGGACTTTGCCAACTTCGAGAAGTTTACACGTCCGGTAATCAAGGCCCTACGAAGATTAGGGATTGAGGCCGAGAACAACGGAAGAAATGACCTGACCATTGCCGGCAAAAAGTTTTCGGGCAATGCTCAGTTTAAACATAAAGATCGGCTGTTACACCATGGGACTATTTTATTTGATTCCAATATTGAGGCCATGGTGCAAGCCTTAAACCCCAGCCCGGTGAAAATCTCATCCAAAGGCATAAAATCGGTGCGCAGCCGGGTTGCTAATATTCGGGAACATCTGTCAGTACCGATAACTATAGAGGAATTCCAGCAAATCCTCACGGAAGAAGTGTTTCAGCTGGAACCCGCCTATGCTGCCTACCAGCTTAACGAGTCGGACCGACAAAATATAGACATTTTAAGAAATAATAAGTATACTAGCTGGGACTGGATTTATGGAACTTCCCCGGCGCACAATGTTCGAAAGACCGCCACTTTTAGCTGGGGGAATATTGATTTCCGACTGGAAGTTAAACGCGGATTGATCAGCGGATGTAAAATATTCGGCGACTTCTTCAGCCTGCGGGATACAGCTGAACTGGAAAGCAGATTAATTGGTACCAAATATCATGAAGAAGAGCTCAGAAAGCGGCTGGTGGAAATTGGCTTGCACCAATTCTTCCCCCAGAGCGAGGAAAATGAACTTATAGAACTACTGTGCCGGAGATAGAGGATTGATAGAATGAAATTGCAGCATCTAAAGGGTAACACTTATGCGCTAGAGACCCATACACCTGAGACTAATACCGCCAGTATCGGCTTATACCTATTTCCAGACCAGCGCTGCCTGCTCATTGATAGCGGGGCTAACCCGACCCAGGGCCAGGCACTTTTACAGATACTAGAAGAAAAAGGTTGGACTGTGTCCGCAATCTTCAACACCCATGCCCACGCCGACCATTGTGGGGGAAATCATTATATTCAACAAGTCAGCCATTGTCGCATCTATGCCTCGGCCATTGAGTCGGCCTTTATCCAGCAACCTATTTTAAACCCTTATACCGTGTATGGCGCCTATCCCCTTAAACTGTTACAGAGCAAATTTTTCCTGCCTCAAGCCTCCCGTGTTAGTGCTGCCATAAGTGCAGGCCGCATGGAGATTAATGGACAGGAGTTTGAAATATTGGACCTGGGGGGGCACACCCTGGGACACTTGGGAATAAGGACTCCCGATAATGTTGTCTTCACCGGGGACAGCCTGATATCCCCTGAAATATTACACTCCAACCCTTTCCTTTATCTAGCCGATCCGAGCCAACAAATCGCCACCCTCGAAAAAATAAGGGCCGATAAATCCGCCCTTCTCTACCTGTCCCACGGGGGCATAACCGATAATATTTCAGCCCTAATTAGGGCAAACTATGAAATCCTGATGCAGATCCAGGCCACCCTAAAACACATACTCCGGACCTCCCGCAACCGGGAGGAAATCATCAATGAAGTTATTACCCGACAAGGTCTGCAAGTAAACCGTAACCATTACTTCCGCTTGGGAGCCAGCATTTCCGCCTTTCTAGCCTACCTATGCAATAGCGGTCAGGCCACCGTCTACATAGAAAAAGATAGTCTCCAATATTGCGCTAAAGCATAGGATTACGTCCCCTTTAATCCAACCAAACAATCCATTCTTCCGTTATCGCCTACCAGATACACTAAAGCATAAAAAGCATTGCTCTTCTCATGGATTGTCTCAGCCCGGATATCTATAACATTATTTTATACTTAATATAAAGGTTTCTTCGCCTTTTATGTAGAATATAGTATTCCTAAAGTAATGCATTACACAAATTAATAGGGGTGGGGAGTGACTGGGTTGAACAAGGAAAAGGGGCTCATGGCCTTAACTGGAGTAGCGATTGGTGGCTTAGCGGTTTTGTTGGTAGTATTGGGTAACCCGGCTAATATGGGATTTTGTATTGCCTGTTTTTTACGGGATATCACTGGGGCAATGGGATTACACCGGGCTGGTATAGTTCAGTATGTTCGACCGGAAATAATTGGTTTGGTTATTGGTGCTTTTATTTCTGCTTTTAGTGCAAAGGAGTTTAGGAGTCGGGGAGGTTCGGCACCATTCGTCCGGTTTCTCCTAGGAGTCTTTATGATGATAGGAGCCCTGGTTTTCCTGGGCTGTCCCTTACGCGACATCCTGCGGATGGGCGGTGGGGACCTAAATGCTGTGGTCGGTTTTGCCGGCTTTATCTGTGGAGTACTTTTCGGGGTAAAATTTCTAAAAAGTGGGTTTAATCTCGGGGCGGCCAAAACAGAAAAAGAGACCCAGGCTGGAGGCTATATCTTTCTCCTGGGAGCGGTCTTATTGTTAGGTTTTCTAGTAACCGGGATGAGCTTTAACCTCGAAGCGGGCGGACCATTGTTTTTCAGTAAAGAAGGTCCAGGTAGTATGCATGCGCCCCTCTGGATAGCTCTGGCTGCTGGTCTAGTGGTGGGATTCCTGGCTCATAAAACTCGAATGTGTTTAAGCGGTGGATTTCGGGACTTCTTTTTGATCCGGGAGACTGGGCTGCTTATAGCGTATGGATTCATTTTTCTTACAGTACTAATCCTTAATCTTGCTCTGGATAAATTTAATCTGGGTTTCGCCGGTCAGCCTATAGCCCATACCAATCATATCTTTAACTTTTTAGGGCTGTTTTTGGTTGGTCAGTGTGCCGTCCTGCTCGGGGGATGCCCTTTGCGGCAGTTAGTACTCGGCAGTGAGGGTGATATGGATGCGGCTATTACCGTGTTAGGGATGATCTTTGGAGCAGCCCTGGCGCATAACTTTATGCTAGCCGCCAGTCCTAAAGGAGTCACTATTTTTGGGGAAGTGGCAGTGGTTGCCGGAATAATCATTGTAAGCTTAATAGGTTGGGCTTATCGGGAGGTTGATATTTAAATGGATATCCTTGATGTACGAGGTCTAAGCTGCCCTTTGCCGGTGCTAAAGACTCAAAAATTTCTAGACAAAGGAATTCAGGAACTGCAGGTAATGGGCACTGGTAACACTGCCAAACAAAATGTCAGTAAATTTGCGAAGTCTAAAGGCTATAATGTTGAAGTAACCGGTGAAACGGTTGATGAATGGCAGATAATAATTAGTAAGAAGCCGGGTTTATAATCTTTTAGTTCCT
>JAAYQE010000189.1 GCA_012519455.1 Syntrophomonadaceae bacterium
ATCGGGGCCAACGAAGGGCAAAACATCAATTTAAAGATAGCTGCTATGGATTCTAATGCTCTTAAAGTAGCCGGCAGCGGCGAAGGATTTGCACGCTTTGAGATTGAAGGAACAGTAGAGGTGCCTACAAGCGAATCGGTAACCGCTTTAGCAGCCGGTGAGCAGACGTTGGATGTCGTGGGAATTGGCAATATCACAGTAGGCGACGATGTTGCCAACTACGGTTTGGCCAACGCAGATGGCAAAATCGTGGCTATTAGTCAGGACGGGAAAGAATATAAAGTCTTGACAGCAGCTACAGAGATGAACAAACTAGCCGGCGCTGAAGTGGCTACAGATTACACGATTACATTTGGTGATGCGGTCATTGATGACAAGGTTACCCTGAATGCTACTATTGTAAATGGGGAAACAACAGGGATCGAAGATATCATGGCCACTGCTTCCGTAAAGGTAACAGGACTGGAAGCAGGGAAATACACGGTAGCAACATTTGATGCTAATACCCACACGCCAGGTAATACATGGGACAGTGAGGCTCCAAGTTTCGCCCTCCTGAACGCTGCAGGCGAAGTCGTTGCCCTTGGGAATTCTGATGGAAAGAATTTTTATGCCCTGGGGGATCTGACCTTAGACACCAATAACGAGTTTAAAGCTGATAATGGGGGAGTATTGAAAGATGTAGCGGCAGTTATGACCACCGCTACAGGGTTAAAAGATGGAGATACAATTGAAATTAAAGCTGATGGCGGCATCAACGTTTCTACTCAGGAAGCTGCTGATAAAGCTATCACTATTATCAACGATGCTATCGAAACAGTTTCAGCCGAACGCTCCATGCTGGGTGCCATGCAAAACCGCCTGGAGCACACCATCGCCAACTTAGGCACTTCTGCTGAAAACCTGCAAGCAGCCGAATCAAGGATACGTGACTTAGACATGGCTGCTGAGATCATGGAATTCACCAAGTCCAACATCCTGAACCAGGCCGCCACCGCCATGCTGGCGCAGGCGAATATGGCGCCGCAGACGGTTTTGCAACTGCTTGGATAACATTCATGATATTTGTAATAATGGCAACAAAGGGGCAATCCTGGGACAAATCTCGGGATTGCCTTATCTTATATTAAGAAACCAATTTGTTAACGAAAATTAGATATATAGAGGAACATTAAAAATGGGAAAAATTGAATTACCAGCTATATCTGTAGAAGATGCAAAAAAGTTTTAGAAAAATACATTTTCAGAAAGCAAGAAACTAAGGTTAGGGGTATTTACCCAGAAAATTGAATTATGTGCCCCTCCAAAAGAAAAATGCTCGGCAGGTCGTTTAAACCCTAAAGGAGTACCATATCTTTATTTAGCTGATTCTATAGATACGGTAATCAGTGAATTAAGGCCATCAACCGGATCAAAATGAATTGTTACTATACGGGATAGGTTTGTTAATTTCTAGTAATTTCGCTGCCTAATAAATTCTTTTATACAATATTTGTTAAAATTAATAACGAGCCAAACCAAAACTTTTTATTTTTCTTAAAGAAACTATTTATGATAATAGCAATTTTAGCGGGTTCAAAAATTTATTAAACCTTAAAACGAATAGGGGTGCTTTTTGAAATTCCGTATTCGGTAAATGATCCTTAGATATTTTAGAAACTATGATTCTAACGGGGCTGCAGGTATCTTTTGCAGAAGTTTGCTTTACTTATGTTAAAATAATACATAATTAATTTTAGCAGGGCAGGTTTTACAATGAAAAAAACCCTTTCAAGCTATAAACTCCATCTACAAAAAAATAATGTTAGCTTTAACACTATCCGCGGTTATCTGAGCGATTTAAACAAATTAGTGGAATGGTACCAAGATACTAAGGGTTTTGCTCCTTCGGTTACAGGTATTAACCCCCATGATATAATTGGGTTTAAACGTCATTTAAAAAATATTAACCAGAAACCGGCCACCATAAACAGGGTGTTGCGGGCACTATCTTCTTATTTCAAATTTGCTATTGGGCCTGGGCACAATCTTATGGGCGGGGTTAAATCTTTAAAAATAGCCAAGGTAACACCCAAGGTTTTAACTCTTGAAGAACAACAGGACTTAATGCGTGCTGTATATGATTCAAAAAACTCCAGGGATATTGTCATAGTTACCTTGCTGCTCCGTACCGGACTCCGGGTGGAAGAATTTAGCGCTCTAAAAGTGAGCGATGTTTATTTTCGTGGCGAAAGTGGTTACATTACTGTCGATAGGCGTCGGAAGGTATCTTTTGATTCTGAAGTTTGGGATGTACTAAAAAACTGGGTGGCAGGGAAAAACGATAGTGAACCCTTGTTTCCAAGCCAGAAGGGTGGCTGTCTTACAGCACGGGGTATCAGAATACTGGTAGAAAAATATACACAAGAAGCCGGTTTGGAAGGGGTCACGCCACATGTCCTGCAGCTTGCCTTTTGCAAGTCTCTTCTCGATGCCGGGGTACCCCCGGACAAGGTAGCAGCGATAGTCGGCTACAAAAACATAGATACCGTAGAAAAATATATTAACCTAGTTCAGGAAAATTCATAACAAAGCTCTTATCATAACGTACGCCAGTCTGTCTTAGGGAAAAAGGCCCTGTGGGCAAAAACCAAGGAATGGGGATTTTTCAAATCAGCAGTAGATCGGGTGTTAGGAGGAGAAATACCATGTCTCGCACTGATGATTATTTAGATCGGGTGTGTGCCCAAATAAGAAATGACGCTCTACATACCGGAATTAGGGCTGAATTGCGGCCCCGGG
>JAAYQE010000027.1 GCA_012519455.1 Syntrophomonadaceae bacterium
CTACCTCCCGTAGTGCTGGGACTAGTAATTCCTTATTATCCTCATTGATTATCTGGTAAACATCATTACTTCCAGTCCGGAGTACTTCTTTAATTTGTCCCAGATATGCTCCATCCTCATCGTAAACTGCCAGACCGATGATTTGAAAAACATAAAATTGACCATCGGGTAATGGTATCAATTCAGACTCTGGTACCTGGATTAACGCATTTCTAAACCGTCGAGCCTGATTAAGGTCGTCCATCCCCGCCAATTTCAAAAGAATAAACTGCTTATGTTGCCGGGCTGATTCCACGGCCCAACTCGTCAATTCCCCGTTCTGGTTAAGGATTACTTGCTTTAATTTATCAAAGCGCTCCGGAAAATCAGTTAGCGGAAGCACCCGAACTTCACCGCTAATTCCCTGAGTGGTAGTAATTTGTCCGATACTAATCAGTAATTCTTGGTCATTCTGCAAGCTTTCAAGACCCCCAGCACCTTTACTATAAACCAGTTACTAGTATCTACTTGATAATTTCTAATACTACCCGTTTGCCCTCTTTAGCGGCTGCAGCTTTAACCACCGTTCTCATTGCTTTCGCGATTTTACCTTGTTTACCAATCACCTTGCCCATATCGTCTTCATCTACCCGAAGTTCCAGAATGATAGATTTTTCACCTTCTACCTGATTCACTTCGACTTTATCCGGATAGTCAACCAGAGAACGAGCCAGGATTTCGACTAGTTTCTTCATAATTACAGTAACCCCCTCGGGTAATTCCACTTGAAAAGAAACCGTTGATTCCAATTAACTACAACTTAACTATGATCTTACTGTCGGGCTGCAGCATACTTTTGGATAACTCCAGCCTTATTTAATAAGGCCCGAACTGTTTCCGACGGTTGCGCCCCATTCATCAACCATTTAATGGCCTTTTCTTCGTCTACTTTCAACACAATAGGATCTTTAGTCGGATTATAATAACCAAGCTCCTCGATAAACCGGCCATCCCGGGGAGAGCGAGAATCAGCTACAACAATCCGATAAAAAGGGCTTTTTTTTGCCCCCATTCGCTTCAATCTAATTCTGGTGGCCAATCATTTCACCTCCTTTCATTGCTTGACTTAACCACCATTCGGATATTATTAATTAGGTAAGAAAGGCAACTTGAGCCCTTTCTTTTTTTTGCCGGATCCGGCCTCCGTCAATTGCTTCATCATTTTCCGGATATCCTCAAACTGTTTCAAAAGACGATTAACATCCTGTACCCGCGTACCACTACCTAAAGCAATACGCTTTCGACGACTACCATTTATTACTTCCGGATGTCGTCTTTCCTCAGGGGTCATAGAATTTATCATCGCCTCTACCTTGACCAATTCCCGCGGGTCCAAGTCCTTCTGTAATTTTTTTAATTCTCGGGCCCCGCCCAAACCTGGAATCATCCCCAAAATCTGATCCAAAGTTCCCATAGACTTAATTTGCGACAGCTGTTCTAAAAAATGCTCCAACGTAAACTGTTGCTTCCGTATTTTCTGCTCTAATTCTCGTGCTTTAGCCAAATCTAAATTAGATTGCGCTTTTTCAATCAGGCTTAGTACATCACCCATCCCCAAAATCCGCGAAGCCATTCGGTCGGGAAAAAAGGGTTCTAAAGCATCTAATTTTTCCCCCACACCAATAAACTTAATCGGACAACCGGTTACGGCTTTAACGGATAATGCGGCACCGCCCCGAGTATCTCCATCTAGTTTGGTTAAAACAAGTCCGTCTAATTTTAATTGCTCGTGAAAAGACTGGGCTACATTGACCGCATCCTGTCCGGTCATAGAATCGACAACTAATAAAATCTCATGCGGTTGGACGTTATCCTGAATAGCTTTTAATTCGTCCATTAATTCTTGATTAATATGCAATCGACCAGCCGTATCAATAATTACTAAATCCCGGTTATGGGAAAAGGCAAACTCTAGTGAGCCCCGGGCAATATCTACCGGATTAGACTGGCCCATAGAAAAAACTGGAATATCTAGCTGAGCGCCCAGCACCTGTAATTGCTTTATTGCCGCCGGACGATAAATATCCGCTGCCACCAACAAAGGGCGACGTCCTTGTTTACGGAGCAAGTTAGCTAATTTGCCACAGGTGGTCGTTTTACCCGAACCCTGCAAACCAACCAACATGATAATCGTAGGTGGCTTAGAGGAAATCTGCAAGCGGCTCTGAGCTCCCCCCATTAAGCTGGTCATTTCCTCATAGACAATCTTAACTACTTGCTGCCCGGGAGTGAGACTCTGTAAGACCTCCTGCCCAACCGCCCGTTCTTTAACGCGGGAAACAAAATCCTTGACCACCTTAAAGTTAACATCAGCTTCCAGTAAAGCCAAGCGTATTTCACGCATGGCTTCATTTACATCAGCCTCAACGAGTTTACCTTTACCTCTTAACTTACGAAAAGTGTCCTGTAATTTTTCCGCTAAACCCTCAAAAACCATAGTGCCACCTCCCATCCGGGACTATGCATAAAATAAATCCCCGATGCTACCTAATTTATCTCTTCAACCTCGATAAGTTCATGTAATAATCGGGTTACGCGTTCCACAATTTCTGCTACTTCCCCATCTAAAGGTAGGGTATTTAACCAGTTCAAAACTTCCCGTATCTTCTTCTGATTTTCCAAAAACTTATTTACCAGACCCATGCGCGCTTCATAAGATTCAAGCAATTTTTCCACTCGGCGTAAAAGATCATGGACTGCCTGACGGCTGATTCCGTATTCTTCCGCAATCTCCCCCAGGGAAAAATTATAATCATAATAGAGTTCAAACACGCGACGTTGTTTTTCGGTTAATAAACCAGCATAAAAGTCCTGTAACAGGGCCATACGGCTAACCTTTTCCAGCAAGCCGCTCCCCTCCCGCTTGTCAAGTATTTATACTTTACAAGAGTGATGTAATAATTTTAATTCAGACCTTATTGAATGTCAAGCGCCAAACAATTTCAGCTATACCGGATGTCGTGAAATGGTCATGTCTTTTCCACAGGACTTACCACTAAAAATTTTGCCAATATTTTGTTCCATAATAAAGACTAATATCGCTTCTCCGGTAATCGTGCTGATATTACCCTGACTATTTAGGACTTCATAACCGGTAATTTTACTGATTATCCGTTCTTCCTCACCTAGGTTTAACTCTCTTAGTTCCTCACGTATCTCCTTTATTAATTGACACCCGCGTTGCGTGCGGGCCAACTGCTGTTCTTCCCGGGTTAAAGTACCCCTAAGCCGGACCAACACCAGATCGTCGATAATATAGACTTTGGTTTCCTCCGGTCCTTTACCTAAAAGGTCCCGATAAAATTTAGTCATTGCCCGAGCTACTTCCGACTCAATCTTCATCCGAAGCGACAAGTACAATAACCTCACTTCCATTAAAATTGGGGTTTTTATATATTATACGATAGATAAAGGCCGGTACCAATAACTCAAACGTTATTTGCACCGGCCAAGCTAGCACCCATTTTTTTATCCTACGTCGCTTTGTCTACTCGATTTACATAAACAAAGGGGCAAAGACCAGGGCCACAATAGACATTAATTTAATCAAAATATTCAAAGAAGGCCCCGATGTATCTTTAAAGGGATCGCCTACCGTATCTCCTACTACTGCAGCGGCATGAGCCGGAGTACCTTTACCTCCGAAATTACCGCTTTCAATATATTTTTTCGCATTATCCCAGGCTCCGCCCGCGTTGGCCATCATAATGGCCAGCAAAACTCCACTTACTAAAGCACCGGCAAGTAACCCGCCCAGCGCTTCTTTTTCCAGAATTACTCCGACTAATAGTGGCACTACAACAGCCATTAGCCCCGGAATTATCATTTCTTTAATGGCCGCACTGGTACTGATATCAACACAGTGGGCGTAATCCGGCTTGGCTTTTCCTTCCATAAGACCCGAAATAGAACGAAATTGTCGGCGCACTTCTTCAATCATACGATAAGCAGCCCGCCCAACGGCATTCATGGTTAAAGCACAGAAGAGGAAAGGCAACATACCTCCGATTAAAAGCCCAATGATAACTTTCGGGTCTAACAAACTAATACTCGTAATACCCACCGTGCTGGTATAAGCTGAAAACAAGGCTAAGGCCGTAAGGGCCGCAGAACCAATAGCAAACCCTTTCCCAATCGCCGCCGTCGTATTCCCTACAGCATCCAAACGGTCCGTAATCTGACGTACATGCGGATCCATTTTCGCCATTTCCGCAATTCCCCCAGCATTATCCGCAATGGGACCGTAAGCATCTACCGATACCACCATCGCCGTAGTAGATAGCATGCCTACAGCCGCGAGGGCAATGCCGTACAGCCCAGCAAATTTATAAGCCACTAAAATACCCACACAGATCATCAAAATTGGTATCGCGGTACTGAGCATCCCCACGGCAATCCCAGAAATAATCGTGGTGGCTGCTCCGGTTTGGGACTGTTCCGCGATTCCTTTAACTGGCTTAAAATCACTCGAGGTATAATATTCAGTTACCAATCCCACTACGGTTCCGGTAAGGATACCAGCGAAAATGGCCCAAAAATAATCGATTGAACCCATTAATTGCCGCGAAGCTATATACGAAAACAAAATCACAAAAATAGAACTACCAAAAGTCCCATAGCGGATTGCTTTCTGCGGACTAGATTTCTCGTCGGTACGCACAAAAAAAGTACCTAGTATGGAGGCCAAAGTACCTACCGCCGCAATAATTAAAGGAAGAATTACGGCATTAAACTGCTGTCCTCCGGAAAAAAGAGCCATACCCAGAACCATCGAAGCAATAATAGAACCGACAAACGATTCAAACAAGTCCGCACCCATGCCGGCTACGTCACCCACGTTGTCTCCTACGTTATCGGCTATAACCGCTGGATTACGCGGATCGTCTTCCGGAATTCCGGCCTCTACCTTACCCACCAAATCGGCCCCGACATCTGCGGCTTTGGTATAGATACCACCGCCGACGCGAGCAAAAAGGGCGATAGAACTGCCCCCTAGGGCGAAACCATTAACAATATTGGGATCTTGATAAATTATGTAGAGAATGCCTAAACCAATTAATCCCAATCCGGCCACGGTCATACCCATAACCGATCCACCCGAAAAGGCAATACCCAGAGCTTTATTTTGCGAATGAATAGCGGCATTAGCAGTACGTACATTAGCCAATGTGGCTACTTGCATACCAACAAAACCAGCAGTCATTGATGCTAATGCTCCAGTCAAAAAACAAATAGCCGTTCGGGTATCTATTTTTATGGCTAGAATCGCAAAAAGAATAACGATGAACGCAATTAGAGCACTATATTCCCGTTTAAGAAAAGCCATAGCTCCACTATGGATCGCAGTGGAAATCTCCTGCATCTGTTTATTTCCCGGTGGTTGTCGTTTAACCTTTAGGGTTTGCATCAGTGCAAATAATAAAGTTAAAATCCCGACTGCAGGTGCTCCGTATAGTAAGACCATTTTTAAGTTTTCCGACATAATTATTTCTTTGCCTCCTGATATTGATGTATTTAAGGCGAGAATTCAATTAATACTCACATTATGCCACATTTATCTTATTCTAATCAGTATAGGGTAATTACCAGGGCTCTACTTTTAAGGCTTAATAACCGCGTTATCCCCCCTATTCTTTAATTTAATACTTTTAATTTCATTTTGTTTTTGTGGTGCCTCTATATGGACCTACTAAAATATACCTCCTCTTTTGTAGATTTATTAAAGTTGCTAAACCATATATAGAGTACTTTAACCTAAACCGTATCCTATCTAAGGTGCAATAATCCCTTTACGAGTATATATTTTCTAAGAAAGAAATGCAAAATAATTAAGCAGTATATATTTTATCAATTAGAGTTTTTTTCTAAATTTCCCCTATATAGGTCAAATTTACGTGAAATAACTTCATATTTCACAATAAACATCATCCACAAACCCTTACCGAATTACCATTACCGGTATTTTCGCCAGACGGATAACTCGATCACAAACACTTCCTAACAATAATTCAGCTATTTTAGAGAATCCCTTATTACCGATAATAATAGCCTTAAAGTCATTTTCCTCCGCATAATTAACAATGGTTTCAGCCAGATCACCACATAAATAAACGGTTTCTACGGGTAATCCCTCTTTTTCAAAAGGTTCCCGAGCTAACCGTAAAATCCTTTTTCCAGCGTCATCTAAAACGCATTGATATTTTAATTCAAAATCTGCCTTGGAAAGGCCGTAGAATCCCCAGTTTTCACCGATAGCCGGTCCTACATGCAAGATTACCACTTCTTCCGCTATTTTATGTTTTAACAAATCACGGGCATAATAAATAGCTTTGTATGCACTATCCGAGCCATCTGTTGGAACCAACAATTTTTTTAGCATTTTAGATTCCCCTTTCATGTTTTTTTCTAGAAACAAAATATAACTTTTACTCCATGTAGAATATATAATATCATCAACCTCCGGGAATTCAATATCCCGAAAATGTCTTTTTGAAGAAGCAAAACGGGAACCCTATACAAAATTCGTTTAACTTGCTATTCTAATTGAAGATATCAACATTTTATCATGAAAGTGAGGCTTATGACCATCCGATTAAAACGAAGCAAGCCGGTCATCATCGCGACCGTCTTAATCTCCTGGTTGGCTTTCCTGACCTTGTCCGGATGCCAATTAACTACCTCGGGGCCTACTCCCTCGGCTTCTTCTACGCCTTTAGATAAAAAATACCCAGCTGCCGTCTTGGTGGGGACCGAGGCTAACCTTACCCGGGGAACCGTACAGAACAGTTCCACCCCCCTCCCCGCGGAAAAACCCTTTTATTATTCCGTGCGAAGTTTTGGTGGCTATGGCGTAAAGGAGCTGACTGTAGAACTTTTTCGACTAGAACCGGAAATAGTTGAAATTCAGCAAAACCCCCTCGTATTTACAGCGACCTTACCAATTCCGGCCGGTAAAACCAATGTTTTAGGGACTATTCCGGCTCTCCCACCGGGTAAATACCATTTAGTTATCTATCGGCTAGATGAAGATATCGCTGCCCGTCAGTTTCTCGTTGAATAAGGAGGTAAATAAGCTTTGAATTGCCAATTAGAGATAAATACATCTAAAGAAAAAACCCTGTTTAACGCTTCGAAAAATTCCCGTTATTATCTGGTAACATGGGGTATCATCTTACTGGGTATACTTGGGCTCTTGCGTTATATGGTTATTTGGCCAACCTGTCTACCCAACTTTATGGTGAATAACCATATTATTTTCTTAATGAAATTATCTGGAATTATCCTTAGTCTAATTTTAGTTTACCTGATTTTCGTCTCTTTTCGTGAATCCCGGGGATTAATTATCCTTACAGATAAAAAACTTATATTAACCAACGTTAAACCCCAAAACCCTTTAATCATTCCCCTTGGTCACATAACCAAAATTAGTTTAGGCAGTTCTCCTCTGGAGAAATTATGCCGTTGCGCTAGTATCTGGCTTACCTTAAAAGAATCGGAACCCGGTTATTTGGTTGGGCCATTATCGCCGGATCAGGCTAAACAGTTAACGGATTTACTGGCTAATTTGACCGGTAAGTCTAAGAGTTAATCTAAGACACTGCATAAGATCAATACGTATAAGGCAAAATTAAAAACTTAAAAGAAAAGGAAGAGCCCTCCGGCTTGAGGATTCTTCCTTTTGCTTATAGTGATTTTCCCTAGTACCTACTTATCAGCTAACATGGCAATAAACATCCCTGCTGCAACAGCCGTTCCAATCACCCCGGCCACGTTGGGTCCCATAGCCTGCATAAGGATATAATTTTTCTTGTCTTCCGCCTGCGCTAACCTATGCATCGTACGCGCCGACATAGGTACTGCCGATACGCCGGCTCCCCCTATGAGGGGATTAATCTTTTCCTTTAAGAAAAGATTCATTATCTTAGCAAAAATAATACCGGTAGCGGTTGCGGTAGCAAAGGCTACTACCCCCAAAAGGAAAATAAATAGTACCTGGGGATCCAAAAAGACCTCCGCACACATCGTTCCTCCGACGGATACGCCGAGAAAAACGGTTACGATATTCAATAAGGCATTCTGAGCTACATCGCTTAACCGCTCCACCACCCCGGATTCGCGGAAAAGATTGCCCAACATGAGCATCCCTAGTAAAGGTGCAGCTGCGGGCACCAGAAGACAAATAACAATCGTCGCTACGATAGGGAAAAGAATCTTTTCGATCTGGCTAACCGGTCTAGGCATAGGCATGCGAATTAAACGTTCCTTACGGGTGGTAAGCAAACGAGCAATAGGAGGCTGAATTAGAGGAACCATGGCCATGTAGGAATAGGCCGCCACGGCGCAGGGCCCCATTAAATAGGGGGCCAAGTATGACAAAACGTAAATCGTAGTCGGTCCATCCGCACCCCCGATTATA
>JAAYQE010000190.1 GCA_012519455.1 Syntrophomonadaceae bacterium
ATATCTAATATTGCTTCCAATTCACAGACACATAATTCTTGCAACGAGAGTAACTTAACTATCTTGAGCCGGTTTAGTTCACCTAAAGCCTTGAACAGAATTTCTATTCGTTGAATCAAATCTATTCACTCCTATAACCTTTTTATTATATTAGCCATTTATTATATAAGATATTCCTTATATTAAATGATGTCAAGCTGTGGTCTTAAAAAAATCGGTTAGAACCCTTGGATAAAGGATTCTAACCCATAATCGCTGTTATAAGCCCATAACTTTACAGCATCTCAACTTTCGTCCTAATTATCAATATTATAATATTGGTTGCAGGATCTGGAAAAAGAAACCGGCCAGTATCGCCACGGCTAAAATCGTGATCGTAAAGGTAATGACCAATTTGGGTTTGAATATTGAGGCCAGCAGAGTTAGTTCTGGAATACTGGCCCCGGCCCCACCAATAATCAGGGCCATCACTGCTCCTAGGCTCATTCCTTTAGCTATTAAGACTGAACCAATAGGAATCATCGTTTCCACCCGGATATACATCGGGATACCGATAACCGCGGCCACCGGGATGGCTAGGGGATTCCCTGGGCCGGCTAGCTTAATAATCAATTCCTCTGGTACAAATCCGTAAATAAACGCTCCAATGCCGGCACCGATAATTAAATAGGGCAATACCTGCCGAAACAAAGTCCCAGTTTGAGTACCTGCCCGCTTTACCTTTTCCTTATTGGTCAGGGGCATTACAATTTGCACGGCTCCGGGACCGCAACAGCAACCGACGTTCTCTATTTTATGCATTTTATAGGTGCTTGCTAAGCCTAAACGCTCCCATAAAGCACCAATTAATACAGCGGCTATGAAGGTTGACACCCCGTAGATCAGGGTAACTTTCCAACCTATCATGGTTAAAAATAACGCAAGAATTACCGGATTAAGCAGGGGTGAGGAAATTAGAAATGACATGGTGGCTCCAAAGGGAGCCCCGCCATTGAGTAAACCAACCAGGATGGGAATCGTGGAACAAGAACAAAAAGGAGTAAGTGCTCCTAAAGCGGCCCCCAAAATATTGCCCAGCCATTTTTGGGGTTTGGTGAGAACCCGACGCACAGTTTCTTCTGAAACAAACTCCTGGAGCAAGGCGACCAGAAAAGAAATCCCGACGAACAGAATTAAAAGTTCGGCGGAAATATAGAGAAAAAATTTACCGGTTCCGATTAGATTATTCACTTCAAACACAAATTACCCCCCTCGTATCCTATATTTAGAGACGTTAAGTTAACGATAACACGATAATATAAACCATTCGTGCTGTCATTATTCACTTTTGACCGCCATCAAGATATAATTAGCTACTTCTCCCCAGGACTTCGCGGCTATTTGATAGGCTTCTTCCCCTTTCGGTGTCAGGGTATAAACCTTCCGTTCCCGTCCAGAAACCACTTGGATATCCACGCTTAACAATTCAGCCTCCGTGAATTCTTTGAGTACTGGATAAAGGCTGCCTTCAGTCGGGGCACAGCAATCATTGGTTAGAGCCGCTACGTGTTTCGTGATTTCATAACCATGAAGGGGTTGTTGATGCAGAACGTGTAAGATAAAAAAGCGGGAAAGACTCATTTTAATTAAGTTAGCCCAGTAATCTGGGGATCCGTACTTAATTTAAATACACCCCCTATGCATCTATGGTCTATGCATATACATTATATGCATTATAAAGAAATAGGTTCAGCTTTGTCAAGATTTTTTTGCCTAAGCTATGCGCGAAAATTTTATGGTCCTGAGGAATGGATTTTATTATGGTAAAACCCACTTTAAATTCTCCTTGAAAGTCTAAAAATGAATGCATTTTTTGATAGAAGAACTGGCGCAGTAACTAACGAGCGGGGTCACGATTGACTACTTTTATTTTTCTATATGCTTATATAATTTCTCCAAAACAAATAGGCCAGGACTTAAAACTCCTACTATTCCAAACAAATATATATAAATTTCTGGCCCGATCATTCCTCCAATGTTCAATCCTATAAAACCCATTATTAATGATAGCAAAATCAAAATCATAGTTCGCTCCTACAAATTTTTAAAAAGCCCAATTACTTGCATAAATATGACCTATCCCGATCGACAGGCACACAGAAGTCAGATAAAATAACAACTGTGGAAGGACATAAAAACAAGAATACCCATTCAGTATTCTTGCCGGCCACCAATGTTATAACATTCAGCCGCTTTTCTTGTTGCATCCGGCCAACGTTCCTATAACATTCGGCTACAGTTCTTGTAATATCCGGCCAACAAACCGACACCTCAAAAATCAATTCCTGTTCAATGCATGTGCCTTCTCATTAAGAACGCAGTTTTAATTTTCATAGGGATTCCCCCATAATATCAAGGTTTGTACCCATTGTCTAATATACGGAGCGCAAAACAATCGAAATATTATTGACGACCACATGGTGAAGTTTGTTGTTAAGGGAGAATTGAGTTAGTTCTCCCTGCCCCTATGGGGCAAATATTCCGGTCATTATGTCCGTCAGCTTTTGGACATTTAACACCGTCTATTGCTGGACATTATGGGGTGGCAATAACACTTTATCAAGGGATGTATCTTATGTACTACGTTTATATAATGACAAATTATTCGAATAAGGTTCTCTATACTGGTGTGACTAATAATCTCGAACGCCGTGTCTATGAACATAGAAACAAGCTTATTTCGGGATTTACCGAAAAATATAATGTGAATAAGTTAATTTATTACGAAAGTACGACTGACGTAAAAGCTGCAATTACTAGGGAAAAACAGATAAAGGGTTGGACACGACAGAAAAAAATCAATTTGATAGAAAGCATGAATCCAAAGTGGATGGATTTATTTGTAACTATGGAGGAATAGATTCTTCGCGCTGCTCAGAATGACATAACGCTGGTTAAGCTTTTATGACTTAGAAGTGAGGTGAAATTAATGCCGGCAAACTTTGAATTCTTACAGGGACAAATGGAATATACCTTGTTTGCTAATGCTTGCCTCGAAGCGGAGCGGGTGCTGGCCACCTCTCCGGCCATGGCGGCGGTGGGTAGCCGTAAGGCCTTCGAGCTGGCGGTAAAATGGGTATATTCGGCCGATAACACCATCACTATGCCCTATAAGGACAATTTGCAGTCGTTAATTCACGAACCTTCTTTTAGATTTGCGATAGATAACCGAACCTGGAGCAAGCTACCCTATATCATCAAACTAGGCAACCTAGCCGTTCATACAGAAAAAGCCATCAGCCGCAGCGATGCAATCTTGTCCCTAGCTTCTTTGTTTGAATTCATCCAGTGGATTGATTATTGCTATGGGGCAAACTATGAAGAACGCCATTTTAATGAAGGAAATATCCCGGCGGAAAAGGTCATAATCGATGAAGCCAAAATCAGAGAAAAAGACAGCCTAATTGAGCAAAAAGATTCAGAAATCGAAGCTTTGCGCGCCAAGATTGCGGCCATGAGCGAACAGCTTACCGCTAACAAAGAGCAGAATAAAGAAGAACGCCAGTTCACTTCTGAAGATATTTCGGAATTTCTGACCCGCA
>JAAYQE010000272.1 GCA_012519455.1 Syntrophomonadaceae bacterium
AACAAGGATTGAAACTATATTATCTGTTTTTTAAAACTGGTCTACGCTTACTGTCACTTTTAGCAAATAGTTTCAATCCTTGTTTTGGTGGATCTCATATTGTGACGTCAAAGTTTTTCATATAATCTGACAACGGTATGAAGTTTCAATCCTTGTTTTGGTGGATCTTATATTGTGACGTTGCTTTTTTCTCTAGCCTCAGCCATTTTATTAATGTTTCAATCCTTGTTTTGGTGGATCTTATATTGTGACATAAACATCTTTTTCTTTTGCTTCTTTCCAGCCATGTTTCAATCCTTGTTTTGGTGGATCTTATATTGTGACTTCTCCCCTCATCTCATCTCTCTTGATTTTCGACAAGTTTCAATCCTTGTTTTGGTGGATCTTATATTGTGACTTGTATGCACGGGGACTGAAATAATGCCTGTCCAATGTTTCAATCCTTGTTTTGGTGGATCTTATATTGTGACATGAATGAGATATTGATACAAGCGTTTATTGCAAGGAGTTTCAATCCTTGTTTTGGTGGATCTTATATTGTGACACCTGTGATGGGTATTGATTTATTTTTTGTTGCAAGTTTCAATCCTTGTTTTGGTGGATCTTATATTGTGACATTTTTTGGAGTCGTAAAAAACCTTCAATAGCCTAGAAGTTTCAATCCTTGTTTTGGTGGATCTTATATTGTGACTTGTATGCACGGGGACTGAAATAATGCCTGTCCAATGTTTCAATCCTTGTTTTGGTGGATCTTATATTGTGACGTCTTGCTTTTTTATCACCACCCTGCACATAAGCAGGTTTCAATCCTTGTTTTGGTGGATCTTATATTGTGACATGACACGGATACTGCACATCTTAGTTTATAGTAACGTTTCAATCCTTGTTTTGGTGGATCTTATATTGTGACGCCAACAAAATTAATTATAATAATTCACCAATCTGTTTCAATCCTTGTTTTGGTGGATCTTATATTGTGACATTTCCCTTTGCATATTGTGATGTTGTTTGTTATATGTTTCAATCCTTGTTTTGGTGGATCTTATATTGTGACAATAAAGGGGGACAAACCAATGAAAAGCCCATTAAGTTTCAATCCTTGTTTTGGTGGATCTTATATTGTGACAATGGTTGGTGTCCCTTTTTATGTTTTTATAGCCTTGTTTCAATCCTTGTTTTGGTGGATCTTATATTGTGACAGCGACGGCTTTGCAACCGTATCTGTCGGGTTGTGGTTTCAATCCTTGTTTTGGTGGATCTTATATTGTGACTCTTTCTGCTTTAGATAAGTCCATTATTCCTATGCTGTTTCAATCCTTGTTTTGGTGGATCTTATATTGTGACTCTATTTTGGTAATGTAACGGATATTATGGCTCGTATGTTTCAATCCTTGTTTTGGTGGATCTTATATTGTGACGAACGGCAACGTCGATAATGAGCAAGGTGAAGTCTTGTTTCAATCCTTGTTTTGGTGGATCTTATATTGTGACAGGGGAATATAAGAATGAAAAACGTTGAGATTAAAGGTTTCAATCCTTGTTTTGGTGGATCTTATATTGTGACTTTTATAGTAACATATAGAAGGACTAAACTATTAAGTTTCA
>JAAYQE010000191.1 GCA_012519455.1 Syntrophomonadaceae bacterium
AATTCAAGCTACCCCTTGGGTGGCCCAGGTGCAAAAAACCGACATCATGCGGGTAAAGCACGGCAGCGTTAGTGAATCGGTAGATATGGGCTGGAATCAGTCCAAATTGGTGGTGGGATTAGGTTCCGCTTCTGCTGCTTTTACCGCCGCTGATGGTGGTGACAAAATAAGCTTTATGTTTACCTTCCAGGATGGAACTAGTCGGTCGGTAGACGTGACCATTACAGGAGATACAACCGCAGCACTATTTAATAAAAATTTAGCCGATGCAGTAGCCGGTGATAGTGTTTTGAATCAAAAGATAACGATTCAGGCGGGAAGCGCAGACACAACGCTAGATATTCAGGCGTTAACTAAGGGCGCGGCCGGGAATTTCAAGCTTGAAGTAAAGCGGGATCACAGTACTGCAACAGCAGCTGGAACCGCTTTTAAAATTGGTTCTAAAGATATTTTAGCATCAGCTGCGGGGACTATCAATTCGTATACAATAGAAACCCTAACCGACACGGATACTGGCACCATAAAAGGTACGGACGTGGCTCAATCAGGTCTGGCCAATCTTAATGTGGTCGGCATGCCGCAGGGATCGTACAAGATGATTACCGATGTAGATGCAGCAGCTCGGACCGCTGCTGACACTGCTGGGATCAATATGGTTGCCCAGTACCGTCAGAGCGGGACGGATAATCTGGTAAGAGATATTGGCTTAAACGGCGGGGATGCTACGGCAGTGGGAACTAGTTTGGTTGCTGCTGGAAGTGCCGTGAATGCCCAGATGGCCTTTGAGGTGACCAAGGTTGATGGTAAGGATATTACCCTGAAGATTACTTCTTATGAAATGGATAAAGATGGTAACCGCACCATGTACGAAGCAGAACGGGTAATTGATAAGAGCCTAAAAAATACTGCGGCTGAAACCATGACCGTGGGGAACATTGAATTTGCCAAGTTTTCTTTAAATAACGGTGATATAACCGTCGGCGATAAGTTTTTATTGAACATTACTCCACTAGGTGCAGCTACAGAGGATATGGTCAAAATAACCCAGACGGTAGACGAAAACGGCACCAGTGTGGATCGCAGTTTCACCTATTATATGAAGGATACGGGCTGGAACAATAAGGCAACAACCGTTGATTTTCTTACCCTAAACGATAAGAATGGGAATATCACCCATAGTGAGGTAGCCTTAACCTTTGGAACCATGGCTAATTACGATAAGAATGGTGGTACCGCCATTACCTTTAACCGCACCCCCGGGGCCGGAGAACTAGCCGCCCTAGGTTCCCGACTACAGGATATTGAGGCCTTTTGGGATAAGAACGGTAATTTCTTGCTGGAAGATCCGCAAAAAATCACCATGGTCCAGGGTAATGGTAATAAAACGGAAATTACCCTTTTCGGAACCGATACCATCCAAAGTGTACGCGATAAATTAAATAATGCCATTGCCAAAGGCTTGAAACAAGAAGATATAGTGGGATCTACCAATAGTGACAAGTTCGTTTCCTTTGTTAGCAGCGGCAATGAACAATCCAGTGGGTTAGAAACGGTGGCCGGTACCTTTATTATCCGTTCGGCGGTGACCGGGGATGCCGGGGAAATATCTTTTATCGGCGACGAAAATATCCTGAAGGCGCTCAGTTTAACGAATCTAAAGGACGCGGTGAACAATCAATTTAAAGTCAATGTGGTTGATGCACATACAGGTGACGCAGTCGCTAAAGACGTTAACATTGAAGGGAATGTCCTGGTTGGCGCGGTTCACTCGAATGTCGACGTGGAGTTCGATAATATGACCGGGATTGTCCTTGATTGGGACACCGATAATAAGAACTTTAACATGATCGGTGGCTTTGATAACAAAGAAACTACCTTCGTCCACCTAGCCGACAATACCATGGTTTTCCAAATTGGGGCTAATCCGTTGCAGGACGTCAGTGCTGCCATCGGTGATATGCGTGCGCGGGCGCTTGGGGTGGATAACGTTTTAGTTACCAGCCGTTCTGCCGCTAACCGGGCAATCACCCAGGTGGATGGCGCGATTAGTCGGGTTTCTTCGGAACGCTCTAAAATGGGGGCTTTACAGAATCGTTTAGAGCATACCATTAACAACCTGTCGGTAGCGGAAGAAAACCTAACCGCAGCTGAATCGCGGATTCGAGATGTGGACATGGCCAAGGAAATGATGGAGTTCACCAAGTGGAATATCCTCAGCCAGGCCGGTACCGCGATATTAGCTCAGGCCAATCAACGGCCGCAGATGGTGCTGCAGTTGCTGGGAGGCTAAAAGCAGCCCAAGGTCATAACGATAAACGAAGATTATTTCAACGGGGGTTGGCCGTATTGGGTCAACCCCCTCTCTATGGAATCCGTTATTAAGTGGTTCAAGATTTTTTAGTTTTTTTCGATATATGATATATAGAGTAATCGATAGTTTGTGCCATCGTAAATTAAAGGGGAGTAACAGATTGAAAAAACGCAAGCAGAGGCCCAAAAAAAGAACGGTAAAACCAGACGCGATCATGAACCCTCCATCGAACATACACCAGGTTGAATACCAAGAATATCAAAGGTACCAGAAAAACCTATTGGCTTTAAAAAAATACTATCCAGAACTGGCTAATTTAGTGGAACAAACCCCGCTCAATCAACAATATGAACTCATTTATACGGCTCAGATACCGAACCTTCGGCATAAGCCAAGCAACGCTTTGTATTATAGCCCGCCGGATTTGTTTCGCGATGCCGCCGATCAGCTTAATTCTCTTAAATTAAAAAACACCCGTTTAGCTTTATTTTTAGGTTTTGGCTTGGGTTACCAATTAATCTATTACATGCAGCATGTTGCAGCCCAGCAGAATACGAATTTTATCCTCGTTCTAGAAAAAGATCCGGAAGTCTTTAAATTAGCCATGCAGGCCGTTGATTTAGTTCCGATAATTGAACATCCAGGGGTCAAACTGCTTATCGGCTTGGCCGCAGAAGTTCTTTATCCGCAAATGCGACAGTATTTAGCAGAAGATAGTAAATACGTTTTGCTTAAAGGGATTAAACCGGTTTATCATCTTTCATCGCTTCGCATAGATAAAGATTATTATTTAAATGCCTTACGGGCCTTTAAAGATAGCGCTACGCATCAGATTTTAAATTTTGGCAATGATCCCCATGATTCCTTAATCGGGGTGGAGAACATGTTAGATAATCTGGAGGAGATTATCTTTAATCCGGGCATTAATTTATTATTTAATAAATTTACCGGCAAACCAGGTATTGTAGTGTCAACCGGGCCTTCTTTAAATAAGAATAAGCATCTTCTAAAGGGTTTAGAGGATAAGGCCGTAATTGTTGCTGCTGATGCATCATTAAAAATCTTACTAGAGATGGGAGTAAAACCTCATTTAGTTGTGGCTTTAGAACGTACACTAGGTATACTTAAATTATTAAATGGGATTAAGACGGAAGATGTACAAGACGTTTATTTTGCAGCTTGCCCAGTTATTAATCCTAAAGTATATGAAGCATTTTCCGCTCCTAGGTTAATCGTTTTCCGTAATTTTGATCATTTTAAATGGTTAGGTGTTGATCGGGGTATCTTAGATATCAAGCTTTCTGCCGGTAATATGGCGTTTAAAGTATTAGAGGCATTGGGATGTAATCCAATTATCTTAATCGGTCGGATTTAGCTTTTAGTCGCGATGGGTATACACATGCATCTGGGGCAACTTTGGGCGAAAAGCAAACTTTTTTTTATGATAGAGGTACTTTAGAAGTTAAGGGAAACGACGGAAAATCAATCCTTACCAGTAAAGTCTGGTATAATTTTTTAAAAGCTTACGAGATGGATATTGCTGGGTATAATGGAACCTGTATTAACAGTACAGAGGGTGGAGCTTATATTCAAGGAACACAGGTAATGAGTTTTCAAGAAGCAATTAATAAATATATTCAAGAAAGTTTTTATCCATTAACACATATTAAGAAGTTTTTAGGCACTTTTACCTTAGGTGAAGTTGAAAAGGATAGACTAAGAATTACAAAATTGATATCTATAACTATTACTGATGTAGAAAAGATTATTGTTCTTTGTCGACAAGGCTTGGAAGCATGTCAAAAAAATCGTGATAGATTAGATGCAATATTAAATAATCAGTATAGACTGGAGGAAATGCATAAGATTCTACCTAATATAGAAGATGAAATAATGTTACCAAAAAACAAAATCTTTAAGCAATATCAACAGACTTTACAATTATTCCTTATGCATGTTATTCAATCATATAATATTAGATTTGAAATAGATTTAGTAGCAATTCCTGAAAAACATGATAATCAATTACTGGGTAAAGCAGAAATACTACTACGACAGACAGAGTGGTATGCTGTTATCGGGGATTTGGTGGCTATTTGTTTATATTCTCTATTAAGGGCTAAGGGAATTCTAAATAATTTAATGAATTAGACCAGTATATATTGGGTTAATGTTATAGTTTATAAGAGTTTTTTATACAATTATTGTATTTACCTGGAGGTTCATAATGAATGTGATTGAAATAGCCGGCAGAAGGATTGGTGATGGTTGCATACCTTTGGTAATTGCCGAAATAGGCATAAATCACGAAGGTAACTTGAATAAGGCGTTTAAAATGGTTAATGACGCTGCTGATTGCGGATGTGAATGTGTGAAGATCCAAACACACATTATTGAGGATGAAATGGTACCCAATGATGTAGTGCCGGGGAATGCCAAGGAATCTATCTGGAAGATCATGGAAAGATGCGCGCTTTCAGAGAAGGAAGAAAGGCTTGTTAAAGAGCATGTCGAGTCTAAAGGCATGATATTTCTAAGTACACCCTTTTCAAGAGCAGCTGCTAAAAGACTCGAGAGAATGAGGGTTAAGGCCTACAAAATTGGATCAGGCGATTGCAATAATTATCCTCTTATTGACTATGTCGCGTCTTTTGGCAAGCCAGTTATCCTCAGTACAGGAATGAATGATATAAGTAGTATAGCAATAGCGGTGGATATTTTAAGGAAGCGAAAAACGCCCTATGCTTTGATGCACTGTACCAGCATTTATCCCACGCCTTATAACAAGGTTAGGCTAGGGGCAATTTTAGAGCTGAAAAAAACATTTTCGGATGCCGTTGTAGGATTGAGCGACCATTCTTTATCCAATTATCCTTGTCTTGGTGCTGTTGCTCTTGGAGCCTCGATACTTGCAAGGCACTTTACATCGGATAAATCATGGCCAGGGCCGGATATTGAAATATCCATGGATCCACCCGCTTTAAAAGACCTTATTACGGGAAGCAGAATTATTTTTGAAGCCAGCGGAGGAAGTAAGGAGATTTTGCCCGAAGAAAAGCCAACCATTGATTTTGCCTATGCATGTGTTGTATCAATTAAAGATATAAAAGCAGGAGATAAGTTTAGCGAAGATAATATATGGGTAAAGCGGCCGGGTACTGGTGAAATAAAGGCCGAGCATTTTAATGGTCTTATTGGTAGGACTGCATATTGCGATATACCAAAAGATAAACAGATTAAGTGGAGGCATATTGGTGATTAAAAAAATCCTTTTTCTTACAGGAACAAGAGCTGATTTTGGGAAAATGAAGCCTTTGATGAGAGCAGTGGATTCCGACCCCACTTTTGAATGTACAGTGTTTGTTACAGGTATGCATATGCTTAAACAGTATGGTTTGACCGTTAATGAGGTTTGTAAGGCTGGCTTTAAAAAAATATTTATGTATATGAATCAAGTACAGGGAGAACGAATGGACGTTGTTTTAGCCAATACCATCATAGGTTTTTCGAGGTATATTAATGAATACCAACCGGACATGGTTGTCGTGCATGGCGATCGGGTGGAGACTTTAGCTGGGGCTATCGTCGGGGCCATGAATAATATATTGGTAGCCCATATTGAAGGGGGAGAGTTATCCGGAACCATAGATGGCCTTATCCGGCATTCGGTATCCAAGCTTTCACATCTTCACTTTGTATCAAATAACGAAGCTGCTTATAGACTTAGGCAGTTGGGTGAAGACACCGATACCATACATGTGATAGGTTCCCCTGATGTCGACATCATGCTTTCCGAAAACCTCCCTTCTATAACAGAAGTTAAGAGATATTATGAGATTGACTTTGACCGGTATTACATTGTTACCTTTCATCCTGTTACTACCGAAATAGAAAGTATATATGAAAATACATGCAATCTAGTTAATGCGTTAGTGGAAAGCGGTAAAAATTACGTTATTATTTATCCTAATAATGATATTGGAAGCGATGAGATTTTGAGAGCATATAAGCGTGTCAAAAATAATAAAAGGTTTAGAATATTTCCGTCGCTCAGATTTGAGTATTTTTTAACTTTACTAAAGCATGCAAAGTGTATGATTGGGAATTCTAGTGCTGTTGTACGGGAGGCCCCAATTTATGGTATTTATAGTATTAACATTGGTACGAGGCAGCAAAACAGATTTTCATATAAGTCAATACTAAATGTTGGGTATAGAAAGTCAGAAATTCTGGATACAATTAATTCAATTGACTGTCTCCCGATCTGTGAACCTTGTTTTGAATTTGGACGAGGTGAGAGTGCTCATAAATTTATTGATGTATTAAAAGGGGATAAGATATGGAGAACAAACAAACAAAAACAATTTATAGATGTAATCAAGTTAAAAACTCTATCTTCGTCGGTATAATTACAGCAAGAGGCGGCTCGAAAGGAATACCATTTAAGAATATTTATCCTGTCTGCGGAAAGCCCCTTATACAATATACTATTGAAAGCGCAATCGGATGTGGATTTCTGAACAGAATAATAGTCAGTACCGACCACGCTGAAATAAAAAGAATAAGCCTTTCTTTAGGGATAGAGGTTTTTGACAGGTCGGAGGAATTGTCTAGTGATCTAGCCTTAAGTACTGATGTCGTCATAAACGTGCTTAAAAAGCTTGAAGTTGAAGGTGCTATGCCGGATTATTTTGTTCTACTACAGCCAACTTCACCTTTACGGCAGTCGTGGCATGTGAAGGAAGCGGTAGAAGCTTTTATGTCAAGTAACTGCAAATCCTGCATCAGTGTTACAGAAGCAGAGTATAGTCCATACAAGATGATGAAGCTTGAAGATGAACAACTTAAACCGCTGTTCGGGATTGAAAACCTTCATGCTCCGAGACAGCTATTACCGAAGTTATACAGACAGAATGGGGCTATTTATATATCATCTTGTAGGGATTTTTTGGAGTACGGGACATTTTTTATCCAGCCTGTTTATCCTTATGTTATGCAGCTTGAGGAAAGTGTAGACATAGATAACTTTATTGATATTATTGTTGCAGAATATTATCTTAAAACCTGTATTCACCATGTTAAAAATTGTGAGAAAAAATCCTAAAAGTGTTTAGTATTCGGTATCAAAGTGGTCGAGTATACTAGAGGTAAAAGTACACTAGTTTACTCGACCGTTTGCTGCCGTTGTTTATTTAGTCATGTAAAACTCTTCATTAGGAATTTATAAACAATAAAAACATAAATTTTAAAAATTATTGTCAAAATTTAGGAGGTTTGAGTTGTGAGAAAAATTAAAGCATTGCATGTCGCTAGCTTTAACGGAAATATTGGAGATAATGCAAACCATAATGGATTTAGAAAAAGACTAGCAGAAATCTTAGGATGTAATGTTTATTTTGAAGAAGTTGAAATGAGAGAGTTTTATCGATCTTGGAATATGAGAGATTTTAATAGTGAAGAATTTATTGATTTATGTAACACTCATGATTTAGTGATTATTGGTGGGGGTAATTTTTTTGAGTTAAAATGGAATTATTCCCATACGGGAACAACGATTAATATTAGCAATGATTCACTACGTAAAATTAACACACCTCTTCTTTTTCATGCATTAGGTTGTGATACAGCAAAAGGCATCTGTGAGTATGCTATAGAAAAGTTCCGTTTGTTTTTAGATCAGATAACAAATGATGATAATATATTTGTAAGTGTTAGGAATGATGGTTCTTTTGAAACAATTCAGAAACTTTATGGAAATGAATATGATGAGAAAATACTTAAGGTTCCTGACGGTGCTTTTTTTATGGAGACAAAAAGATTTGAATTTCCGGAGCTAAGTAACAATCTAAAATCCATTGGCATAAATGTAGTTTCTGACATGAAAGATATTCGGTTTAATAAAGAA
>JAAYQE010000192.1 GCA_012519455.1 Syntrophomonadaceae bacterium
GAACCTCTTGATGAGGAACGAATAGAAAAAAAGCCAATTAAAGAAACCCAGGAGGATAAGCACTATACCCCCACAAACGATTAAGGGGCTTTTTTTTATGCTTTTTTATGCGTTTATGCGTTTTGGGCGTCTTTGGGCGTCAAGGCTTATTATTCTCCTTCCAAAACTGCCGGGCAAGTGTTTTCTTCAATTACGATCTCCAGGTTGCGATTCCGTTCCAGGTTAACCTTATCCCCTGGTTTAAGCCGCATTAAATTAGTCTTACATTGGGTGCGGGGCCAAAGCCGTACTACAAAAAATTGCGTTGAAATATCGATGATGGTCAAACAAACTCCATTAACAGCAATTTGATCTCCCACTTTTAGCCCGGTAAGGACCTGACTGGCTTCTATAACTACTGTACATACCCCGGATCCCTCCGGGCCTGGTTCTAAAGAA
Organism: Syntrophomonadaceae bacterium; assembly: GCA_012519455.1. Classification (GTDB taxonomy): domain Bacteria; phylum Bacillota; class Ch66; order Ch66; family Ch109; genus JAAYQE01. Next base: position 439 of record JAAYQE010000192.1, read on the forward strand.
CTTATTGTTCCTACTTCCTCGACTAAACCTTTAAATAAAATTCCACCCAATCTAGATCCACCCTTCCCCTATAAATTTTCGGTTATCGATTAGTCAACAAAACAACCCCCCGAAATCCCTGCTTTTAAAACCTTTCCAGGTAATTCGTGCCCTACCAAATTTTCTAACCAACGCGCTGTAGTTAGAATCTTGGTTAGGTCAATCCCGGTTTGTATCCCCATTCTTTCTACCATAAACACTAAATCTTCGGTAGCAATGTTCCCGGTGGCACGAGGAATAAAAGGACAACCTCCCAGTCCCCCCAAAGAAGCTTCCAGGATGGTTACCCCACTTTGCAACCCGGCTAAAGCATTGGCTAATCCCAAGCCCCGAGTATCATGAAAATGTAAAGCAAGTTCTATTTGCGGATAACCTTCACGAACCCCTTGAATAATTTTAGTAACTAATAAAGGATCCCCCAGACCGGCCGTATCAGCTAGGGTAACCTGTTTTATTCCAAGTTGTTGAAAATTATTAATCAGTCCTAATATTTTTTTAAGCGGGATCTCACCCTCAAACGGACAGCCAAAAGCTGTAGCTATTGCGGCCCGTACTACCAAATTTGACTGTTGGGCCTGCGGCACCACTTCTTCTAACTGAATTAACGATTGACGGATACTCATGTTAACGTTTCGGCGATTATGTTCTTCGCTGGCGGATATAACTACCTGTACCTCATCGGCCCCCGCCATAAGAGCCCTCTTTACCCCGCGGATATTTCCCACCAAAGCACTTACGGTAATCTCCGCCGAACGATTTATTCCTTTAACTACCTGTTCCGCATCACGTAGTTGAGGAATGGCCTTTGGATTAACAAATGAGGTAGCTTCCATCATTTTGAAACCGGCTTGAAATAGCTGATTAATTAGTGCAATCTTATTTTCCGTGGCCATAAATTCCGGTTCTGCCTGTAGACCGTCTCGTGGCCCCACTTCCCGTATTTGAATTTGTTCCGGGAGGTTCATATTCCGATACCCCCATTTATTGATCTAAATCTTTATATTATTCTATCATAACAGAAAATTAGACGGTTAGGGATATTTTTGCTGAAGTGATTAATGAATAAAAAAACCTGCTTTTTATTAACAATTTAAAAAAGCAGGATTAATACTAGGGTGTTGTAACTAAATTTCTTATTTCCAATTTTCAGCAGGCACCCCGGCTATCGGATAACGTGGCTGCGGATATTTCGCTTTCCACTCATTGACATCGTAGTTCTTATGCGTTTTGATTTCTCCATATTTCGGTAGATCACCAAAATGTAACGCTGAAGAACGTAGGGTACGCTGACACACTTTTTCTAACATATGCCCCATCTTAAAGGCTA
>JAAYQE010000193.1 GCA_012519455.1 Syntrophomonadaceae bacterium
CGTAATAAATCATCCCAGGCCTGTTTTACTTCCGGGATGGCCAGATAAATATCCTTAACCCGCTTAAAATTTTCTACTTGTTCTAGATCAGGGTTAAACACAAAAAACAAATCCGTTTCTGCAGAAACTAGGGTGGCGGCATAGGCATCTCCCCCTAAAAAGAGACGGGAAATGGGTCCGCGGAAAAAGAAAACGACTAATAGCAAAGCTAAGACAGCCCCGACAATAACCCATGGCTTTTTAGATTTAGTAGAAGGTGGCTGGGCTGCATTATAGCTGCTGCTCGATTCAGGGCCGGTGGCCGGGCTAGCACTGGCATTAGCCCCGGTACGGTCTAACGCTTCCCCGCATTCCGGGCAAAAACTGGCCCCATCAGCCTGGATCTTAAAGTTACACCTTGGACAAATCTGCAAAATAAATTACCCCCCCTATATGTATTATTACTGCGATTATTGCTTTATGGTTCTACCACCCTCTACTCACCCCCTAATCAAGCCTAACTTTAATCGCCCTCGAATTTATGTCCGCACTCCGGGCAGAATCTAGTTTCTAAGGAAACCTGGTTACCACAAACGCAGCTTTTACCCTCATCTACCATATTGGGGCTATGGGGCGTAGAGGATAATTCAAATTTATTACCACAAAAAGGGCAAAAACGCGTATCCATAGGAACTCCTTTACCGCAAACACACTCTTTTTCGTTATTAAGTTCCATAATCTTTACATTAATGGATTTAATCCCCTCCTGCATCTGGGTAATTTCCTGACAATATTCCGCAATTAAAGATTCGGTCTGAGAAAAATCATTAGCCGTGAAAGCAGCGTAAACCGCTTCTCCGATGCGCAGATACTTTTTTTCCAGTTCTTTTTGCAACGTAGCAATCTGTGACTTTAAACGGTTGACCTCCAGCGTTACCTTCGCTTGTTTTCCGGTTTCCTTAACCCCATGTTTAAGGCGGCCAAAAAAGTCATTCATCTTATCCACCCCTCCAAAATAAAATTGTTAAGCGTTAATAATACATTCTATGTATCGGACCGACATGCCATTAACTCAGTAAAAATTGATCAATGGTCGAAAACCGATTCTCAATCCACCAAAGGGCCCAATCTTGGCGTAGAAGATCCCAGAAGATAGTACTTTCCGGAATTGACCGTTCCTGAATTAATGCTAAAACGCCCAGATATCGTTCCTCGCTCGATCCTCCGGCCGCAGGATAACGCTGAAAAATTTCTTCCACTAAATCTAATAAAATACGGATGCGAATGTTTTCCGCTACCGCGATTTCACTTTCTGCCCCCTGCAAAACCGGTAAGTCAAAAAAAGCAATAAACTTATCTGTCATCCACATCAATATCCCTTCTTTCCTCTAAATTTTCATTTCCGGTCCCCTTCTGAATCGAATCCAGAAGCATCCGCGCCTCCTCTGCCTGTTCTTGAGGTACAAACAGTTTAATCTCAGCCAGCGGGCCGATGTAGATTCCTTCCACCGGCGAAATAGCTTCTCGGGTCTTGAATACCTGAATCCCGGCCTGATTTAACATTCCTTCAATAAAAATGTCTTCTGGAGGGTACACGGTGATCAAAAGGGTCATTTCTTTTCGTTTCATACCGAACCTCCATAAATTTATTTTACCAAAAAACGGTTTTTGAGTTTAATCAGTTTCCAAATCCAAAGGTTCCTTCCCCAAATAGGCCTCGATAACCGCTGGATTCTGCTGCACCTCAAAGGGGGTCCCACTGGCGATCTTGCGTCCGTAGTCCAATACATCCACGTGGTCCGATAAATTCATCACAAAACTCATGTCGTGTTCTACCAGCATCACCGTAATCCCCAGATCCCGGATGTGCTGTACGGTCTGCATCAAAGTTTGTTTTTCCAGGGTATTCATGCCGGCTGCCGGTTCGTCCAGTAAGAGTAACTGCGGTCCTGAAGCTAGGGCCCGAGCAATTTCCAGGCGTCGCTGATCACCATAAGACAAGTTGCGCGCCAATTCCTTTTCCCGACCGGTCAAATCGACCACCGCTAGGGCGGCCCGAGCCTTCTCCATAATAAGACGTTCCTCTTTTTGGACCCCGGGCAGCCGAGTCAGTGCCCCAAACAAACCGGCCCGGCCTTTACAATGCCCACCGATCTTTACATTCTCCAATACCGATAGTTCCCCAAAAAGCCGGATGTTTTGAAAAGTACGCGCAATCCCCCGCCCGGTAATCTGATGGGGTTTTTTCCCGGTTATCTCCTCCTGACGATAATAAATATGCCCCCCATTCGGGGCATAAATGCCGGTGATAATGTTAAAAATCGTGCTTTTTCCAGCTCCATTGGGTCCGATCAAGGCGCTGATCTGCCTCTCTTCAATCGTCATACTAACTCCATTTACCGCCGTAAGACCGCCAAAGTGGATGGTCACATTTTTCATTTCCAGTAGGGGCGACATCCTTTCACCTCATTTAACCCGTTTCTAGATTTTTTCGCGTAAACCTTTATGCCGAAAATTGCGCCAGACTTGGAATAAATCTACGCCTCCTAGCAATCCGCGAGGGCGGAAGGTCATCATCAGCACCATCAAGGCCCCATAGATAAGCATTCGATACTCCTGGACAAAGCGTAAGAATTCAGGAGCCAGAGCTAGGATCGCGGTACCTACCACGGTCCCGGGGATACTGCCTAACCCACCAATTACCACAAAATTTAAGATTTCAAAAGACCGGGAAAACCCAAAGTCACCCGGGCTGATATACTGAATCAAGTGGGCATACAAAGCGCCGCTAATCCCGGCAAAAAAGGAACCGACCGCAAAAGCTTCTACTTTGTAAAACAGGGTATTAATGCCCATCGCCTCCGCGGCAATCTCATCTTCCCGTATCGCGACTAGGCCACGACCGAAACGGGAATTTTTAATCAGATACAGGCTTATGATGGTCAAAACCACGATCAGATAGACCAGGATAATATTCGTTTCACGGGGGATACCGGCTAGGCCAAACGCTCCCCCGGTAATTTTCGTATTAATAAAGACCACCCTTACGATTTCCCCAAAACCCAGAGTGGTAATCCCTAAATAATCCCCGGTCAAACGTAAAGAAGGAAAACCGAGCAACACCCCAAAAAGGGCGGCGATTATGCCTCCGAGTAATAAATTCAAAAAAAAGGGCGTGTGTAGATATAAAGTTAAAAGACTGGAAGTATAAGCCCCAATGCTCATAAAAGCAGCATGGCCAAAAGAAAACTGTCCGGTTATCCCGGTAATTAGGTTTAAACCTAAAGCAGCAATTAAATAAACCCCGGTAATGGTTAATATCTGAATGTAGTAAGGGTTACTAAAAAAATCAAAAATAGCCTCCATTAAATTCCTACACCTTTCTCTGAATGGGGCGTCCTAATAAACCAGTGGGCCGGAATAATAAAACTAGAATCAAAAGGGCAAAGGCAATAGCATCCCGATAAGTACCTAGCCCAATGGCCACGCCTAAAACTTCGGCTACGCCCAAAAAAATCCCGCCCAGCATAGCGCCCGGGATACTGCCAATTCCCCCTAATACGGCAGCGCAAAAACATTTTAACCCGACCGTAACTCCCATAAAGGGATGCACAGAACCATAATACATGCCCACTAGCACCCCGCCGGCGCCGGCCAAAGCTGCTCCCAGGGCAAAAGTAAAGGAAATCGTACGGTTTACGTTTATGCCCATCAAACGAGCGGTATCGTAATCTTGCGAAGTAGCCCGCATAGCTTTACCGGTCCGCGTATATTTGACGATTAAATTCAAGATGACCATTAATAAAGCAGCAATGACTAAAATGATTACCTGGACCAAAGAAAACTTGATGGGTCCCAATAAATAAACGGTATCCGTAATTACCTTGGGAAAACCCTGGGGATTAGGCCCTTGAATTAAGGTCATTAACGTCTGTAAAAAAATAGATACCCCTAAAGCAGAAATCAAGGGTGCTAAACGCATTGACCCGCGCAAAGGCCGGTAAGCGACCCGTTCGATTAACATAGCTAAAGGAGCGCAAACTAAAGCAGCGACCAATAAAGCCACAAAAAAGTTGACCTCATACGTGGTGATCATTATCAGTCCCACAAACGCTCCGATCATATAGACCTCGCCATGGGCGAAATTAATTAATTGAATGATGCCATAAACCATGGTGTACCCCAGAGCGATTAGGGCATAGGTAGCCCCTAAAGTTATCCCGTTCACCGTTTGTTGCGCTATCAATTGACCCAGGTTCCATAAATATTCCATAAGTGCTGTAGTCCTCCACCGTCTCGTTAAACCTTATCCGGCTCAAAATGTTGCTTCGCATGGTTACTCTGTACAGGAAAAGACCCAGTGGCAGCTGTCAGTCAGCTGCATCGCTGCTGCCACTGGGATCCATAATGCTGCTTGCTTAGTCGGTAACCGGAATAACGGTTTTTACCGCAAACTGCTTATCCTTTACTTCCAAAAGATAGACCGGACTCTTAATCGGTTCGCGATTAGCATCAAAGCTGATCGTACCGGTTACACCTTTCCAATCTTTGGTTTGTACTAATTTCTCTCGATATACGGTCGGATCCGCGCTTTCCGCTGCTTTAATGGCATCAGCTATCAGCATTACAGCATCGTAGCCTTGAGCTGAGAACATATCGGGCTGCGCATTATTATTTTTCGCCTGGTACTTCTCGATAAAATCTTTTGTTTTCTCCACTGCATTATTGGTATCAACGGCAAAACCGGTGTAAACCATACTGCCTTCAACGGCTTCTTCGCCAATTTCATACAATTCTTTCCCCAAGAGACCGTCACCGCCGGCCATAACCTGCTGCAGACCCTGTTTACGCATTTCCTTCATAAACAAGGCCCCTTCATTGTAGTATCCGGTAAAAATAACGCCATCAAATTGTTTTTGGGCTAGAGCGGTAACTTGAGCGCTGAAGTTGTTGTCTTTTTCCATAATATTTTGTTCGGTTACAATTTCTATCCCGTACTTATCTAAAGCCGGTTTAAAAATAGAAGTGAGGCTTTCACTGTAAGGCAGACCGGTTGTGGTTACCAAGGCTACCTTTTTCCATTTTAAGTCCTCAGCCAAGTACTTAGTCACGACCGGTGCTGCTACCGCGTCTAGTAAGCAATCGCGGAATATGTAATCTCCTAATTCAACTACCCCGGTCCCAACCGCGCCGGCGGACATGAGTACCACTTTATTAGATTGACAGATCGGAGCTGCCAGTTTAGTAATCCCGGTAGTGGGGTCCCCAATAACTGCCGCTACTTTTTGGGTAATTAACTTCTGGGTAACACTAGCGGCTTCAGAAGAGTTACTGCCGTGGTCCCCTTCAACGATCTCCACCTTTTTCCCTAATAGACCGCCGGCATTATTAATATCTTCAACTGCCATCTGCATCCCTTTTAAAGTTTCAATGCCGTAATGCGCATGATTACCGGTTTTACCCCCTAGAAAACCGATTTTAATGGTGTCTCCAGCTGTCGTCTTTTCATTCGAACCACAGCCAGAAACTACCAGTGCAGCAGACATCAAAGCGACCAGTAAAAACAGGTACCATTTCCTTTTCAAGTTGTCTTCCCGCCTTTCTAAAATCTAAAGTCTATTAACCTTTTCAACCCGGCTTTTCCTCACCTCCTGCCGCTATTTATCTTTTTCTATCGACTTTTAGGCTCTAAAATCGTTAATTTCGACAATATATGTATAATATCCTGCCGAAAAATGAAATTTACTTGGGTTAATTCTGTAACTTAATTCTTAACCCTGGAAACGAAAAGGAATAAACCGCTAATAATTACTAAACCCCCGACTAACTGAAAAACCCCGGGCACCTCCCTAAAAACGAGATAACCTAGAAAGGTAGCCCCCACTGGTTCACCCAGAATACTAACCGATACTACTGCGGCCTGGACGTAACGTAAAGCCCAGTTGAAAACGGTATGCCCAAAAATCGTAGGAATCAGGGCTAAGGCCACAAACCACAACCAGTCGCTGGCTGGATAGGGATAAAGGGGCAGACGCGTAAACAGATTAAATAACAGTAAAGATAAGGCTGCGCTACTAAAAACTAAGAAAACATAGGGGAAAAGGGAAAACCGGCTGCGCAAACTACGTCCAATTAGAACATAAACCGCTACAAAAAAAGCGCCGGCAAAAGCCAGCAAATCACCCCAAAATGCCATGCCCCCAAGGCGAAAATCGCCTGCACCTACGATGATGCTCCCGGTCAAAGCTACCAGAGCGCCTAGGGCACTGATCCGATTAATCTTTTCTTTCAAAAACAAAAAACCTAAAGTGACCACAAAGAGTGGCTGCATAGTAACCAGTACCGTTGAACTGGCAATCGAGGTGTATTGTAAAGAAGTAATCCACACGACAAAATGCACGGCTAGGAATACCCCGGCCAATAGTGCCAAAGCTAGGTCCTTACCCCGAATGGTGATCAACTCACTCCGTCCAGCGCGAGATAAGGCCCAAGGAGAGAGAAGTAAAACGGTGAAAGCCAAGCGATAAAAGGCAATAATTAGGGGGGGCGCCGTAATCAGTCGCGTAAATATGGATGCAAAAGAAACCGCAGCTACGCCTAAAACTACGGCTAAATACGGGTTAAAGACCGGTTCCCTCCCTTGATCCATCATTTTTATGCCTCCTTGGATCGGTTGCCTTTTTGCGGCTACCCCTTTTTAAGCTTTGCCCTTCTTTATGGTGGGGGCTCTTAAGGCGCAGGGGCCTACCGCACATTTACCGCAAACGTCACAAAGACCCAGATCGGCATAATAGGCATTTACTTCCAATAAATGCTGGTAACACCGAGCCTTATCCAGACCATCTTTGGTAAGGGCCCCGGTTGGGCACAAACGAGTACAAGCCGCACATTTTTGCTCCCCACGATACAGACAAAAGTCCTGCTGCCAAACCGGCGTAGCCGGCATGGCGCAATCAAGGACCAAACTTCCCAGCCGACCGGCGCAGCCGCTGGGTGTAATCAACATCTGATGCAAACCAAAAGTTCCCAAACCACACCAGTAAGCTACGTGTTTATGCGACTAGTAGGAGGCCAGGGTTTTGGTATCAAAATTATGGGTAGCTGGTTGCCAAGCCGCCTGCACCCCCTTCTTTTGCAGTGCCTCAACCAGCGCCGTACAGATCTGGCTAATTAATTGGTTAGTTTCAATATACGCCTCTGCCCATTCACGGCTGATGTAGGCCTCTTTACGGTGTAACTGGATTAAAGCCTCGGTAAAAGGAATAAAAAAAGCGACCACAGCCTGCGCCTCCGGCAATAAATCCTGAGGCCGCAAATGGCTGGGACCGACAATTTGTTTCAGCTGCGCCAAACCCGGGTTATCGGCTCGGGCTACCCCTACTAAAGGGGGACGATAAAGCGTACGCGTCTTAGCTTGCTCTACCTGGTCAACGATAAAGTTATAGATAAATTGGTACACAGCCTGCTCTCCAAAAATTAATCCTCAAAATTATAGTAGCCTTCCGCATCAAACCCGGACATGGGCTTAATGTAAAAATCATTATAAGCAAAAAAATCCATTAAATAATTCAGCTTAACCCCTTTTTCCACCGGGCTGATGTAAGTATAAATGGGCGCCTCGCGGTACGTATCTTTTAAGTAATTTAATAAAGCGCTTCCGGTCCCCTGGCCACGAAATTCCGGCTTAACATAAAGATATTGAATCCGTACACAGTAATCATATTCTAGCCCGGTAAACTGGACATAGCCCATTTCTTGACCTTGCGGGCTGAAACAGATGGCCTTTTTTTCTTCCAGGGGATCGTCGTCCTTAACTTTTTGTACTTCGAACCGGTAGTCACTTAAAGCCACAAAAAACACCTCCCACGCTTTACAAAAACCATTCTTTTTATTTTACCACATAATTATCTAAGATCACTAGGGTTGCGTACAAACCGATTACCCTTTACCAGAAAAGCAGTTATTGCGGTCGTTCGTAGTTTTGCGGAAAATATGTTAATATAACAAAGGAGTTGCCGTTTGGCGGTTAGTCACTTTCCCGCGAGGGGAGGTGATGTCTATGATTCCGTGGGCAGGACTTTTTAGTTTCTGTTTGGTAATCCTAGGGGTTATTTCCCTGTGTTTGAAGCACAAAAAATAATGAGACCGCCTGCATAAGGGCGGTCTACCTACTTTTAGGACTAGCCGCCTACCCAAAAGCGGCAATTCCTTTTCTTAATTATATAATAACACGCATAAAAATATACGTCAATCATGCAGCTCGACCGGTTCGTGAGCTAAATTTGAACTTCAAGATAAAGGATAATGCTCAATAACCGCGAAGAAATAAACCAAGAAAAGAAAGCGCACGCGTGAAGCCGTTAACCGTTATTAAAGCGCCAAAAAGGAATTTTTATGTTTAAAGCTGAGAATTTTTTTCGTCACTATTTCCTGATCTTAAGCAGCGTCTGTTTAATCCTGACGATCGCCATTCTGGTCGCGGCGCCTCGTCTACCGGGATCCGCAGCTCAATCTCTGGCCGCTACCTTTACCCAGGGCCTCTTGCAGGGACATGCCCCTACCGGGATTTATACCGGCCGGGTCAACCGTTTAGATTTTAAACACCTACAGCCTGGAGATATTTTACTTGGAGGTAAACCAAAAGCCGCTTACGGTCACTTTACCCACGCCGGCCTTTACCTGGGTCAAGGTTGGGTACTAGAGGGATACGTAGATTGCGGACTCAGTCGTCAGGACGTGGCCCATTATCATTTCTATGACTGGGCTTGTATCCTCCGGGTTAAATTATCGCCCGAAGAACGGGAAAAAGTACTCCAGTATGCGCAGCAGCAAGAATTTAAACCGTTTTACCCGGCTGCCTTTAAAACCGGGGAGCGCTACTGGAACTGTACAAAACTTATCTGGGCTGCTTACCGTCAAGTAGGCATAGATCTAGACGCTGCCTCGGACCTCTGGGTTTCCCCGGATGCGCTGTACTTTAGTCCTTATATAGAAATCATCACCACCGAAGGAGAAATGCCCTCATGCCTTTCATCCGCTGGGGAATACGTTTACTGATTATTCACGTTTTTTTTATTATTATCGTTTGGTTAGCCAGCTATTTTTCCCCGTTAGATATTCTCGCGACCGGGGCTTACCTTTACTTACTCTGGAAAGCAGGATCTTTAATTACCGCGGAAACCCTAGACCTGGCCCCCTCACGCCGAGATGCGCTTTGCGCTGGCCTACTAGCCCAATCCCCAGGACTATTACTAGCCGCCGCTAATTTATACTCTTTTTACGACTATACCGGCCCCCTTTTCAGCGATTGCCGGTTTGCTTTTCAATTGTGGCACACGCCTTTTATGCCTTTTCTTACTTTTTTCTCTTTTCCCGTGTGGGGTGGCTATAGTTTCTACTTCTGGGCACTCAATCTAGGCGCCCCCCTCTACCTGACGCTCCTTTGGTTGAGCGCGAATCGAACCATCATCAAATCGGAAACAAGGATTAATCAGGTATTTTATCACTCCAATTAGTGAATATGGAACTTATTAACTATTATCTACATATATTAAAGCAAACTATTGTAAAACCGTAAATTTATCTTAGGAGGATTAAAGATGTACAAATGCTGTCGACCATATAAGATGTGTCATTACCACGAACACCACCATTACCACCACTGTGTTCCTGAGGAAATGGAGGAAGATTACGGCTGGGACAAGTGGGATTGTGAAAAAGACCGAGATATGGAACGCGAAAGAGAGCGCCATCGGGATAATTACCAGGATAGAGCTTGGGACCCGGCCCCTCCGCCCTGCCCGGATGGAAAACTTTATACGATCCGGCGTGGGGACACCCTTTACGCAATTTCAAGACGTACCGGAGTCTCCGTAGAACAAATTATCGCTGCCAATCCTGGTATTGATCCTAATAACCTGCAAATCGGTCGAATTATCTGTATTCCTATGCGTCAGCCTATGCCCTGCCCCGGTTTTATCTACCGCATCCAGGCCGGCGATACCCTTTATTCTTTAGCTCGACGTTATAATACTACAGTCGCAGAAATTATGGCCTACAATCCTGGAATCGACCCGAACAATCTGCAAATCGGCGCCGCTATTTGTATCCCCCGTAAACCAGAGGGTTGCCCGGCCGGTACCCAGCCCTATAGGATTGTTAAAGGAGATACCCTTTACCGACTAGCTCAACGCTTTAATACCAGTGTACAGGCGATACTAGATGCTAATCCTGGTATTGATCCTAACAACCTGCAAATCGGCCAGATCATCTGTATTCCTCGATAAATCCGGCAATCAAATTAATAAAAGCTTAATCAAGTTAAATCTACTTGCCCCACCCCCCCTGCCGTAAGGAAAGGGGGGTTACTTAATTCTCGATTTTATCCAGTACTCGCTGCTTCATCGACTCACAATGCTGCAATATGCCATAATACAAGCCGCCCAGGTTAGTATTCGTAAGATCTTCGCCAGTCTGAGAAGCCAGGGCCCTGATTTCATCACTCAATTTGATCAACACATCTACTGAACCGGTGGCGCTAAGCACTAGGCCATTTTTAAACTTACTATTTATGGTTACAGCTTGTGTATATTCTTCATCAAAAACTTTTTTATACTGATCGACAGCTTCTTTAACTTGAGCGCTGGTCATGGTCCAATCTCCCTGTGGCAGGTCAACTACGACTTCCCGTTTAAATCGCTGATAAATAAATTCGACAAAATCTACGGTATCCGTTCCATAAACGTCGATTAAAAGTGACCAGGCTAAGTCAGCCGCCCCGGCACCCCCGTTGCCCCAATCCATACTTACCGGGTTATGTTTAACGAAGTGCTTTAGGTTTTTAATTTCCGGGTTACCCTCCTCTTGAACGGTAACGTAAGGCTTATAGTTTTCTCGAATGCCGTGATAAATCTTCATGTTTATTCCCCTTTCCTTCAATATAATTTAGTCCTAAGCCAGCTGTTTTTTAGATGCTCATAATATGCTTTAACAAAAAGAGTAGCTTAATTTTAGCTACTCTTTATAAAGTATAAAGCTTTAACTTTTAATATACAATTTTCTTGACGGCTAAAATTCATTAAAATCCCTGCTATTAAGTCAGGTTTTGAGTTTAATCGCCATCCAGCATATCGCCAAGCGATCCTAGCAAAGAGCCTTCTTCCTTTCTACCGCCGGTAGCCGGCATGGCTTGATAAATTCGATTAGCCAGTCGACTAAACGGTAAAGACTGCAGCCATACTGATCCGGGCCCTCTTAAAACCGCAAAAAATAAACCTTCGCCCCCAAAGAAGACGGATTTTATACCCCGAACCATTTGGATATCGTAATTTACCTCTCGCGTTAAGGCCACCAGGCAGCCCGTATCCACCATTAATACCTCGCCCACCTGTAGCTCTTTTTGGATAATTGTTCCTCCAGCATGCACAAAAGCCAGGCCATCTCCTTCTAGTTTTTGCATGATGAAACCTTCACCGCCAAAAAAACCGACCCCTAATTTACGCCGAAAATCAATACCTATAGATACCCCTTTGGCCGCACATAAAAAAGCATCTTTCTGACAGATAACCGTGCCCCCTAAGGTTTTTAGGTTCAACGGAACGATTTTACCCGTATAAGGCGCAGCAAATGCTACATGTTTTTTACGCGAACCGTTATTCGTAAAGAGGGTCATAAACAAAGATTCCCCGGTCAACAGTCTCTTTCCCGCACCAAATAGTTTGCCCATTAAACCAGATCCGGCATTTTTATCTGAACCATCCCCAAAAATAGTTTCCATGAAAATATCATCTTCCATGTACATCAGCGCCCCGGCTTCAGCAATTACACTTTCTCCTGGATCCAGTTCAATTTC
>JAAYQE010000247.1 GCA_012519455.1 Syntrophomonadaceae bacterium
CCTTAATCCTCCCGCCAAAGGAATAGAAGTTAACCCTAGCACGCCCGGAGCCATATCCGGCTCTACCCAGACGTGGTTGTTCCTGATGAAACAAATTGTTCCAGATAAAAATTCGCCCCTTCGAAAATCTATCTTGTCCCACGGGTCGCCATAAGCGTCTTTGATGGATACTTTAATGTCTCCTTGGTCAATTTGCTTGACTACCGCGTTCACCACCTGTCCTAGCAAATACTGTTGGTCTAATCGCTGCGCCAGCCTTATCGCTGCTTGGCGATATGACACTTCAGACAAAACACCTCCGCCTACGTCAACTAACAGTCGGGCTGGTTTATCTTCGTTTCTTGCCATAACAGCTTTTACAACGCACTTGATTAGATCGCCCTCTTTGAGTTGATCAAATAATTTTTGCCGGAGACTGTCCACCGCTTCTTTACGGGAACACGCTACCATTCCTTCCTCCTGATTAAGCCCTTTAATTCTAACGTTAATGGGTTGCCCCACGAACTTAGACATAAGGTTAATTTCACTTAAATCAGTTTCCGTGGCCGGAACCAATCCCTTTATTTCGGAATAATCTGGAAAAGATAGAACCCAAGTTGGCTGATCATTGGGATACGTGATGCCTACTACCTGAGCTGATACATTAAAATTTCGCTCTTTTGCCTGAAAAAGTCTTTCCCATATGGGTGCTTGAATTTGATACCCTTCCGGTCTGATTAGATTATTCAAAATATTCACACTCCTCGCCTTATAATTCCAACTATTCTTGTGGGGAATAAGTGTCTAAAGAACAAAGATCGCTATACTTATCCTTCTCGCCCTGCGCTTTCTTTATGGACGTTTTGCGCCTTTTGCTGGCTTTAGGATACAGCCGATCATTCAAAATATCCTCAATTACGCTCGGAATAGATGCCAACAAGCCAGATGCGTTTAGAATTTCTTTTTGATCTTCCTTTGCCTTTAGTTTCCGAGCAATTTCAGAAATCTGTTCGTCAGAATATTCAGCCAATTGGCGATAGACTTCGCTTGTTTTGGAATTTATATCCAAGCGAATGCCTTTACTCTTTAAAAGTTCGTATATTTGGTTAATTCTGCCACCAGGGTCAGGATCAACTATGGCAAAACACTTATCGGCCCCTGGGTTGATATTTATTAAACCAAGATCGGTATTCATCACCTCCTTAGGGCGATTTATTATACTTCCGCCCGATAATATATCTTTGTCTTTAACAACGGTTATTTGGGCACAATTATCCTTTGACTTTTTATTTCTTGGTCTTTCAACATCATCATTGATCGGTTTGGTTTTTTGCTCCGGGTCCCGGTATCCGGTACCGGTTATGTTGTTGTTGTAATCTTTGTTGTAATCTTTGTATGTAGTCTTTGTTAAAGATTGTTCAGTTTTTTGCTCTTCGATAGTTAAATTACTTAACTTTGGTTTGTTAAGTTTTTTAACTATCGAATTCTCATTTTGGACTTCTTCACTTTCGATAGTTAAGTTTTTTGACTTTCGTTCGTTAAGTTTTTTAACTAACCAATCTATTAGCTCGTTTGTGAGTAGTCGATAGTGAACGGTCGGGTTTCCGGATACCTTCTTAACTTTACATTCAAGAATCCCGAGGCCCTCTAATTGCCGCCTGGCTTTTGATACTTGATATTTTGACAGCCCTATTTCCTCTTCCCACTCCTGGTATGTTTTCCAGATCCAACCATCTTTGTTAATGGTTCTCCCTGACCAATAAAGTAGTTGACTTAAGATTAAAGCGGTTTCTAAACTTCCGAGGAGTAAGACAAATTCTCGGGGAATGGTTAAAATGTTTGCCTGGCCCACGAGCCTGCTTATTATTTCAAAAATGTTTTTTTGCATTAGACTAGTGCCTCCCGTTCCCTTTTTTCTATATAAAAAAGAAGGCTTAAAAAAGCCCCTATGCGCTATTTCCAGGCCATTCATCCACCTTGATACATATACCTATATCCGACCCTTCCAACACGCTCCTAGGCCAACCTATGAACAATGTTTTGGCCGTATCTTTTAAAAAGCAGAAAAAAATTATAATTCTAGTAAATCTTGTAAGCTGGCAGCCACTAATTTATCACTAAGAGCACCTGGCTCTTGAATTTGATCTTGATGATCAATTTTGATGTGTGTTTTTTGCTGAAGGATATTAAATATAATATCTAATTTGTTTTCGATGTTTTCTAGCTTTATAAACAAGTTGTTATAATTAATTATTGCTTGTCGAATATATTCTGATCTCTCGCCTTTAGGCATTGAATTAAGATAATCAGTTAGGACCGGATGGTTTAATCGAAAAGAAAAATGATCTGTCTTTTTACCCATAAAGCTTTCTCCTTGTTGTGGCACGACTTATCCCCATACAAATCAAGGGCTCGAGGTTTTAGAAGCCTTAAATTGTAACACAAAAATTATAACTATCTATTTTGTGTTACAAAAGTTCAATAAAAAACCTTAAACCCTTGATGGGTACGGGAAACTATGTGTCACAAATGTAATTTTTAATAATAATCCGCGCGGGGGCTATTCTACCCCCTACACCGTTGTTCTCTCTTTAACCAATCGAAGTTTTGAGTTTTCAAGCCGCTTTAAAACCTGCATTGCTCCGTCTGCATTCGCGGTTTGAGGACGATTTAGAATATGCACATTGGCATGAAGGTCTTTCCAGCGATCTTTAAGCTCAAGCGAACCGCCACCGGCTAGGGCTACTATGCGAAGCTGCCTGTGAGCCTTACCCCAGGCTAATCGGACACGATCCTTTATAGCGTGGGCAACTTCGTCCCTGCTCTGATCAACCTCTTGGGTGAAATTTAATGGTTGTCCATCAATCCAGACTTCCTTCGGGCTGACGAGTAAATTAGATAAATCGGTAATATCTAATTCTTCGCCAATGACATCTTTGATTTTGCGGCTTATTGATTCGTGGAGTTGAGATATTCCGATATTGAGGGTTTTGCATAAATCAGCCCGGATGCGAAGTCCTTCTTCGGCCATTTCGAAAACACTTAGATTTGTGGTCCGGTACCCCGAGTCTACCAGGCCGAACAAAGCTCCTTTCTTCAAGAGGGCCCGGGGGATCTCCTCAAGAGCCTGGTACATAGCACAAATGCCTTCGGGCAAAACCAATACTTGATCAAAGCTTACGTATCTTGTTTTTCCCTGAAGGGGACCGGAGAAATAATAAACAGTGAAACAAAGCTGACGAAGTTTTTCTTCTACCTCATCACGTTGAGATTTGAAGTAACTATAAGGAATACAAGTACAAAGCGTTATTGTTTCAGGTTCCTTCATTAAAAGACCGGCAACAGTGCTCAAAACAGTTAAAGTACCAGGCTGGTCAAACTTGCGTCGATCAAAAGAAAAACTGGCATCAGGGCTTTCCCGTCGCGCCAGTTCTCCAACAAAATATTCTGCTTGTATAGTGTCTGATTCAATTGCGATGTGTAAATTATTAAGGGTTGAATCAATCTTTTCTCCCTTGATTTCTCCTGGGCCGTAGTGGGGGCTGCCAACCATCGATGGAATAATAATGGTCTCTCCTCGATCATTTACGCCTTTAGTGAAAGAGTACCCTTTATCAATTACAAGTTTCATGAAAAATACATTCCTCCATTTTTTGTATTTTCGGCCTTGTTGTGCTTAAAATCTGAATTAGATTTAGGGGAGCAAACCTCCCTACCTCGCACAAAGCTTCTTCGTGGCTTAATGGTTTTTTACGATATTTTCTAAACTCCACACAGGCGGAGTATATGTCGCATACTGCTAATATTATTACGGGTAAATCAGGCTCTATTTTATGAGGATATCCAGTCCCACCTGGTCGCTCATGATGCTGTTCTACAATACGGATTGTCTCCTCTGAATATCTCCCGGTTTCCCTAAGCATATTTGCGCCTATCGCAGGATGGGCTCGGATTATATCCCAATCAGCTTTTGTCAAAAGATTTTTTGATTTACGAAATAAACTCTCTGGCCACGTTGTCTTTCCTATATCATGAACAACGGCTGCCGTTAGCAAATCGTCTATTTGCTGCTTAGATAAAGTGTTTTTGGGCAAACAGTCAATAACCACATTGCTTAAATAAAAGACATTAAAAGAGTGAGCTGAAAGAATGGGGTTTTTGCATAATTTTTTAATCACTATTTCCCACCCTCCCCCCGCAATATAACCGGTACGCTTTTAAGTTCACTTGGAGGGTTTTCCATCAAAAAATAATCGTTTTTGTTCAAACCATTTTTAGCTAATTTTTCTTGAATTTTTTCGCCATCATTTTTTTGTGAATAAGCCGCGACAAAATATGGTTTTTCAGGCGACTTTGCTATTTCTTTAAGAACTTGATCACAGTAAGCACACCTGCTAGCAAAAACTAATGCCGGCCTTTGATTTAAGTCCAAATACACCTCTTTTCCTTCAGGAGTATAGGCTTGATAATAAGGAGATTTTAATTTGATCACGGGAACCGAGTCCATAATCGTTCTGGTGTTTACCTGATTAATTGTTTGAGAACTTGCTGTTTTAGTAATAAAACTGTTAGGTATTAACTTGGGGGATGGATTTACCAAACAAACTCCTATCGCTAAAAATAAAATCATGCTAGACGCTATATAAATTACCCGATTAATTGTTTCCCTTGGTGGTTTTGCTGAAATTAAATAAATCATAATAAGCAAAACCTCAACTATGGCAAGTTTTAAACAAGACGGACAAATTGTACTAGTTAAAAAATAGCCGTACCCAATAAGCCCTAAATGAAAAGTTGTTCCACCGATTAAAAACGGGAGAACAACTTTCTTTTTAATTGAGTCTAAAATTAACACCGCAGCGGTTGCGTAATATACGGCCCCCCAGATAAACCATGATCTCCCATAAAACCCGGGAATCTCAATACAGGCATCAACCATACACATTGTTTGAGGATCGTTATACCATATTAACAATGAAATAAGGGATAAAAAGGCATAAATAGTTCCGGCCATAACCCAACTCCTTTCAATTTGGAAATAAAAAACCCTCAAAAGGGTTAAAGATGGCCCAGGGCAAGCTAATGCCCTGGGCGCATGGTTTCTATCTATAGTATTCAGCTATTTCCGGAATACTGAAAAAGTGTATCCTATACTTAAGCTCGGTATCATATGTGCCTGACTCAGGATCACCGGGAACATTATAGGCCCGCAACCCGGTAACATGAACCTCAAAAATGTCGTTATCATTATATTGTTCAATCCCATCCGGCCGGAAGATAATCGTTTGCATCCAGGTGGTCATATATTTACCATTTTCCGAAGATCTTTGAGGATCAAGCCAATCGAAAGGCCAGGTTCGGTTATCAGATAATCTAGTCAAATTAATCTTAATATCGCTTCTTTTTTCATAACATACTGTTTCCTGGTTTAGGCGTATCGACCAAGGGATGTCGTTTTTTATACATTCAATAGGGAAATAACCTTTGTTGGGCCAGAGAGTGTAGTCATTATTTGTGTTTTCATGTTGATCGGCTTCTACGGGCACTAAGATATATCCGTGAATCCAGTTAACTTCTTCCGTTTTACATTCTTTATAGGCGAACCCTAATCCTGCTTTTTTGTTTTTAGGATCCAACAAACTAGCGCGATGCCCTAAGCGAGTATGATTGGGGGTGTCGTTATCTGCAATACACATCTCAATGGCCATAATTGGGGAGTTGCAATATCCTGCTAAAGTAGAATAATCTACATCCACTGTATCGCAAAATCCTGCTGTAGCTATATTGCTAGTAGAGGTCCCCTCATATCCCTTTTGGTAAAAATCTTCATCCATGTCTTCCGGCTTAGGCGGAGTGTGATCCACCTCGTCGTTTGCTGTATTTAATACCGCCCCATACTGGGCCTTTTGGGATAAATTTTCATCGACAACTATATCATCAGATACACCGGCTAAATATCGGAAAAAATTCAAAGCGTTTATCCCATCTTGTATATATTCAGGCTTTAGTTTTCCCGGAGAATACGGGGCCGCTACTCTTGGTTCCTCTATATAAGGATACCCCTCAAACGTAGGTTTTAATTCCCTCCATCGAGCGATAATATCTTCCTTGGAACGCTCATAATCCCCTGCCGTAATAAATTGCATCTGTGAAGGTTTTTTAAGAAAAACCCCGACATTTGATGACATTTGATCTTTTATCTCAAGATTATAAACTTGGCCAGGTTGATACCCCTCTACCGGCGGGTTGACTCTTACCGTTGCGTTATCGTCTACAACCAAAATCTCTACTGGTACCTTTTCTCCCTGTGCATCGGTAACAACAATCAACTCGGATAAATCTAAGCCATCCGTTTTTACTGGAGCATTAAATTTGATTATCCAGGTTTTGTCTAAAGGAACATCGTATTTAGACGGCCACTGATCAGGAAGTTCCGAGGCAAAAGGTATTTCGCGGTCAGTGTATTCAACCACTAAATCAAAGGCCAAACCATCGTATATGCCATCTCCTATTAAATTAACCCATAAATAACCATGCTTTGCAATCAAAACTTCGGTACTCCAAACCAGTTCCCCTTTTTCAATTTTGCCAACTATCACGCCAGTTCGTCCTCGCTGTTGACTATAAGTTATGTGACCATACACGGTATTGGGAATATTTTTAACCGCGGTTATTGTTCTAAAGACTTCGGATGGGGATGTCCAATATTTAGTTACACCCAAATTTGCCTTTGCTGGCGACGGCACCACAAGCCCTAAGAAAATACCCAAAAAAACCAGGGAGGTTGTTATGATTATAGTTCTTTTAATGTTAATAACATCATCTCCTTCCTATCGGTTATAACCCTTGGGCACTACGGTCCAATACTGGTCGATGGTTCCTTCGGTACGGGCTATTCCGTCTGCATAAGGGGGAAGATCCAGGGTATAAGAACCCGCGGCTCCTGCATCACTCTTAGACGTCATTTTAACCACCGTACCCGTTGGGCATATCTTAATATCTGAGTTGGTATAAAAATCACTGGTCCAGGTATTAGTTTTACTCCCGGCCGGTTTTATAGATTTAAGATTTTCTACAACGGCAAACTGAGATAGATAAGGGAACATTATCTCCATCGCACTGACCGGGCCTATCGTGTCTACAGCTACGATAGCTCGGCTTCCTGCTCGGATCTTAGGCAAAGAACCAACGACGGTTCTTTTAGCAATGATAATGGGTGAAGCTTCAGAAGGCGCGATTTGTCCAGCCGGCGGACTGATGATTTTAATTATGCGCGGCCGTTCCGTATAGACAACACAAAACTCGTTTCCTTTAATAACTTCTTCAATGGTGATGTCCTCCGACTCAACTTCTTTCTCTATAGCTGGAAATGTACAGGAGTCTTCCGGAGTAAATTCGGTAGCTTCAACCGCTCCTTCTCGCGACGCAACCCAACGAGTGACTTTAACCTTAAACTCGTAGTCACCACTTTTGAAGAATTCGCTGGATTCAGTTCCCTTTTCAACGTTTGCGGGAACACTAAAAGCATACTCTTGGCTATCCCCGCTTTTAATTCCTGAACTTTTATCCCCTGAATCATATCCTGGAATAGGCACTCCGGCCTTGGTAAACACCTGTACTCGATATTTTTCTTGAACCCTGTTTTCACTAATTTCCTTGCTGTAATAACAAGGATTATCCATTTCTTTTGGAAATTCTGGATCTATAGCCCAGGTTCCGGGAATCTCCGGTATCTCAGGGCTTCCTCCTACACAATCACCAGGTATACAGTTGTATTCACCATCGCATTCATCCGGCAGTTGAGTGCAGGGCACAGCAGGTACCATTGGAGTGCAGGGAGTGCCCCATACGCAGCCCCAAGGAGGAGAATCCCCACACCCTGCCGGCCCGCTGCAATCCGGCGGATACTTGGGATTAGGAATTTTTTCTTTTGTTTCATCGTATTTATTCGGCGGATTATTCGGGACATGAGGGTCTTTAAATTCCCATTTTATTTTGGGGTCCAACTTGGTAATGCAAGCCCCTCCAGGAAGCTCCTCAGGCCCGAGAACCATTATTTTGGCACTGGTACTCTTTCCGCCATAACTAGCGTGAATCAAAGTGTCGCCTTTGTTATTAGCGGTTACTAATCCCTTATTAGTGGAGTTATTCACAGAAGCAAGCCAGCTGTTGTCACTGGCCCAATCTGATTGCGTAGTTACATAAATACTGGTGTTATCATCAAAAGTTGCCTGAGCCTCTAACTGCTGGGTTGCTCCTATCTTAATTGTTGCTTCCGAAGGTATAATTTTTAAAGAAGTTGGCGTTCTTTGCCCAGCCATGGCCTGCCATCGAACGGGATTGTCTATCTTAGGGGTTTTATTGCCATCGGTTGGATCAGCCTCTAAAAGAGCTTTCCAGGCAATCTGTTTTCCTGGGGCCACGGGAACCCATAAGTCTGAATTGTCCCCAAAAGGCTTGACTGCATTCTTATCACCCAGATTGATACTAAAATCAACCCCGTTGTGTTTTTTCACGATTGATCCATTAGCCGTTCCTTTGGCTTGCCATATAGGAATCCAGGTGTTACCACCATCCGAACTCATTGAAAAGGTAACTGTCGCATTGTTAGGTAATTCTAGTTCAGACATAACTCTTACTTGGTTCATATTTTGAGTCGTTGTTTGTACGGCGGAGGTCACTTCCCCGGTTAAACCAACGGCATTGGCACTTACTATATCATCTACCGTTTTTGATAGCGTCGGATTGTATACCAACCCATTGCCATCCCACATATAATATTTAACTTCATTTCCATCTACAATCAGACGATCAGGTGTCCCAGGTCGGATAGCTACAGCCGTAGGAGCTGTTAATCCGTTGGTTACCGACAACGCCGTGCTATAAACCCAGTTAGCCCCATCAAAGAGATAAGTTTTAACCTGCTTGCCATCTACGACTGAAAATTCTTTGCCGGTATTTTGGGCTAAAGCCTTGGGATCGAGAAGCCCACTGGCCGCGTAAGCCTGGTGGTATGAGTTTCCTGGCCTTAATTCATATACAATTACTTTATCGCCATCTAACACCCCCAGACCGGTCCCTTGGTCTAACAGCACGACGTCAATCGGATTAGTTGCGTGGCTCCCCGGCCAAATATGTGGTATTTCAAAACCGCTTGGACCTAGAGTATACCGTTTTAGTTCATTATTCTTTACGGCAGCGTATTCACCATCTAACACGCTAATTGCTGTACAGCCGGTTAATCCGGCTGCCGCTAAAGATGAATTGTTAATCATATTCTGTCCCGTAAAGTTATAGTGGGTTAGCTTTTCTGGATCACTAACAATAACGTTAGGTGATTGTCTAGTTGTGGCTAAAGCCAGAGGATTAGTTAATGCAGGAACGTTTAATACAAGAGAATCTTGTAATTTTGTTCCGTCAAAAAGGAAATGCTTAACTTCGGTTTTAGTTAATACCGCATATTCGATGTTTCCCTCTGGAAAGAAGGAAATTATATCCGGTAACTTTTCGTTTCCAACTCCAAAATTGTCTAAACGAATTTCTGTATTTACCGTATCGACAATTACCGTATCACTCTTATTGGCAATTATACCAGATTCTGCTGCTGTAATTCCGTAAACCCAGGTTTGAAGCGCACCTTCTGCAAAAGCAACCGATGAAAACAAAACGACGATCAGGCAAGCTAAAATTATTACCTTTTTCATAAAACAACAACCGCCCCCTAAACCTGGTTAATCTTGATAATTTTCCATCCGTGTTGAGTGTGATAAAAAGTAACCAATACATCTGTATAACGGTCGTCTACTTTGTATTTAAAGTTATAAACACACGTTTCATTATTGCCGGCTAAAAATTGCATAACGGGCTTGGTAAAGGTTTTAAAAATTGCCTCTTCTTTTACTATTTCTGTCATCTGCGAATGGCCGTTTAAAGCCTCTCCCGTCAAAAAATCACCGGCTTTTATCCAGTTATTATTGGACAACTCCGAAAGATACCCAAGATAAACATCTTCTATCTCCTGGTCATTTGGCCGATTTTTGTCTCCTGGCATGGCCATGTTTATTTTCTCGACCGAATAAATCTTCCAGTCCGTTTCTTTTTTCATTAGGTGTATTAAATAACGTTGTGCATGTGATTTCGCTCCGGCAACAACTTCAACCGTGACGGCTACTTCGGCTAAATTTTGATTGAGGCTTATGGGATCATACTGTATCTTGGTTAAAGCCGCATCGCTAATATCCGACTCAACTAGGTTGGTTTTAACAATGTAAGCCTGTTCACCCGTACAATACTCCAGGGCCATGTTATAGTCTTTTTGCACTAAAGAAATAAAAAAGCCATCAACTACGGTTTTGATCGGTTTATCCCTGGCCGTATCAAAAAATCTAAATCCCATTGACAAAAGAATTGCAAAAATCATTAAAGATAATAAAATTAAAGCTGTTATTCTTATGTCGTGTTTTTCCTGGGTCAAGGCAATACCCCCTTTGTTTTATTCAAAGAACAAATCCAAAATACCATTTCATTATATTTATTCCATGTATCATTGCTATCACTGCCCCTAAAGCCATATATGGGCCAAAGGCAACTTCTTGCTTAATCTTAATCTTTTTAAGAAGCAGCAATCCTGCAAAAAAAACACCACCAATTAGGTAGGTTAAAATTAACGAAACGGCAACCAATGGGTATCCTAAAAAAAGTCCAATTACCAACGCTAGTTTTAAATCTCCTTCACCAATCCCTCCTCTACTTAAAAGATAAATTAACAGCAGAAAAATAAAGCCGGTTATTGCCCCAGCTAAATAATACCTAGGCTGATTTAAAGCAAAAATGATTCCTGCTAAAAACCCTACTATGATAACTTGATTAGGGATGATTTTCAATTTTAGATCAATATAGGTTACGGCAATAAGCAAGCTAGCTAAAAAACCATATCTTAAACCAATTAAACTGTATCCGTATTGGTTAATAATTAGCCCCAGCACTATTATGGTTACGGGGATAATGCTTATTAACCAGGGTTTAGTTAAAGGTGCTTTTTCTTTTTCACAAAACCAACGTACATATATAAACACGACGATTCCTACAACTAAACCAGGAATTAACATATTCTGCTTCCTTCCTCAATTAAAGTCGATTGAACGGGGTGTTTGGTGTTCCCCAATCCTTAGTTGTTTTAAATTCTTCTGATATTGCTCGAACAAAAGTCATATCTGTTGTTTTTCCAATTTGCTTAACTTTTCCTTTAATAACTGCCACGGATCCGGGCTTAGTTAAGGTATAACTTCGATTCCCACCGGCTCCCGCATATATATCTAGTGAAATTTCATTAACCGAAAAAGTTTGAGGAAATGAACCGGTTACCCCGCCTAAATCTGTTTCTTGTAAAATACCCCCAACATACCGATATTTCCGACAAACCGATTGCCCCCAAGTATTAGTGCCGTTATAAATCACAAAAACAAAATCAGGATGCTCTCTTAATGTTGAACCGGTTTTAGGCGTAAAATCTGAATTTAAACCTAAATTCTCTTGAAGTACCGGTACAAAATAATTATAGTAACCTACTTTTGTATCTCCATGCGGGTCAGGGCTATTGCTGGTTTTAACAATCGGTCCTGACGATTTTGATAAATCTATGTCAGCTATCGAACTGGGGTGTACGGCATAACACGCGGCATTAGAGGCACACTCTAAAGCACGAACTAAATCCACATCCCCTGCTGTTACCCCGGCCGTAGTTCCGATTAGCGTTCCAAACAAAAAGAACAATAGGGGAATGAAGGCAACCACAAACGGCATCATCTTTCTCCTTTCTTCTAAGGGTTAACCCGCTCGCTTCGCATTGACCCCCCTACCTTAATTTGAACTCCTTCTGAAGGAGCGTTAAAAAACTTATTTGCTCTTAAAGGGGCTGGAGTTGGGTTACAAGTTATTTTTAAACTAACCATATTATTAGCGTCAAATCGCCTTACCCGCGAAGATGTTGCTTGGATATTCGCAACAGGGCAGCCAAACCCAGAAAACGCGGTAGTTAATTCACTTCGATCTCCTGGAGTTAAATAG
Organism: Syntrophomonadaceae bacterium; assembly: GCA_012519455.1. Lineage (GTDB taxonomy): Bacteria > Bacillota > Ch66 > Ch66 > Ch109 > JAAYQE01. Next base: position 12,046 of record JAAYQE010000247.1, read on the forward strand.
CCCTCAATCTGCATCCGGGCTAAATGCTGGTGCATAGTGTGTTCTGCCTTTTGGTGCTTGAACATCAAAACCCAGTGATCAATTTGCGCGTACATTAACCCCATCATTAAGGGAACAATGATTAAAAGGGTTAATAGCATAGCCGCTCCCTTTTCTGATTTTAAAATCCGCCGCCAGTTATGCTGGTCATGGTGTTGGTCATGTTGGTGACTACACTGGAAGAGGCGGCTTTGATACCACTTACGGACACCACGGCTACGGCGCAAAGCACCAAAATAATGACCAAGGTTTCTGCGGTTGGGGCCATTCCTCTTTGACTGTATAACAACTTTTTTATCCACCGCACACCTCCGCCCCTCCTACATACTATTAATTTGTGTAATCGTCTTATTGGCCAATCTTGATTGGGCTGCGCCCACATTAGCAATGGCCGTAGCAGAAACCGCAATGATTACCAAGGCAATACAAATGATTTCCGCCGTAGCAATACCCCGGCGTTTAAATAAAAATGACCGTATTTTTTTAATCATCTTTTGTTTTCTCCTTAATTAGTGAATATTAATGCTGGTCGGCATCCCGGTTAAACCAGTACTTACACTAGCTGAAGTTGCCCCTGAAGAAACATGGATGTTGATATTCCCAATATCCGTACCAACAGCTCCAGCTTTTTGCTTGACTTTAGCCCCCATAGAAGAATGGGCCGTTAAAGCAACCGTAACAACAACCGCCATTAAGATAATAAGCTCCGGAACACTAAAGCCTTTTTCTTTTTTTCTCATATTTTCTCTCCTCAATTAATGGTAACCTTATTAGTCTGCATAACCGTTCCATTTGAACTGCTCGTACTTATAGACCCATTGCAGGAGGTACTAGAATTAACGTATATTCCGGTAATATCGGTTCCTAAATTACTGGCCGTTTGCTTGCTTTTGCTTCCAACAAAAGCGGCTCCGGTAATGGTCACGGTCATTAAAATAGAGGCGATAACAATCACTTCTATTAAGCTAAAGCCTTTTTCCTGAGTAAACATCTTTTTCCCTTTCTATTTTATAGTTACCTTTTTTTCCGTTCGACTTCCTTTTTCTGTTTCAAACGCTCCGCTAGCCGTTCCCGTTGTAATAACGGTGAAGTTGTTAATATCTGACCCTAAATCCGCCGCCGATTTATTTGCGCCAGTCCCTATATAGGCTGATCCGGTTATGGTAATAGCGATTAATACAGCGGCAATAATAACTACCTCGATTAGGTTAAAACCTCTTTCTTTTAAGCTTTTTTTTAAAATACAATCCCCCCCCTTTTTTTAAGAGAGGCCCTCTCGGGCCTCTTGACTAATTAAAGTTCACTGTCGTTTCTGTTCTTTTCCCTGGATCTGTATTATAGCCACCGGTTGCCGCACCTGCCCCCCCTGGACTGCACTTAGTCGATTCAACCTTAAACAGGTTAATATCATCTCTTAAATCCGAAGCCCCAAGGTTAGCGGAAGTACCCAGATAACTCATCCCAGTCAAAGTAATGGCAATCATAATCGCGGTAACGATAAAAACTTCTACCAAGCCGATTCCCCGGTTCTTTTTGATCCAGACTCGAAATTTCTTCAAAACAATTCTCCTTTCTTATTGTAAAAATCGGATAAAGGGTAGTTTTGGTAAGGACTGCAAGTTGCTCCCGTCGATTGAGATGCTGCTAATTAAATCGGCAAGCAAGTGCATCCACGGCATAATTAATAAACTAAAAAACGCCAACGCCGGTAAAGCTAAGTTTACCGCTTGATACATAGGTTTTAACTCATTTTCCGTTTCCACTAAAACCGCTCGGATTTCCTCCAATTTTTTGCCCTCCTGGTTAATCACCTCCCTTAAATCTTTGTGCCCCTTCTCATACAACTGGATTAAAACCGAAGCTAACATCTTTGCTTCATTTGAATCCCCCAGGTCTTTTTGCAGCTCGATAAATCCCTCCTTTGACCAACTTAATAGGCATTTTTGGATATATGGATAAATTCCTGGCACCAACATGCCTGACAGCTGAACTACATCGTAAAGATTGTAGTGTTTGACATAAATAAACATGGCCTCGTAGAAATAGGCAATTTCACGCAAACGCTTGTGACGAAAAGACTTAACGATTATATAAGAAAATATATAACCCGCTACCGCGCCGATTGTCCCAAACCACATCATCGCCATTCCGTTTGTGGGAATGGTAAATAACACCGTGAAAACCCCTAATGCGCCGCCGCCAAGGGTAAATAAATTGCGAACATTGTCATAAGTCTCATTATCAGATTTTAAAAACGCCGCAACCTTTTGTTTCCAATACTTTTTAGAAAATCTTTGGTCCCGGGTTAGCCAATACATTAAAGATTCCCCTAATTGGTTAAGCACTAAATAGGCTAAAGCAATAGCCATGATTCCTATAATCAATGATATTAGCATGGCCCAAAACATCGAAGGATTAATATTGAACATGGCTCAACATCCTTTGTACTATTGAATTTATAATTATCGCCATCAGGCTAATCACAACAATAATTCTCCCTGCTTGTGTTTGCGTAAGATATTCCCTGGCGGAAACCCAAAACACCATATCAAAAATTAACAAGGGAATGGTAAGAGTGATTAAAATAGTTGCCATTGCACGAAGCCAAGCTAAAATCTTTTTGTTGTTACGCGAAATACGCGAATAAACAAAGCATTTTAAAGCTAATTCATCTAACATTTCAAAGGTATCTTTACCGGTAAAGGTTTCTTTAAGGAGATGGGCAAATAGTCGGCCATATTCAAAATCTAGTTCTTTGGCCATATCCGCAAATATCCGATTGGGGTCAGCTGCATTTAATTCCAGCCTTCTATGGGTAGTTTTCAAAACCCCTTTTAATGGCTCTCCGATGTTTTCTGAAATGGTCTTTAGAGCTAATAAGGGGTTTTGGGTTAACATAATTTCTGTATGCAGCATTTTCGAGGCCGGAGCTAATTGGTCAGATAATACTTCCCTTCTTTTTTGTATTCGTGAAACCAGTATTTGCTCTGGGATAACGAATATCGTCAGAGCAAGTAAAATAGCAGCCATTAAGTTTTTAAAAAGAAATATTCCCAATACAAAACCACAAGCCGCTAATCCTAAACATAAAATAGCGATTCGATCGGCTCGCAATCCAACATTTGCTTTTTTTAATTTTGGTTCCATTGCATTTATCCAGTTGGCTACGGCCGTGGGTTTTAGCAAAACATTAGGATTAAAGGCCGGTCGTGATGACCGCAATTTAACAATGATATTTACGATTAACGGCCAGACAAAATAAATCAACATATACAAAATCGCCGTTGTTGCGATTCCTACCCCTACCGCAGTTAAAATCAAGGCGATTATGGCGGGGTCACGAATAATCTCTAGATTGAGCTCGTAGTTTGAAAACCTTATCATTACCAACCCACCTTTTCCATGTCTGCCTGGGTCAGTCCATACATCTTCATTTTGTCAAGCAATCTCTTTGATGGCTTATTAACCGTGACCCAACTTCCCGTCCAAAAATCCTCACCGGCTGACTTCCATTCAATCAGAGGGTTTAAGTCAACAGGCCGGGATTCGTCTGTAACATGCATAACTTCACAAATTTTAAGTACTTTTTTAACTCCATGAATTGAACTCTCAAACATCAAAACTCCTATATCCCAGGCTCTTGATACTAATTGCTGTGCCTGTAAACTGGTCAAATTTCGACCAGATTGCACGAGCATCATGCCCAAGTGGAATATGGCATCTTCGATCGTTAAATAGTGAACAGAGGCAATACAGCCACTATGTCCCCGTACTGCCGCATTGATAGATTCCTCTAATTCTTCTACCGTTCTTATTTCACCTAAAATAGTGATATTAGGTGAATACCGAAGTACAATCGGAAAGATGTTTTTATTAGCTAAATCTAATTGCGGCTGCTCCTCAAACTCGATAATTGAACGTCTTTCGTGGGAATGACATTCTCGTAACTTTAGCTCTGAATCCGATTCCATGACAATAACCCGCAATCGGGGATCAAAATGCTTGGTCATTTCACGAATCAAGGTGGTTTTTCCAGTGTTCGCCGGGCCGATGATTAAAGTGTTAAGCTGACATTTTGCGCAAAGGGCTAAAAAATCATAAGTTAAACTATCCATGGTTTGGCGTTCAATATAACCCTCTTTGCTGGATAGAAACGTACCGTGTTTCCGCAAAACAAAGGTAATCCCCTGGGGGGTCAGGGGAGGTTTAGTAGCCGTAAGCCGGGTACCATCTAAAAGTACAGATTCAAGACGAGGCTGGCTATCGGTTATTCGTACGTTATCATGTAAAGGAAGCCGGGTAACTAATTTAAAAAGACGTTCTTGGTCTTTTAAGCTAGTCTTACAAGTTTCACTTTTGGCCTTTCGTACAACTTGAATGGTATCCGGATCATCTACTCGAATTTCGTCTACCTCGTTATCGCAAAATACTTCCTCCAGGTCCATAAGCCCCCATAGTTCACGATAACAATAATACGCAATATCTTCCTTAGAGTATCCAGGAACTTCTGATTCTCCTAGAATTTCTTTAGCAATTTCAATCGCCTGATCTTTTGCTTCCTGGTCTCTGGATTTAGCCCGACGAATAATCCCTTCCCATTTGGTGGTTAATTCTGGTTCGGTTTCGGCTAAAAAGTACATCTTTTCTTCCACATAACGAACCGCATCATCAAGCGTTAGAAGATTTGTTCTGCTTTGAAAAGTCTTGGTTGAATTAATAGTAAAAAGATTGCGCATACGATTTAAGATGTTTTCATCAGAAACCTCTTTTTTATTTTCGGTTTTTACTTTTTCTTCAACCATTGCTAGCACCACCTGTCATTTCTGCTTCCGATTGTTGGGCTAACTCTTCTTCCGTGAAGTCAACGACATTCTTTGGCTTTTGTGGCTCTAAAGTATTGTCCCGCTTAATAAAATACACTTTTCCTCCTACTATTGAGTTAGCAAAGAGAGCCGCCTGGTCTTCATGTACAACTAAAACTATTGACCCGGGTACAATTTGAATGCTGCTTGAACTAGCAACATCTTGTACCATACCAGCAACAATTCCCATATCTCCTTGTGAAGGTTTTTTAATAGACTGTCCGTCTTTAGAACGCAATTCATAAACGCGTATCCCGCTGGCTAATATAATTGGAGGTTTTTCTGTAGACGTTTGCAAAATCACGTCTACAATGTCGCCCTCCTCAATTGTATTGCCCACGCATTGTACAGGATCATCAATAGGCACAGCCACTAATCGCTCATAGGGCTCAATAACCGACTCAAGGGAGGTGACTTTGTCACGATGAATTTGCTCTCCCTCAAGAATTGTAGTTAAAGTTATTTTACCAATCAGGTTATGCGGCTCTTGGATGCTATTTTTAAGCCGTCCCCCTTTGATTACTTTTTCACTTCTTAGATCTGACTCCTGCACAATGGTTCGAACCGGTATTTGTCTAGCTGCGACCGTTACATTTTCATATTCTACTCGATCAAGCTGGTAAGTTTTTAAATAATAAAAAGCGCCCCCAGCGGCGCCTAAACCAATTAGTAAAGAAAGAATCACCAGTAATTTTTTTGAGGTTTGTTTGCGAAGCACTTTCACTAAGCAACATCACCTGCCTTTCTTAAGGTTCATCATCATTGAACGAAAATGCCAATGCTTTTTTCTACCGTTGCACCCCCTTTAGTCCCCCGAACTACTACTGTTCCGTATTTCGCTCCCCAGGCAAATTGAATTACTCGGTTTGCGGGGAGAGGCACAAAAGTAGATCCACCATTTAGACTGTATTCTAAAGTTAAGTCTGAGGGAGTTTTAGCAACCACTAACGTTGCTTGTCGGCTTGCATTGGTAATGGTTGCCCCATTCTCCCAGGATAGTTGCAAATCCAAGTTTTGTCCGCCCCCGCCGCCTCCGGGAGGAATTATGCTTCCGGGCCCACCGTCAGGAGGTAAGGATTGAACGTTGTTTAGGGTGAAAGTATACCAAATACCCCATTCATGAAACATATGTCCAAAATCAGGGCTATCTTTTTGATTAAATTCTACAAGTGTTCCTGTTATATACCACACCCCACCGGTTTTGGGTAATGAAAAACTAACATAATATTGATACTCGCCCCAAGCCCCCTCCCGCTCAACACCTTGGGTTTCTAGTTGCATTCCTATTCCATTTGTCATGTCATATCCATATAAATATGGAATTAGATAATCAGGGAATTCGCCAATTTGACTACTCGATCCGCTTCTTATACATATACGCCTTATATCCTTTGATCCATCACCTATAGGCGTATTCCCATATGCAATTGTACAAAAACAAATCCCCTCTAAAAGAAAAACCAAAACCAACAATATTGCTATCTTCTTTTTCATATGAATTCCTCCTACGCAGTCGCTAATTTAAGTAAAGAGACGATCGCTCCAGCATCCTCTTGGTTACAATAAAACTTATTGTTTTGTTTTAAAATGGAATGTTTTAAGGTGATCTCATCATTGCGATTAAAGAACGTAATTTTTACAATCGATGTGTTGTCAAATTCTATTTCCTGAACCAAGGAATTGCCTTTAATAATGAGCGCGTCTCCCTGAATAACCTGATCTTGTCTTAAATTAACCCGGTTAGCTAAATCCATAAGATCCACCCATTCTTCTAGTGAAAAATCCCAGCTTTCCACGTTGGAAGCAAAAAGTGTTGGATATTGAGAATGGTAGGGAACAATATTTTCAGTCCTCAATTCTCTCAAAGTCTCCCGGACCACTTGCGAGATGTTTTCTGAAGAATACTGAGTATCATTAATGTTGTTTACAATATTATTGATTATTTGGTCGGGATTTAGATTATTAGTTAAAGCTTCATTGATAATCTCGTTTAGCGTTTCGCTTGATATATTCTTTAAAATATTGGCAACGTATTGAGGAGATAAGTTGTTGGTTATAGCGTTATTCGTAATTTTCATCAAAATACTATTGGGGATATCAATGTTTAACTGGGTTAGCATGGCTTTTATCTCATTGTAAAACTGGTTGGTTTCCGTGGTTATCTGATAAACATTCGCGTTGTTTATTGTCAGTTGGTCAATAATTTCTTGGACAACTTCTTTTTTAATATCCTGTCGGTTATCGCCAAGTCTATAAAATACGTTATTAACTACGTTATTGACAATCTCCTCGTTACTCGTAAAACCCTCGTTAAAGGCATTATTAATAAGTTCAATCAAAACATCGTCCGATACATTGATGTTGTATCTATAAAAAACCTTTTGCAACATGCTTATAAGATCAAACCTATTAAGCTTTTCTTGTGTCCCTTTTCCATCCCCTCGAATAATTGCCGTTCGGGTTTCTTCCTGCCACTCAACATTACCATCGAGGGCTTCTGTAACATACCGGACCGGTAAAAAAATGCGATCATTTTTAATCGTCGGGATTGCATCAATGTTTTTAATTGAACCGTTAATCGACACCGAGGAAACGCCAATCGTTAAGCGCACTTCCTTTTTGCCCTTGATTATGGCCGTATCATGCACGTAATTAATATCTTCATCTTTAAGCCCTAAACCATAAGCGATATATCGAACCGGTACAAAAAGCCGATCGTTCTCAATAAAGGGGACAACGTCCATTTTCTTTTGTTTACCGTTAATATAGTAAGTATCGCTTCCTATTTGATATTTTGATTCGTAGATAGCAGCAAGCGCTTTTCCTGGGACAAAAATTAGCCCTGCGATCATTAGGCACAGGGCCAAATAGACAATATTGAGCTTGAGTTTTTCCAAAATTTTCCCTCCCAATCCAAAAAGTGATCAAAAAGCACCAAGCACCGAACTCATCTTAGATTTTAATGATTTTCCATCCATCGTTTAAGGTTTTATAAAAATATACAATTACCTCCACTGGTCGATTGTCTACTTTATAAACAAATTTAGCAGCGGTTGTTTTATCTCGGAACCATAAAGATTCTACCTGTAAATCCGAAAAGCTTTTTATAGGGGATTCGGTTGTTTTGGGAAGGCCCCATTCATAAGCCTCTTTAGCAACCCCTGCCAATTGTTTTTTTGCCTCTAAGGTCTTATTATCAATAAGATTATTCAAAAAAGAGGAAAACACGGTTTTAATTTCTCGGCTTTGGACTTCCGTTGCCCTTAAGGTTTTTCCTTTAACAAAATAAGCCTCTTTTAAAAAATCTACTACTTTCCATTCTCCATTTTCTTTAGATAGGCTCACTGTATAAAAACCAACGTCATTTAATCCGTCACTGCATTCAAGCTGAACGATACTCTCTACCTGTGCCCAGGTATCACTATAAGCTGTTGTTTCTGTAGTTAGCTGAATTAGTTTTGCGGAGGGCAATTCTCTGGCAGCTAAATCCCACATAATATGGCCAGACGTATGTTCTTTGGCCTTGTTTGCCTCTCCCTCTACAACAGCCTTTAAAAAAACGGTCGTTATATTGTTAACGGCCTTTTCAATTTGATAGTCATAATATTGCCCATATACAAAACGCCCAATAAGCAGCAAAAATAATGCTCCTCCGATAATAACGGCTCTTTTTTTTATAAGATCATCTCCTAAAAGCAATTGCCACCCCCTTATAAAAAAGGGGGTGGCTTGCAATCATTTAGTTGGTTTTAAGGGGTGTTTACCTTGAACTCTAAGGTTACATCCGGCGTTCCATCAGTTTTTACCGTAGCGCTAGAGCTGTCTACCATACCTTTTGTTTTATCTCCAAGAGAACGGCTGGCTCCTTCTACCCCACCTCTTAAGGCAGCAAATGAAATAATCGCAAGTAACACCAATACGATCATTCCAACCAAAATTTCTATCGTCGATAGACCAGATTGATCTCTCCACAAACTCAAAAATCTCCCCTCCCCTCTTTAATATAATTTTTTTAAATGATCGAAAAACTTCCCCCTACTGAAACCATTCGGGCGGAAGCCCATCTTTGAATTTTATTTATATTTCCTGCTACTATTTTTTTCGGCTCTATTTCTATCAAGGCAACTACTCCTGGCGTTTCTAACTTAACGGCATAACTCCCCCCCTCTCCTAAAACAATTCCTGTTTCAGATATAGCAAATGATTGCGGGAAACCATTGTTAATAAGCTCTGTCACGGTCACCGTCATGCCGTTAAAATAATACAACCGGCAGCTTGCTGCTCCGGCGTAATCGTCATGACCATTATAAACCATCAACCAATATCGTGGTGCCCCTGCAAATTTTGAAGTAACAGGCGTTAAGTCATCTTTGTTTAACCCTAAGTTTTTAGCCAAACTAAGGCGAAAGGATTCATGCGCCGAATCCGATACGATTCGCATATAGCCATCTGCTTGGGATTCTTGATGCATTCGTCCAGCCGCATCTTTAACCGCATAAGCTACAGATTCTTGTATGTCTATATCCGCAATCGTTATCATTGATACAATTTTAAAACCACCAATGCCTATCGCAAACATTAAAGGAATGATTAATAGAAATACAACAGGAATGGCGGCTCCTCTACGATTAAGAAGGAACTTTTTCACTCAATACAAATCCCCCCACTTTTATTCTAAAATCATCATCTGCGGTTGCAGCCCCTATTAAACTGCCTAACAAAAAGGGTCTTTGATTAGGTTTTAAGGTTATTCTAAGTTCAATTTGGCTATTGTCCGGATTATCAGGATTTTTATAAACACGTTCCCCTCCCTCCTTTTCTCGAACTGAGTTGTTTTGATTGGTGCAGATTATTTTAGCTACCTGCATTCCTACGGCATTATACTTGTCAATTATTGCGTTTTCTTCAGCCGCACTCAGCCACCCTTCCACTCGAACTCGTTCTAGATGATAGTGCATAACATGTTTAGCCACTTGATGTTGAGCAAAAATTAAAAAATAATCGGTCCCGACAAAAAGAATAAAAAAGATTAAGGTGGATATAATTAAAAAATCTACCGCCGCGCTGCCCTTTTTTCTTCTTAAAAACCGGAGCCCATTAAGCCCGTAACCTTGTTGACGATCGTATTGTGAGAATTTTTGACACTGGGAGTTAAAGTCGCCACCGTGATTACGGTCAAGAGTGCGCTGGCCACGATTAAAACTAGCCATTCAATAGATAGCACCCCTCCCCTCTGATCCAAGAAAATTTTTTGCAACCCCATAAAAACAATCACCACCCAGTCCCATCGTTAGCAACCGAATCATCAATTTTTTGTCCCAAGTTAGTAGCTGCTGACTGCACACCCCCTTTAAGAGCTGAAAAGCCGATAATAACCAGGAGAACCAATGCTACGGCTATTGCCAATATTTCAATCGTTGCTAGCCCTTCGCAATCCCGCCATAAATTGTACAATCTTAATACCCCCTTTTTTTTAGACTCCAGCCAGGCTTTTCAGCATAATAATTACTCGATAAATCAATGCCCCCACAACAATGCTGCTTACTGAAAACAAGGGTAGGGCTCGATAAGCCGCAAAATACATGGGCTTGCTCATTATTTTAATTTCAACTAGCGAATGTCGCAGGGATTCTAATGCATGTGCTTCTTCTTCCATTGCATTTTGCCCAAATTTTATGCCGCTTTCTTCTGCATGAGCTAATATGCTGGCTAAAATTTCTGCTTCCGGCAAGTTTACTCCTTCTGCAAATTTATATAGGGCCTGAATTGAACCATATGGCCAATTCGCAAGACAACGGAATATTGCCGGACGAAGCATGGGGGTTAAGGTTGAAGCCATCTGTAATGATTGCTGAATAGTATACCCTGCATCACCATAAAAACTGATTGATTCATGTAGAATGGCTAATTCCTTTATTTTTTTTAGACGCTCTAAATCATCAAGGCTCTTTTTAATAAAAAGAGAGGCAATAATCCCTATGGAGCCACAGATGGAAAGACTTAACCAAAGGTATTCTGTTCCCCATCCTAACAGCAAGCCTAAAACAAGCCCGACAAGTAAGCCTAATAACAAGGGCTTCAGGTTTACTTCCTCTTTAACCGCCATTTCTTTATACTGTATATTTTGGGTCAACCTATCTTTTATTTGGTTAAACCTTTGTTTTAAGAAGTCGGCTTGTCTAGTAAAAAACCAAACGATAACTACCGACAACAGCATGACAATCATGCTTATTCCTAAAAAACCGGGAATTAAATAATAGTTACTCATAAGTTACTCCTCTAGTAGCAAAAATATCTAATATCATACCTGACATAATAGACACAATACTAATAACGACAATTCCCTTTCCAAGAGATGTGTGAGTAAAAAATTGAAACGCTTCCGGAACAATGTAATTAATGATCAAAAATGTTGGTATGATCATTCCGTTAATTAAAGCGGATACAATTCGATCCGCGGTTACTTCTTTTCGATTGCGTCGGATCAAATCTTGCTGAGAGGAAATACGCATAGCTAGTTTTAAAAACAACGGCTTCGTAGCCTCATCTTCGGCTGAAAGCCTCAATAATTGAACAAACATTTTTCCATATTCAGTTTTTAAGCTTGTATACATACCCAACATCACGTCATCTACTGCTAACCCGGCTAAAAAATCCTTCTTGGCCTTCAAAAAAATACCGGCCATCGGCTCTTGCAACCGATCTGCCGTATTACTAATGGCACGAAATGTTTGTGGAGTATCTGCGTATTCAGCTGCAAATATTCTTACTGCGGTGCCTAATTGCTCTAAGATTTTTTCTTGCCTAATCAGGTCTTTTCTAATAATCATCTGTTGGGGGAAAGCCAATCCAACAATAAATAACAAAATCGCAGCCGGCAAATTATTAAGATAAAAGAAACCAAAAATAAATAATCCGACAGATAATAAGCTAGCGCTTAATATATATATGGGAGTTATTCGTAAAAACTTAGGCACTATTGAATTTTGTTCAACTTTTATTAACCAAGCCTGTATTGAATTTGATAAATTAATTTTTTTTCTTTGTTTTGCTTCAATTTTTTCTAGCCAATCTATAGTGGCTTGTTTTTTTATTATGCCAACGATTAATATAAAAAAAATAAACGTAACTAGAAACAAGCCCACCAATATGAGCCATTCATAAAAAATCATAAAACAGTCTCCTTTGCCGTCTCCCTCCAAAAATCTCTATATTTATGGGTTTTTTTGGGCAAAATATTTTGGTAAATCCATTCCATATCGTCTTAGTCTAGATAAAAGCTGTGTACTAGGTAAACCCACTATATCCCAGTACCCAACACTATAATCGCGAACATCCGGAATCCATTTTATAAGATCGTTAAACTTAACCTGGTCATGATGAACATTAACTTCAGTAATACTTTCAACCTTAATAATACCTCGGGTAGAATCTCCAAACATTTGCACCACAATGTTATAAGCCCCAGCAACCATTAAGGTTGCAATTTGTGGACTTGCATTAAATCCTTCCTCTAATAAAAGCCTTCCCGTCCCTTCAATCGCTTCTTGAGGAGAGTCAAAATGAGCCGTGGCCATGGACCCATAATGCCCTCGTTCGCAAGCCCTTATCGCCTCTCTAGCCTCACCTGCGCCTCGGAATTCTCCCACAATAATTAGATTGGGGGAATACCTTAAAACCGTACGGAAAAGATCTCCTAGGGGACTTCCTGCCTCTGGATGTTCCTCTAATTCCACTACATCCCGATTGGGAAAGTGTTTTTTCAAAAATAATTCTCTATCGCTTTCGATCACTAATGTACGGGCCATAGGATTTGTTAGCCCAAACAAGGACCTAACTAAGGTTGTTTTTCCCGAACCACCTCCTCCTGAAATCAATATATTTGCTCGCCCTTTAACCAGAGCTTCTAGTAGCTCCCAAATTTTTTCATCCAGTGTATTTGTTTTTATAAATTGCTCCATAGTTAAAACTTGAGAAAGCTGCTTCCTTAATACAAAAGTTAAATTCTCTGAAACCGGTGGATAAGTCGCGGTCAACCTTGTCCCGTCTTTTCGCATAACTTCTATTCGGGGACTAGATTTGTTTAAAGACACCCCTCGGTCGTGCATTATAATACGATCAATAATTTTTTTGACTTCCTGTTCATCTCTAAAAGAAATATCTACCTTCTCGTTACTTAAGTTTTTTAATACAAAAACTTGCTCAGGGTTATTA